>JAZSAP010000037.1:0-2279 GCA_045601925.1 Lawsonibacter sp.
ATCTTCCTTGGTGATGTAGGCCAGAGCGGCACGGTAGGAGGCCAGGTTGTTGGTCTTGGCCAGGGTGATCATCTTCTCCGCCACGGGAGCGACTTCCTTGGCGCGGGTGACGGTGGTCTTGATCTGGCCGTTCTCCAGCAGATAGGTAACCATGGCGCGCAGCATAGCCTTGCGCTGGTCGCTGGTGCGGCCCAGTTTACGGTTCTTCAGAGACATAGTAAACTCTCCTTCGACCTCGCGTGGCGAGATCCATTCAAAATTCGTTCTTTCGGCCTTTCGGCCCGGTCCCCCGCAGCGCGGACGGCGTTCGCCGTGGGTGAGGGCGGAACGTTACATACCCCTCACGCGGTACCAATATGGGTCATGCCGACAGGGGAGCAATTACTGCTCTTCCTTGGACAGGCTCAGGCCCATCATGTCCAGCTTGTTGATGACCTCTTCCAGGCTCTTGCGGCCCAGGTTGCGCACCTTCATCATCTCCTCCTCGGTCTTGGAGATCAGATCCGCAACCGTGTTGATGCTTGCGCGCTTGAGGCAGTTGAAGGAACGGACGGACAGGTCCAGCTCTTCAATGGTCAGGTCCAGCACCTTGCTCTGCTCGGCGTTGGGCTTATCCACCACCGTGGACTGGCTGCCCATAGTCTCGGACAGGTCAGTGAACAGGGTGAAGTGGTCGCAGAGGATGCGGGCACCCAGAGACACGGCGTCCCGGGCGTCGATGGTGCCATTGGTCCAGACCTCCAGGGTCAGCTTGTCATAATCCGTGGCATCGCCCACGCGGGTGTTCTCCACGGTGTAGTTGACCTTAACAACAGGCGTGTAGATGGAATCCACGGGGATCACGCCGATGACAGACTGGGCGGACTTGTTCTTGTCGGCGGGGACGTAGCCGCGGCCGTGGGACAGAGTCAGCTCCATATTCAGGGTGGCATCCACATCCAGAGTGGCAATGTGCAGCTCGGGATTCAGGATCTCCACCTCGGCATCAGCCTTGATGTCGCCGGCGGTGACGGTGCAGGGACCGACAGCCTCGATGTAAACGGTCTTCACGCCTTCGCTGTGCAGCTTGGCGATGATACCCTTGACATTGAGGACGATCTCGGTAACATCCTCCTTCACACCGGGGATCGTGGAGAACTCGTGCTGGATACCGGCGATCTTGATAGAGGTGACCGCGGTTCCGGGCAGAGAGGACAGCAGGATCCGGCGCAGGGAGTTGCCCAGGGTGGTACCATAGCCGCGCTCCAGAGGCTCGACTACGTACTTGCCGTAGGAATTCTCACCGGGATTTTCTACACATTCAATGCGGGGCTTTTCGATTTCTACCATGCGATGTTACCCTCCTTTTCGCGGCGGCATTTTGCCGCCTTATTCAGCTTACCAATGGTCGAGGGTTATGAATTACCTGGAGTACAACTCGACGATCAGGTGCTCCTCCACGGGGAAGTCGATATCCTCGCGGGTGGGCAGGGCAACAACCTTGCCCTCCAGAGTGTTCTTGGCATGGTCCAGCCACTTGGGCACGTTGACGGCAACGGCGTCCTCGCCCAGCAGGCGCTTGAACTTGACGGAAGCGCGGCTCTTCTCGCGAACCTCGATCACGTCGCCCACCTTGATCAGGTAGGAGGGCACGTCCACGCGCTGGCCGTTGACGGTGAAGTGGCCATGGCTGACCAGCTGACGAGCCTCGCGGCGGGTCATGGCGAAGCCCAGACGGAACACCACGTTGTCCAGACGGCGCTCGATCAGGGTCAGCAGGTTCTCGCCGGACTTACCGGGCATACGGCTGGCCTTGTCGTAGTAGGAGCGGAACTGCTTCTCCATGATGCCGTAGACAAACTTGACCTTCTGCTTCTCGGTCATCTGCAGAGCGTACTCGGACTGCTTCTTGCGCATCTGGCCCTTGGGATTGCGGTTGGTTTCCTTCTTGTTATAGCCCATGGCAGCAGGAGACAGGTTCAGAGCCTTGCAACGCTTGGCGATGGGCTGCATGTTTTTAGCCATTGATCTATTCCTCCTTCTTCCGGATTACACGCGGCGGCGCTTGGGGGGACGGCAGCCATTGTGGGGAACGGGAGTCACGTCCTTGATCATGGTGACTTCCAGGCCCACAGCCTGCAGTGCGCGGATAGCAGCCTCACGGCCGGCACCGGGACCCTTAACGAACACCTCAACGCTCTTCAGGCCGTACTCCATCGCGGCGGTGGCAGCGGTCTCGGCCGCGGTCTGAGCAGCGAAGGGAGTGGACTTACGGGAGCCGCGGAAACCCAGACCACCGG
>JAZSAP010000038.1:0-22789 GCA_045601925.1 Lawsonibacter sp.
ACAAGTCGAATGGTTTTCCATCGGGAAAAGCGGTAGAGCCGGGCCAACTCCAGCAGCTTCGGGTCACTCTCCCGAATGCCCCGGGTCACGTTGCCGTACACGATGGGCAGAACCATCAGGGCGGCGATGATGACGGGGACTTGTCCTCGCTGGGTCCACAGCAGCACCAGCAGGATGAAGGAGGCCACGGGGGTGGCACGAACCACACCCACGGCGGGAGACACAAGGGTGTCTGCCCAGCGGAAGGTGCAGCTGAGTGCCGCCAGCACCACGCCCAGGACGATGCCCCACAAAAGGCCCAAAGCCACCCGGCCCAAGCTCAACAGAGCGGTCTGCCAAAATGCGGCAGTGCCGGCCAGCTCACCCAGCCGCCCGAACACCGCAAGGGGCGCGGGCAGCAGCAGGGGGCTTGCCACCGCGGCTGCGGCAAGCTGCCATACCAGCAGCCAAAACAGGACGGCGGTTGCGGCCCGGATGATCCCCTTAGGGGATATAGTAGAACGCATCGTCGGGGATGCCGCCGCCGATGGAGGCGGGGTCGGCCTCGAACAGGACTTCGTAGTAACCCTGAATGGCATCGCGCATCTGGCTGCCGGTGATGAAGGCTAGGTTGCACTGGGGGATGGCCTTGGCGGCGATGGCGGCGTTGGCGGTGATGCCGTTGGCGGCGGCCAGTTCGGCGGCCACGGGCAGATTGGCGGGGTCGTTCATAAAGTTGATGGAGGCCTCGTAGTCAGTCAGGAACTGCTCCACCAGCTCGGGATGCTCTTGCATGAAGGCGTTGCGCACCACGACACAGCCCATGACCAGGGGGGACTCGGAGATCTCGTCCCAGGCGGCGCTGATGTTGATAGCCTCGCGCACGGTGGAGTCCTTGATCATCAGGGCGGTGGCGGCGGGGACGGGCAGCATGCACACGCCGTCGGTGGACTGGACCATCTTGGCAGTGACCTCCTGAGCAGTCATCCACTGGATGTCCACGTCCTTGTCGGGGTCAAGGCCGTTCTGAGTCAGCAGGTGGTCGATGACGAACTCGGGGTTTGCACCCTGACCGGTGGCATAGATGGTCTTGCCGCGCAGAGAGGCCACGTCGGTCACGCTGGCGTCCTTGTCCAAAATATACAGCACGCCCAGGGTGTTGGCGGCCAACACGGTAAGGCTGCCGGTCTTGTTGTACAGATTAGCGGCCACGTTGGTGGCAATGCAGGCGATGTCCACCTCACCCTTGGTCAGGGCGGCGCCTACCTCGCTGTTGTCGGCCACCACGGTGAAGTTATAGGGGCTGGTGATGGACGTGGCATCCTTGTCGGCCATCATCTTGGACATGCCCACGCCGGTGGGGCCGGACAGGGCCATGACGTTGACCACGGTTTCGGGCGCGGGGGTGCTGACGTCGCCGGAACTGTCACCGGATACAGAACCGGAAGAGGCGGCGGGCTTGCCGCAGGCGGCAAGGCCCAGCACCATCACGGCACACAGCAGGGAAGCGAGAATACGTTTTTTCATGTTGAAACATCCTTTCTTTGGTTCAAATGGGTTGACAGGTTAAAGGGGATAGGACTCCAGCCCGGCAAAGTCGATGACCTGCAGGCGGCGGCCGCCATGGACGATAAGGCCACGCGCTTCCAGCGACTCGAAGGCCCGGTACAGCGAAGCGCGGCTGATGCCCAATCGACGGGCGAGGTCGGCAGAGGAACCGTTCAGCACCGGCTCGTCCGGGGTCAGACGGCTCAGCAGGAAGCGGGCCAGTTTGCCGTCTACACCGGGTGCGGCAAGGGACTGGACCTTGCTGCTGAGAAACCGAATACGGCCGGACAGATAGCGGATGTAGTTGTCCCGCACACGGGAATCTGCATCCATCAGACGGCTGACCAGTTCCTGCTCCAGCAGCACCACCCGGCAGGGAGCGGCGGCGGTGAGGGTGGTGGCGTAGTCGGGCCGGTCGTTGAACAGGGCGGCGGCGCCGAACAGCTCTCCCGGAGCCAACACGCTGATGACCAGCGCGTCCCGGGTCACCCGCACGCTGCCCGACAGCAGGATGCCCAAACTGCGGGAAAAGCTGTGGGGCTGGTACAGGGTTTGTCCGGTTTCAAACTCGGCCAGGGTGCAGCCACCGTCGGCCAGGGTAAGGCGGAGGGTATTCTCGTCACAGCCGGTAAATAGCGCACAGCGGGACAGCAGCCCCATCTGTCGGGCGGGGAGGTTGAAGTCCATGATATCACCTCGAAACTGTCTTATTTAAGACGGTTTCATTGTACTGCGCCCAAAAGGGAATGTCAATAGCGGTCTGTACGAAAATGCGGCCATCGGAGGGATGGCCGCATGATATTATGCCCGCAAAAACAGGGGTTGAATCTGCCGACCAAAGAAGGCGGCTTCAATGGTAGCGGGCAGCTGGGAAAAGTCGGCGATCAGGGAGGTGGGTTTATTGCGTGGGTCATCCTGCCCAAAGGGGACGAAATAGATGTTTTTGCGCATGAGCAGCTGGCCAATGGCGGGAGCAGAGGCAGATAGCCCGTCGTTGGAGGCCACGCACACCACCACCGGCCGGCCGTTGCGCAGCTGGGCCTTGGCGGCCATGGTCACGGAACTGTCGGTGATGCCGGCGGCCATTTTGCTCAGGGTGTTGCCGGTGCAGGGGGCGATGACCAGCAGGTCCAAAAGTCCTTTTGGACCAATGGGTTCTGCCTCCTTGACCGAAGCCAGGGGTGGGCGACCGCACAGCTGGGTCAGGCGCGCCAGCAGGTCGTTTGCGGTGCCGAAGCGGGTGTCTGTGGCAGATACGATTTCAGATACGATGGGGATGATATGTGCATATTGCGTGGTCAGTGTTTCCAGTGCGGCGACGGCCCGGCTGTGGGTGCAGAAGGAGCCGCACAGGGCGAAACCAATGGTTTTATCGTCCAAGGCAATCTTCCTTTCCGGAATTAGTTTCAGCGGCGGCCAGCAGGCGGTACACAGCGTCCCGGATATAGCCGGCCGCGGACATGGGGGCAACCTTGCCGGGCAGAGCCAGGGCATGGATGACCCGGGAGGAGAATTCACCGCGGCAATCCGGAGATAAACCGCCGGGAGCGGAGGCCAAATCGATTATAAGACAGTTGCTGTCCAGCCGGGATAGAACGTCCCGGTCAAGAACAGGAGCGGGAACGGTATTGACCACCAGTCCGAATTGCCCCAAACCGTTGTGGGACAGCGGCAAAGGACGGGCGGTCAGCCCCTCGGCCTGTGCCCAGACCTGCTGTTCCGGCCTGCGGGCGGCCACGGTGACATGGGAGCCCAGGGAGGCGAACCGCCGGGCAGTCACCCGCCCAACCCGGCCGAAACCCAAAATCAGCACTGGCAGGTCGTGGATGGTGACGGGCAGATTCTCCATGGCAAGCTGCACCGCACCCTCGGCGGTGGGGATGGCGTTGGCCACCGTCAGCTCTTCCAGCGCGAAGTAGTCCGTCAGGGCAAGACCCCGGACAGCGAAGCGATTTGAGGTATCCCGGTCGGGGCGGCCGCCGCACAGCAGCTGACCGGGGTGGAGCCGGTCCAGCAGCGGGTCCATGGGATGGTCGCCCCCGGACAGGGGCGCGGACAGCACACCGGGAGCAGAACACACCGGCAGGGGGAACACCACGCAGTGAGTTCGGGATAAACCACTCAGGTCGGCAGCGGAGGCATCCCCCATGGCATAGGTGGATACTTGATGCCCATCCTGGGCCAGCAATTTGGCAAGGTGTGCCTGGCGCATATCGCCTCCGAGGACCCAAAAGGTGTACGGTTTGTTCATAGAAAAATCCTCCCCCACGGTGTTGTATGCTATCCTATGCGGGGCACAGGGGAAAGGTTTCGCGGAAATCCCCTCGCGCCCCGCAGGGCGAAATGCTTCGGAAATGCAAAAAACATCCCATCTGCCATGCAGATGGGATGTTTTTGTACGAAAATGTGTATCTTACTTGGCAGCCTTGATGGCCTCGATCATCATGGGCACGACCTTGAACAGGTCGCCCTCGATGCCGTAGTCGGCGCACTCGAAGATGGGCGCGGCGGCGTTCTTGTTGACGGCGATGATGCACTCGGAATCCTGCATACCGGCCTTGTGCTGGATGGCACCGGAGATGCCCAGAGCCACGTAGATGCGGGGATGGACGGTCTTGCCGGTCTGACCCACCTGATGGTCGGCAGAGATCCAGCCGGAGTCAACCACAGCGCGGGAGGCGCCAACCACGCCGCCCAGAACCTCGGCCAGCTCCTCAGCCAGCTTGATGCCGGTTTCCACATCCTTGGAGATGCCGCGGCCTACGGAAACCACCACGTCGGCGCCGATCAGATCAACCAGCTTCTTGGCGGCCTTGACCACCTCGGTGACCTCGGTCTGCATGTCGGCCTCGGTCAGGGTGAAGGCGGGCTTGATGATCTCGCAGGCGTCGGCACGGGCCTTATCAAACTCGTTCTTCTTCATCACGCCGGGACGCACGGTGGCCATGGCGGGACGGAAGCGGGGGCAGATGATGGTGGCCATCAGGTGACCGCCGAACGCGGGACGGGTCATCTTCAGGTTGCGGTCATCCTCTTTGATGTTGTCGATCATGTTGGGGGCCAAAGTGGAGGAGGAACGCAGGAACTCCTTATACTTGGGTACATCGATGTCCAGATGGGTGCAGTCGGCGCACAGACCGGTGTGCAGACGGGCGGCACAGCGGGGGCCCAGATCACGACCGATGTTGGTGGCACCGATGAGGAACACCTCGGGCTTGAACTGCTCCACCACGTCGCAGATGACCTTGGTGTAGCCGTCGGTGGTGTAGTTCTTCAGCAGGGGGGACTCGCAGACGTAAACGCCGTCGGCACCGTAGCCGCCCAGCTCACGGGCCAGACCCTCCACCTGGTCGCCCAGCAGGATGCCGTACAGCTTGGAGCCCAGCTCGTCGGCCAGCTTGCGGCCCTCGCTGATCAGCTCGTAAGAGGTGGACATCATCTCGCCCTGGCGCTGTTCGCAGAATACCCAAACGCCGCCGTTGAACTCTTCGATGGCGGCACTGTTAAAGTTAGACATAGTTTCTCTCTCCCTTCTGTCAGATCAGGTGCTTGGCGGCCAGCAGGCCGGCCAGCTGCTCGCAGGTGGCCTTGTCAGCACCCTCCATCATCATGCCCGCGCCCTTCTGAGGGGGAGTGAAGGACTTGAAGATGTTGGTGGGAGAACCCTTCAGACCGATAGTAGTGGCATCGATCAGGGGGTCGTCCTTCAGGGTCTCGTAATCGAAGACCTCGTAAGGCTTGGAGTAGCACTCAAAAATGCCGCCCACGCTCATGTAGCGGGGCTCGTTCAGCTCCTTGATGCAGGTCAGCAGGCAGGGGGTGTTGACCTTGATGGTCATGTAGCCGTCCTCCAGCATGCGCTTAATGGTCAGGGTCTTGCCGTCCTTCTTGATGTCGGCGGCGTAGGACACCTGGGGCAGGTTCAGTTTCTCGGCGATCTGGGGGCCAACCTGAGCGGTGTCGCCGTCGATGGCCTGACGGCCGCACAGGACGATGTCCTCGTCCTCCAGGCCGATCTTGTTGATGGCGGCGGCCAGGATCTGGGAGGTGGCGTAGGTATCGGAGCCGCCGAACTCGCGGGCGGACACCAGAACGGCCCGGTCGGCGCCGCGGGCCATCAGCTCGCGCAGCATGCCCTCGGCGGGAGGGGGACCCATGGAGATGACCACCACCTCGGCGCCGGTCTGCTCCTTCAGGGTCAGGGCGGCCTCGACAGCGTTCAGGTCATCAGGGTTGGTGATGGTGGCCATGGAGGCACGGTTCAGAGTACCATCGGGATTGACGGCCACCTTACCGGAGGTATCGGGGACCTGCTTGACACAAACAATAATTTTCATTTTGATCTGCCTCCTATTCTTACTTCACGCCCAGGTGGCTGGAAATGACCATGCGCTGGACCTCGGAAGTGCCCTCGTAGATCTCGGTGATCTTGGCGTCGCGCATCATGCGCTCCACGGGGTACTCACGGGTGTAGCCATAGCCACCGAACAGCTGTACGGCGCGGCGGGTGACATCGGAAGCGGCTTCGGCAGCGAACAGCTTGGCCATGGCGGCATCCATGGAATAGGGCTCGTGATTCTGCTTTTTCATAGCGGCGGCGTAGACCAGATACTGGGCGGCCTGCATACGGGTGTGCATGTCGGCCAGCTGGAACTGGGTGTTCTGGAACTGGGACAGGCGCTTTTTGAACTGGACGCGCTCCTGGGTGTACTTGATGGCCTCGTCCACGGCGCCCTCGCCGATGCCCAGGGCCTGCGCGGCGATGCCGATACGGCCGCCGTCCAGAGTCTTCATGGCGATCTTGAAGCCCTCGCCCTCCTTGCCCAGGAGGTTCGCCTTGGGCACGATGCAGTCCTCGAAGATCAGGTCACAGGTGGAAGAGCCGCGGATACCCATCTTCTTCTCGTGCTTACCCACGGAGAAACCGGGGAAAGCCTTCTCCACGATGAAGGCGGAGATGCCCTTGTTGCCCAGCTTGGGGTCGGTCATGGCGAAGATGACAAAGGTCTCGGCCACGGTGCCGTTGGTGATGAAGCACTTGGAACCGTTGAGGATGTAGTTCTCACCGGACTCGTCCAGCACGGCGGTGGTCTGCTGACCGGAGGCGTCGGTACCGGCGTTGGGCTCGGTCAGACCGAAAGCGCCGATCTTCTTGCCGGACAGCAGGTCGGGCAGGTACTTCATCTTCTGCTCCTCGGTGCCGTTCTCATAGATGGGAGCGCAGCACAAAGAGGTGTGGGCGGACAGGATAACACCGGTAGTGCCGCAGACTTTGGACAGCTCCTCCACGGCCATGGCGTAGGTCAGCACATCGCCGCCGGCGCCGCCGTACTTCTTATCGAAGTAGATGCCCATCAGGCCCAGCTTGGCCATTTTCTCCACGGTCTCCATGGGGAAGCGCTCTTCCTCGTCAACCTCCTGAGCCAGAGGCTTGACCTCGTTCTCCGCAAACTCGCGGAGCATCTTGCGGATCATCTCCTGCTCGCGGGTCAGATGAAAATCCATTCTTTTTTCCTCCTATAACCTATTTTCCGGATTGGTATGTTGCAGATGTTATATCGATCAAAGCAAGCTTACTTGCTGTAGTCGTAGAAACCCTTTCCCGTCTTGCGGCCCAGCATGCCGTCGGCCACCATGCTGCGCAGCAGGGGAGCGGCCTCGTACTTGCTGCTGCCGGTCTGGCTGCGAATGGTGTCCATAATGGCAAGGCACACGTCCAAACCAACCAGATCGCCCAAAGCCAGAGGGCCGATGGGGTGGTTGGCACCCAGCTTCATGGCGGTGTCGATCCCTTCGGCACTGGCAACGCCGGCCTCCAGCAGGCCGACAGCCTCGTTGATCATGGGGATGAGGATCCGGTTGACCACAAAGCCGGGGGAGTCGGCGACCTCTACTGCTTCTTTCCCAATGTGGGTGCAAAGCTGTGCGATGGTGTCAAAGGTCTGCTGTGAGGTGTGAATACCCCGGATCAACTCCACCAGTTTCATCACCGTGGCGGGGTTGAAAAAGTGCATGCCGATGAATTTGTCCGGCCGCTGGGTGGCAGAGGCGATGTCGGTGATGGAGATGGACGAAGTGTTGGTGGCAAAGATGGTCTCGGCCTTACACAGCTTGTCCAGCTCAGCAAAGATGCTCTGCTTGACCTCCAGCTTTTCCACGGCGGCCTCCACCACCAGATCGGCGTCGGCGGCAAGGGAAGTATCGGCGGTAAAGGTGATGGCGGACAGGATGGCGGCCTTGCCGTCCTCGTCCAGCCTGCCCTTGGTCACCAGCCTAGTCAGGGAAGCCTCCAAACGGGCCCGGGCCTTGTCGGCCAGTTCTTGGTTGATTTCACGCACAACGACCGTGTGGTTGGTGCGGGCGAATACGGTGGCGATGTCCAGACCCATGGTGCCGCCGCCGATGACAACGATTTTGTTCATATGCTGCTCCTTTTCGGTTTTTTGGGACGTCTTGTTATAAAATTAACGAGTTTGATCCCGAAAAAGCGCAACCCCGAGCCCAGGCCCGTTGTTGCGAACAAAAACCGATACACGCACAGCATATCACATTACCCATTATAGCGGGTTTTTGCGTCAGAAGCAAGAATGATAGTACTGGGAAAATGCACAGTTTTTGCAAACATTTTCGGCAAAAAAAGCAAGGAAATATGCTTTGGTGTTAAAAACTCCCGGACAAAGAGAAGAACTTAACGGTTTTTGTATCCGGGGAGGCTCTCCTTGTTCAGGAAGGCCTGCATAGAATCCTTCTGATCCTCAGTGGAGAAACACAGGCCGAAGGCCTCCGCCTCGAAGGCCAGGGCGGAACTCATGTCGATCTGAGTGCCGATGCGGATGGCCTGCTTGACCTGGCGCACGGCCACCTGCGCCTTGGAGGCGATGAGCTCGGCCAGTTCAAAGGACCGGTCCAGCATTTCATCGGCGGGGTAGAGATGGTTGATCAGGCCGATGTGCAGGGCCTCCTGCGCGTCGATGGTGCGGCCGGTCAGCAGCAGTTCGGTGGCGGTGGACATGCCCACGATGCGGGCCAGCCGCTGGGTGCCGCCAAAGCCGGGGGTAATGCCCAGGCCAACCTCGGGCATGCCGAATTTGGCGTGTTCGCTGCCGATTCGGATGTCACAGCTCATAGCCAGCTCGCACCCGCCGCCCAGGGCGTAGCCGTTGACGGCGGCGATGATGGGGCGGGGGAAGCGGGTCAGGCGCAGAAACACGTTGTTGCCCCGGCGGCTGAAGGCCTTGCCGTCAGCAGCAGAGAAGTTGACCATCTCGCTGATATCGGCGCCGGCCACAAAGGCCCGGCCCGCACCGGTGATGATCAAAACGTAAATATCCTCGGCAGACTCCACCTGGTCGAGGACGTTGTCCAGTTCCCGCAGGGCCTGCACATTCAAAGCGTTGAGCACCTCGGGGCGGTTGATGGTGATCAGACCCACGTGGCCGCGCTGTTCCAGTTCAACAAAAGTCATATCAGATCCTCCTTGCGAAAGAATGATAAGCATACATCTTTAATATAATAATTCATTTTGTTCGTCTGCGCAAGGGGCGTTGTTCGGAAAGTAAATATGTGCCATGTTTTGCGCAACAACCGCAATAAATGCATAGACCTGTCCGGCCCGGAATACCAGTAGAAGGAGATCATACGGCGGGGAGGCAGAGGGATGTCCCTTGATACGGCGCGGCGCAGCGCGATTTTTTTGACTGCATTGAGCATTGTGTCCCAGGTGATGGGATTTTTCTATCGGGTAGGACTTTCGCGCATGGTGGGCGCAGAGGTCATGGGCCTTTACCAGCTGGTCATGCCGGTGTATTCGGTGATGATGTCCATCGTATCGGTGGGGCTGACGGCGGCGGTGGCCACCCTGTCGGCCCGGCAGCTTGCGCTGGGGGATCCTAGATCGGCTGCGGGTACGGTGCCCCGGGCATTAAGTACCTTCATGTGGCTGATGATCCCGGTGGCGGCGGTGATCGTGCTGCTGTACGACCCCATCTCGGTCTATCTTCTGGGGGACGCCCGCACCCAGCTCGGACTGGTGCTTTTGGTTCCTTGTGTGGCCCTGACCGGCATTGAAAATATCCACAAACACTACTTTTACGGGACCGGGCGCGTGCGCCCGCCCGCCCTGACCGAGCTGACCGAGCAGTTCATCCGCACGGGGGCGGTGCTTGGGCTGCTGGCGGTTTTTCTGCCCCAGAACCCGGAGCGGACGGTGGGCCTGATCGTGGCGGGCATGATCGTGTGCGAGGTGTTTTCCGTCCTTGTGCTGGCGGTGCTGTACCGCCGGCAGGGGGGACGGATACAGGCGGCGGGCATGGGAAGGACAATGCTGTCCATCGCCCTGCCCGTGGGGGCCACCGCCCTGCTGGGCAACCTGATGGGGGCGGTGAATGCCGCCGTGGTGCCCCGGATGCTGATCGGGAAAATGAGCCGGGAGGCGGCCATGTCCGCCTTCGGCGTGATCAGCGGAATGACACTGCCCATGCTATCGGTGCCAACGCTGTTTTTGGGGGCGCTGAACCTTATTATGATGCCCTGGGTGGCGCAGAATATCGCCCTGGGCCGGCGGGAGCGGGCGGCGGGTGTGGTGCGCGGCGCCCTGGAGGTGGTGTGCGTCACCATCCAACCCTGTATGGCCCTTTTGTGTGTGGTGGGGCCGGAGTTGGGGCGGCTGCTGTTTGACCGGGAGGACGTGGGGCAATGCCTGCCGCTGCTGGCGGCGGCGGTGGCCTGCGGAGCGGTGCAGATGGTGCTGTCCGGGGCGCTGAACGGCGGCGGACGGCAGGGACTGGCGGCGGCCATTGCCCTTATCTGCGACGTGGTGCAGCTGGGGGCGACCCTGCTGGTCATGGGCCATCCCGGCGGCGGACTGGAGGGCTTTGCGGTGGGTCTTGCGGTGTCAGGTGTACTGGGCGTGCTGCTGTGCGATTTGGCGGTGCGGCGGCGCATGGGCGTGCAGACCCGACTGCTGCGCCTTGGGGTGATGCCCGCGCTGGGCGCGGTGCTGGCGGGACAGACCGCCCGGCTGCTGATGAGCCGGTTGGAGGCCGCAGGAATGGGCGGCTGGCCAGCAGTGGGACTGACCCTGCTGTTTGGCGGTGCGGTATACGTGGCTGCTCTGCAGGCCCTTGGCGTGCGCCCCGGTTTTTTGCGCAGGACTGGGAAAAAGAAGATTGACAAATGAAACAAAGCACATTATAATAGCGGAGCAGCCTTGCGTGGGTTGTGTTTTGCGGCTGTGCTGGAATTGGTAGACTGGCCAGCTTGAGGTGCTGGTGCCCCATGGGCGTACGGGTTCGACTCCCGTCAGCCGCACCAATGAAAAAATCCCGATAGCCCTTGATTTTCAAGGGGTCGGGATTTTTCTTTTTGCCCAAAACTGGTGGTTTGGTCGTTACTTGGTCGTTAGACCCTGGAAAAGCCTGTTTTTTACCTATCGACACCGCGCGCAACGATGGCTTGTGGAGTGCAAAATGGCACAGTGAGACTCCAATACAAGAGGGATTACAACTATTTTTGGATATGTGTACTTGAACGTACATTTTATGGGGTGATCCTATGCTATATGAGGGGGACTTGTTATTGAGAGAACAGGGCGGATTACATAGGGATTGTTGAAATATGGCGGTTCTTGACGAAAGGGGGTGTTTGGTGTAGAATTAGATAGGAGATAGTATTTGCAAGGGGGATATTGGCAAGATGATAAATGCGCTTTGCGGTTGGATTGAAAATATCAAGTGGACAGAAATGGCCACAATCTTGTCAATGTGCTTTGTTGCGTGGCAGACACTCCTCTTAAGAAAGACATACCAATATAACTGTGATTGGCAGGGAAAAGAAAAAGCAGCCGAACTTGCAGCTGAATATAAGGATAGTATCCTGCCTAGCATAGGATATATTGGTGCGGTCTTGAAGGGGACGGGCACAATGGATGTTTTAAGGGACATCCATGCGGACAATATCGACCAGTTTAATCAGACAGAACTTTTTCGTTTAACAAGTAGCAGGATTACAGAGGAAGTAAACAAGGTACGAGAGAACCGGGATATGATAGGACTTCTGCTTGCGAACAGGACCCGGTTTGGTCAAATATATAACAAAAGACTCCACAGCATAAGCGAAGCACTAATCGACAAGTGGTATAGGGCCAGGGATAAAGTAAAAGATCGAGATGGAAATGAGGTCCAAATTACCCAGGGGGAGGAACGTGCCCTATTAGATGCTTTGTGGTATGAATATGGTTCTATAGTGTCCGATACACTAAACAATCTTGAATATTTCGCCATGCATTTTGTTTCTGGCGTTGCGGACGATACGGTTATCTTTCAGTCGTTGCATCAAACGTATTTGGCTATCGTTCAAATGCTGTATTACAACATTGCGGTACAAAACGTTCACGAAAAAGACAAGTATTATACGAATGTGATTTGTTTGTACAAAAAATGGTATGATATGGACATCAAAAATGAACGGAAGATTAGCAATGCTATTTCGAGAGTACGTCCTGTTCGAAAGTAACAGTAAGGTGCGTTAGCCGACAGGAATAAAAAAACACTTGCAATTTTACGTAAAAGGGCATATTATAATAAGGCCTTTCGTTGAGAGGCAAGAAGGAGGTATAGTTTATGTGGGAAAAATTCATTGATGACTGGGCCTCTACTCGGAGCAAGGAAACCACTTCCGAAGAAAATCAGCAGCAGAAGAAAGACAATTGAATTGTCTGTGTTAATGCCGCACCCCGCCTTTTTGGCGGGGTGCCTTTTTGTTGCAAATCAGTAAGCGCCTGCGGATTTGCGGTGCCCAATTCGGGCACAAAATGGGAGCGGGCCAGCTGCAGATCTGCGCAGCTGTTCCCGCTCCCGGTGGGGTCGATATGCATTGTGGATCCTCACGTCCCCGGAGCGGGTCATGCGCTGCCGGTGGCGCGCCGGGGCTTGTTCAGGGCCAGAGCCTCCGCCACCGCCTCACCGGCACGGGCCTGCGCCTCCGCAAAGGTGTGGGCGTAGATGTTGAGGGTGGTAGTTACCTGTGAGTGGCCCAGGGAAGCGGACACGGTGCGCACGTCCACGCCGCTGTTGATCAGCAGGGAGGCATTCAGGTGCCGGAACGCATGAACGCCCAAAAACCGCTGTCCGGTCTCTTTGCAAAAGTCCTTGAGCCAGTTATACGGGGTGTTGGGGTGCATGGGCGCTCCAAAGGCATTGACAAACAGACGGTCGCTGTCCTGCCACTGATCGCCCAGCATAAGCCGCTCCTGGGTCTGCTCCGCCCGGTGGCGGCGCAGCACGTCAAAGACGGCGGCGGGGAGTTTCAGGGCACGCTTGCTCTGGACGGTCTTTGTATCATCGGCAAACACGCCCCGGCCGCTCAGATACTGGCTGGTACGCCGGACACGCACCACCCGGTGCTCAAAGTCCAGGTCTGCCCACTCCATGCCCAGCAGCTCCCCACGGCGAAAGCCGCCGTAGATCGCCAGGACAAAAAAGGCCCGGTATTTGGTGGGTGCCCGCTCCAGACTGTCCAAAAAGGCCTGCGCCTCCTCCAGAGAATAACAGTCCTTTTCTGTGCGCTCTGCGTGGGGCAGGGTGACGTTTTGGGCGGGGTTATGCTGTATCATTCCCATACGCATAGCGTAGCTCAGAACGCCGGAAACAAAGCCGTGGTAGTGCCGGATGGTCTTTTCTGACAGGGTAGTCTTTGGGGATATGGCATCGAACAGGGCGGCGCAGTCCCGGCCCAGCGCCTTGCTGATCTTCTTGGCTGTCTGCATGGTGCAGCTCTCGCCCCGGCACACGCTGGACACGGTGGAACGGCCCACAGCGGCCTTTTCGGCCAGCTGTTTCTGATCCATGCCCCGCTCCGCCAACAAGGTTGTTAGATCTGTTTTGGAGCGGGCACGGCCTACGTGCTGGCTGACCCCCTCCTTGCCCAGATCGTTGATAAAGGTCTGGATATGGCGTGGGGTCACCTTGTCCAGCCGCAGGTGACCCAGGGCGGCGTAGGTGCGGGGTTCCATCTGGTGGAGGCGGGCAACGGTGCGGGGGCGCAGAGTGGGCGCGGCGTATTCCTCAAACCACTGCTTGCAGAACGTCTCAAACTTCACGCTGCCGCCCCAGCCCTGACCGGAGCACTTTTCCTCAAAGAGCACCGCCTGCCGCTGCACTTCCTTCTTGATCTGATTGGGGGTCATGCCCGGAGCGGGTTTCCACGTCATGGAGCGGGTGACCTGCTTCCCGTGGGCATCATAGCCGCAATAAGCCCGGATGCGGTAGGTGCTGCCGCGCTGTGTAATGGTGGCCATAAAATTTCTCCTTTTCTTTTCCGGCCCCCTGTGCTACAATAAAAGGGCGCAAGAGTGCCTTTGATTTGCTATTGACGGTGTTTCTGTGCGTTTGCCGCTCCCGGTCGTGCGAGGACTGGGGGCGGCTTTTTATATTGTTTTCGGGCCTGTGCCCGGATTGGGCACCGCTCCGGATCAGAGCTCCAGCCCCTGGATCGCATTGTCATACAGGAACTGTTTCAGGGGTGCGGGGTCGCCGGTGTTGTACCAGGACAGCAGCTGGGCGTTGAATGCCTCCATGTGCTTTTCCGTGATGGTCAGCATACCCGCTCCGGCCTGCAGCAGGATCTTGTTTGCCAGGACAAGGCTGGTGCGCTTGTTGCCGTCCCAGAAGAACTGGCCCCGTGCGCCCCATGCAAAGGCCGTCAGCGCCTTTTCTGTGGCGGTGGTGTCTGCGGTCAGGATGGCGGCCAGCTCCGCTTCTACGGCCTGTGGAGCGGGCACAGGGGGCACGTAGTCGGTGCCGGAGATGGCGACCTTGCCCGTGCGCAGCTTGCCCCACTCCAGCGCCTCGTTGCGGGCGATATATTCGTTAAGCTTGCACAGGTAGTCCAGGGTGACCGGCTCGTCAATGGAGCCCAGCAGGAAGCGCCACGCATCCCGCATATTCAGGATGGCCTGAATATCATCCAGGCGCACGTCCGGCACGTTCACCCCCTCCAGGATCGTCTTTGTCTGGGGAAAGGTCACGGCCCGGTTTTCCATTTTCATGCCGCAATAGACATTGCTGTCCCATGACTTCTTGGCAAGAAAACGGCTTTGCTCCGGTGTGAGGTGGTATTTGTCGGTCATTTGGGGGCCTCCTTGCGTGTGTTGCTTAGATAATTGGTATTCGTCTTGCATCGGTCGTGCCGAGGTGAAAATTTTATTGCCGCTTAGCTTCCAATTCTTGGGCCATTGCGCTGCCGTATTTTCGTTCGGCCTCATCAGTGCATGCTTTATATAAATCGTACGACATAGCCCCATTGTTGTGTAGCGATGTGAGCTTTCCGACTGTTAAAAGGTAATGATTAAAAGCATCATTGCAGCTAATTAGTTTTGCTGATTCCTTCCCAGTGTCTTCGTCTTTAACGACCTCTAATTCGATTAGATCGCCTTCTTCGAAAAGGGTTGATATTGCACCAAGGCAAGACGTGATATTGGCCTTTACCAGGCTTTTGTTGGCTAATTTGTAATAGTTGTTAATGTAGTCACACAGCCATTCAATGCGCACATGGAGCGCGTCCGCTAAATCACATGCTACGGTAACCGGTGGAACTTGTTTTCCGCTTTCATATGCAGAAAGTGAAGCGGCCGTAATACCGACTATAGCCGCAAGTTGCTTTTGTGTTAACCCTGCCTCTGTTCTTGCATCTCTTAATTTGAAGCCAAATTCAGTTATATCCACTTAGCATCACTCCATTTCTTGACTGTATTGTATCCTTGAAACGAATAAAAGTCAATAAAAATAAAAATAAAAGAAAATATAAAAAATACTTGATTTTTTAAGAAAAGATGATATAATCAAGCGCAAAGGAGGTTGGCAAATGAAAGCAGCAACAGTAGTAGCAAAAGGGGAAGAAATAGCGCGGGCCCGAATTTACAAAGGGATGTCTATAAATATTCTTGCGGAACGGTCGGGTCTCAGTGTGTCAGCAATATACAAGATAGAAAACAGAGGGGGACAGACTGTGCGCCCCCTGAGCGCACAAAAAATCTGCTCTGCACTGGATGTCTCTTTTGAAACCCTTTTTGACATTGTAGGGTCTAACGCAGTCGGTGAACAATCTTAAATTGTGCCCGAATTGGGCACCGAACAGAAAGGAGGTGTGAGAGGTGAACGGAAAAAAGAAGCCGCCCACCACGGCGGGTGAGCGGCTGAACTGGTTGCTGACTACGGACTTTCCACCGGGAAGTATTCGGGTTACTATCCACTATGTTTGAGCACAAGCGGTTCATGAGGAGATGGGGGCAACCCCTCAGACACGGAAAAACCGTGTAATTTGTGCCCAATTCGGGCACCGAAAGGAGGAAACAGCATGGCAGCACTGCCTAGAATGAGGAATGCGGAGGGAGTGCTCCGGGAGCTGAAAGCAGCTGACCCGGACACCAGAATTACCCTGAACTTTATCCGGGGACTGATCAAGAGCGGGGAAATTCCCGTGGTGCAGGCCGGTTGTCAAAAGCTGGTCAACGTGGATCGTGTGTTTGACTACCTCGCCAATGAGGGCAGCTCCCGGCCCATCCAGTACACCACCCGGGAGCGGCAGGGGGTGGGAGCGTGAAAGCATCCACGCTGGAGAACGCCGCCTTTTGTCTGATCCTGGGCGTGGGCCTGTGCGCGGACAGCCTGGGCACCACACCGGGCGGCTGGTGGATCATGGCGGGCGGCGTGGCCGTGGCTATGGCCCTGTACTATGTGGGGCAGCACATGGCCTATCTGCCGCAGGAAACACGCACACAGGGCCGCAGGAAGCGCCGGAGCGTCCCGGACACCCCGGAGCATACCCGCTCCAAAAGGCCCGCAGAGGGCAAAAAGAAAGCCGCAGCGGTGGTAGGAACACCGCGGCGGCAGGTGAAACAAAGCAGTCACGCAATCATTTCACACCCCTATTTTATCGGGGGAAAAGGAGTAAGTCAAGATGGAATTTAATGCAATCGGTGCGCTGTTTATGACGGCCAACGAGTCGGAACTCGGGAGTGTGCCCGGATATGTGAGCACGGAGGGGGCCCGGATTAGTCGGGAACGTATTGACAAAGCGCTGGAACAAGTGAGCAATGCAGACAAAGATATTGGGTTCGAGCTGGAAGATTCCGTACTGTTGGAGGAGGCGGAATGGGAACGCCAAGGGTTTATCAACGGTTTCCGCATGGGCGTGCAGCTGATGCGGGAGTGTACCTGTCAGGTGATCGGGGGTGAGGCGGTATGATGGACGTGGAGAGCTTCCAGATCATGGACGCTGCCCTTGATAAGGCTGAGGAGGCACAGGCCATGTTCGGCGGGATTAAGGCGGTCCTTGCCGCGGCGGAGTCGCATACGAGTCGCCAGCTTGTGCAAAATCAGCTTGGAGACGGATACAAGGAACACATTAACTACATTGGCGGAGAACTGCTGGACCTGTTGGGTGTTGTAGAACACCTCCTGCTGGAGATGGAACAGCTGCAGAACGAGCTTGTTGACCAACTGGCCGAAAAGACCTTTGCCACCCGAAAGGAACTGGAGGCGGCTACCGCCGCCGTGAACGGCGCAAAGGGCGGGTGATCGCATGGCCGCACTGGTACATAGCAGCCACCCAGCACTTCAACTGCTGGGCGGGGAGCGTATTCTAACCGGCCTGGAACAGCGCACAGCGGCCCTTGGGTTGCCCGCCTGTCCCTTTTGCGGGGGCGGGGCAGTGGTTTGCTTTGGGACGGACGGGGAGCAGCTGTGTGCCGCTACACGGTGCAGCAAGTGCGGCGCTTCCACCCAACCCGTCAAGGGGACGGCGGCAGGAGAACTGCTGGCCGCCTGTGCCCTGCGGTGGAGCCGCAGGGAGTAACAACATGGAGCGGGTGCGCTGCTCGCACCGGCACACCCGCTCCAAAGAAACGACAGGGCCTATTAAGGCCAGAAAGGACAAGAACGATGGAAAGAAACCATTATATTTTGGATGAAGAGTCTTTGCGGGAACTGGCGGACGGTACGCCCTACGCAGAGGGTGATCCCCTGGACGCATTTTTGGAAGAGGGCAAAGAGGTGGTCCGCGCGCTGGAACAGGTAGGCGGGACCAGCGCAGATCAGCGGGTTCAGCTGCTGGCTATGATGCGGGGGTTCTATTTCCTGGGCGTGCTCCGGGGTGGGGAAGCCTACCGGGACACGCTGCAGTCTGCAGACGAAGTGACCGAGCCGGAGACAGAGCCGGTGGAGTTCCAGGCCTTGCCCCTTGCCCTGGCGGAATACTTTGCAGAAAGTTTTGTGGAGGAGCTGCAGGAGCTGGAGCCGAAAGAGTGGGCACAGGTGTGCGACCTGCTCCATATCCCGAACAGGGAGTAAACCAACGCACAGGCCACCGTCTATAGGCGGGGCCATTAAAACAAAATGAGTGCCAGAGCCTTTAGGGCCAGCGCAGACAGAGAACGTGAGAGCGGGATAGCTTGTCCCGCTCCGGTGAACTGTTTGCCTGGCCCTTTTATTTATCGGAAATGGAGTGCAGCAGTTCATGGCAAAGAGGAAAAAGACCATCACCGCGGGATGTATCGTTAAAACAATTCTATACACGGCTCCGGAGCCCCGGGACGGGGAGCGGGCAAGAGCGGAGAAGTCCCGCATGACCACAGCCGCCCAGAAGGCCATGAACGACAAGACGGCCCGTGGGCGGCTTGAAATGCTACTTGCGGCCAATTTTGAGGGCGGGGACTTGTTTCTTACCCTGACCTATCGTGACGCTGATCTCCCGGCCAAGCGGGCCGGAGCGGTGAAGAATGTGCGGCTGTTTCTGCGCAATCTGCGCAAGCACAGAGTGGCCAGAGGGGAGGCGCTGAAATACGTCTATACCACCGAGGAAAAGCACGGAGAGAGCCGCCTGCACCATCACCTGGTCATTAACGCCACCGGGCGGGACATTGAGACTATCCGCAGTCTGTGGCCCTATGGGGACATCGTAGACATCGAATACGTGCGGGAGCGGGACTATGAAACTCTTGCCCTGTACCTGACAAAAGAGAGTGTGGAGGGCCGCCCGGTGGGCGCTCAGATGTGGACCCGGAGCCGTAATCTGCAGGACCCGATTGTGGAAACTTGCTTTGTGCCGGATGATACGGCACTGGCTGCACCTGCCGGGTGCTTCGTGCTGGAGCGGGAGGAGCGGGCCACGGAATACGGAAGCTACTGTTACATAAAGTACCGCCTGCCAGCCTGGGCAACACCACAACCCAATAGCCCGCCACGGCCCGTCTGATCGCCGCTGGCGGCCCTATACTTTCTTGCTTGTAACTACATATATCTTTAGAACACGGCCTGTAGAAAAGAAGCAACAGTCCTTGTTTTGCCTTTGGAGAGCGGCTATGCTGTTATCAGGGCAAACAAAAAGGCGCACGGGCGGCGGCGTGCGTAGAAAAACGATACAGGGAGTGTTGATATGAACAGAGCAACAGGGGTAATGACGTGCAAGATCGAGCGGGGCGTGACATGGCTGCAGTGCCCGGTATGCCGGAGCGGTAAGCTGCTGAAACTGTCTGCAGATACCAGGGCAAGCGGCCTGATCCTGTTCTGCCGCCACTGTAAGCATGAGGTCACGGTGGCGATTGGAGCAGGAGTGTGCCGGGAGGTGCGCCGAGAGCAGGTCACAGCGGTCAGCTGAGAGCAGAAAAACGGGTGCAAAATCGGGCGGAAATCCCCCGGATTTTCACACGGAAAAACGGCGGGAAGCTACGTCCGCGCACCGGCGCACACCAGGGCGCACGGGCGCGTATGCGGCCCTACGCGGGCGCGGAACGCCTACGGCGTTACACCCCTTCCCCCGGTCGGAAAAGTTTGACAGGCTCATGTGAAAGACCCCGAGGCCCCTCGGGTGTGAGAAAATTTCCCCAATGGGAATTTTGCGAAAAATCGGGGCGAAAATTAAACCCGGCAGCAGGGCAAACACCGGGACACTTGGGCGCAGGGGCGCACGTGGGCACACCTGCAGGCGCGGGCGGGGAATGCCTACGGCATTGAGTGCCCGCCCCCCGGCCGGGAAAGTTTGGCGATCTTATGCCCAAGACCGCAGGTATCCATCCACGCGGGAAGAATTCCCCACGGGAAAAACGGCGCAGGGGCGGTCAGAGTGCCGGTGATCCGGTGCGCCGCTCTGGATCATGCGGAGCTGTGCCCGAATTGGGCACAGCCTGCGGGCGCAAAAAGAGAGCGGGGCCAGCTGCTGATCCTGCGCAGTGGCACCCGCTCCGGGGAAGTATTCAGTTTCTGTGCCGTGGCGGCGCTGGAGGGCCGCTGTGGGCGTTTCCGGGGAAGTGTGTGCATACCCCTGCGTGGGCGCAGGGGCGCTCTCAGGCCACGCAGAAGCGGCGCACGGTGGTTTCTCGCGTAAAGGCGGCGGCGATCTCCGGCAAGGCCCGTTTCAGCTCCGCTGTGTCAATGCGGGTGATTGAGCAGATGATGGAGCGGGACAGTGCCGGAGCGCAGGCTGACAACTGAACACGACCCCGCCCATGAGCGGGTGCACAGCGGAACAGGTCGATTTTCGGCCTGTTTTTTGCGCTCTTTTTGGGGCGTTATTTGGTCGTTGTTTTGACCTCGTATTGTCAAACACAAGCAAAGACGGCGAAATGGACAGCGGAGAAAGTGCAGGAATACCAATGGTTACAGCGAACGGGGAAAGACTGGAAAAACAAGCGGGGCGCTTTCGACTCCCGTCAGCCGCACCACGTCGTCGCGGACGTCATATCATTCGCGACGACGTTTTTATTTGCCTAAAAACATCGTCGCTTACTCATTTTGTCGGTCCTCCTTTCCAAACGCGACCCGTTTTACTGGGCTCGCGTTTGGGGTTAGACACAGATCTGTGAGTATATGGCGCCTTGATCTCGCGCAAGCAAAACCCGCCAAATCCCTATGGGATTTGTCGGTTTTTGCTTATCATTCAATCAATCCAAAGTGCTGCATTGCGTCCAGCACGCCCTGGTCTTCCACGGGGGGACAGACGTAGTCCGCTGCGGCCTTTACATGGTCGCCGGCGTTGCCGGTGGCCACGCCGACGTGGGCCAGCTGCAGCATGGAGATGTCGTTGCCGCCGTCGCCAAAGGCCATGGCTTCGTCGGGGGTCAGGCCGAGATGGTTCAGCACCGCCTGCACTCCGGTGGCCTTGCCGCCACCGGGAGCCAGGGCGTCCAAAAAGCCCGGGTGCCAGCGGGTGGTGGTCAGGTGGGTGGCCCGGTCCAGCAGCAGATGCTCCTGCTGGGGGGACAGCAACACGATGACCTGATAGACCTCGCGCTCCAGGGCGCGCTCCAGGGGCATGGTGGGGGGAGTGGCAACATTGAACTCCTCCAAAAAGGCACGGGCAGCGTCGTTGGACATGTTGGTCCACAGCTCCTTCGCCTCCAGAAAGATGCAGGAGAAGTGTTCCGCCGCCGCGGCCTCCACAATTTCGCGCACGCCTTCCGGGGGGATGGGATTACAGGCGATGGACTGCCCGGCGCAAGTACAATGCTGGCCGTTCATGGTGGCGTAGCCGTCGAACTCAAAGTCCTGGCGGATGTCGTCCAGCATGCTGATGTGCCGGCCGGTGGCCGCAAACAGGCGGATGCCCTTATTGCGCAGGGTCTGCAGGGCGGCAAGGGTTTCGGCGGGCAGGCGCTGGCCGCCGCTGGGGACCAAAGTGCCGTCCACGTCAAAGAAAATGGCTTTTATCATGAGAAGGCTCCCTGTTCGGTGAAGTTGATATTGTTTGCATTATAGCACACAATTGGCGAAATTGAACATGGACAATTGAAATTTATATGCTTATATGCTATAATGCTCGCCTGTACGAGAAATTTTGAGCCCACGGAGGTGCGGTTTTGAACGAGTATTACAACAAAGGAAAACAGCTGGCCGGTCTGCTGGTCAGCTTTCTGCGCTGGGTGTTGCTGGCAAGTGTGTTGGGTGCGGGCCTTGGTGCGGTGTCGGTGGCGTTCCACCACGGCATCGAGCTGGCCACCGAGCTGCGGGCCCAGCATCCCTGGGTGCTGCTGCTTCTGCCTGTGGCCGGTGCGGCCATCGTGCTGCTGTACCAGGTGTGCGGCATGGCCCATGACCGGGGGACCAATCAGATTTTTGTCTGCGTGCGCGGGGCCCAGCCGGTGCGCCTGCGTACCGCACCGCTGATTTTCCTGTCCACCGTCCTGACCCATCTGGTGGGCGGCTCTACCGGACGGGAGGGCGCAGCTTTGCAGCTGGGCGGCTCCATCGCCGACGAGGCCGGGCGGCTTCTGCATTTGGACGAGAAGGACCAGCGGATTTTGGTCATGTGCGGCATGTCTGCCGCCTTCTCCGCTCTGTTCGGCACGCCGCTGACGGCCGCGGTGTTCGCCCTTGAGGTGGTCAGCGTGGGCGTGATGTACCACGCGGCGCTGGTGCCTTGCCTGTGTGCGTCCCTGGTGGCGCTGGAGGTGGCAAAGCTGCTGGGGGCGCCGGCGGCGGGCTACGCCGTGTCTGCAATTCCGACCACCGGGTTGCTGTCCCTTGGACAGGCGGCGGCGCTGGGTGTGCTGTGCGCCCTGGTGTCGGTGCTGTTTTGCCGGGTGGTGCACGCTGCCCCCAAGCTGTACGCCAAAATTCCCGTCCATCCAGCCTTACGGGGTGCGCTGGGCGGTGTGCTGGTGCTGGTGCTGACCGTGCTGATCGGAAGTCAGGATTACAACGGTGCGGGCGGCCACATCATTCTCCGCGCGGTGGAGCAGGGGCAGGCGGTGCCTTGGGCCTTCCTGCTGAAGATCCTGCTTACGGCGGTGACGTTGGGGGCTGGGTTCCGGGGCGGCGAGATCGTGCCGGTGCTGTTTACCGGCGCCACTTTTGGGTGCGCTGTGGGTCCGTTGCTGGGATTGGACCCCGCTTTCGGTGCGGCGCTGGGCATGATTGCCCTGTTCTGCGGCGTGACCAACTGCCCCATGGCGTCCACGCTGCTGGCCTTTGAACTGTTCGGCGGACAGGGCCTGCCCCTATTTGCCCTTGCCTGCGCGGTGGCCTATATGACCTCCGGCTATCACGGCCTGTACAGCGAGCAGAAAATCATGTACTCCAAATTCCGCACCGAATGGGTGGGGAAGAACGCCCATTAAAGAGCATGAAAAAGCCGCTTCCCGTCGGGAAGCGGCTTTTTTACAGCTTGAATATGATGCCCACAAGGGCGGCGGCAGCGATGAACACGATGGGGTGCAGCTTGCCCAAAGCCTTGATCTTCATGACCAGGAATACGGCCAGCGTCAAAATTG
>JAZSAP010000039.1:0-10062 GCA_045601925.1 Lawsonibacter sp.
GGTCAGCTGGGTCAGCACGTCGAACTCGGCGGTGAAGATGGGCACGCCGGGGCAGCGGGCCACCACGTCGGCGGCCTGACCGTCAATGTGCCGGCGCTCCATCAGCATGGACACTGGCTTGCAGCCAAGGTCCAGCGCCCGATGAATGACCTTGGGACTTTCGGCGATGAACATAGCGTTGGACGGCTCCTGCCGGTTGAGCAGCTGGGCCTCGGTCAGCCGGGCGAATACGTCCAGCCGGGGGTCGTTAAAGTCGGTAATTTCAATTACATTTGCCATTGGTATCATCCTTTCAACTCCCGTATTTTACCACAAAATCTCCCCGGCAACAACTCCACATTTTATTTGCTACACCGCTTGTAATGTGATAAAATATTATGATAACACCTCACCTTACCGAAAGGCGGCGTTACTATGCACGAAAAACTCATTCAGCAGCTGACCACCCACACAGCCGAGCGGCTTGCCGCCCGGCGGCTGCCCTTCGCTCCCACCAGGCAGGCGGCCCTGGCGCTGCTGCACACCTCCTCCTGGACCGAGGGCCTGCGTGAACTGCTTCCGCTGGCCGGTCAGCTTTCCTGCTCCAAAGTGGCCCAGCTGTGCGCCGACATCCTGCCCCGCCTGTCGGAGTGTCCCGAAGACGGCTGGCTGTCCTTCTGCTATCGCTATGCCAAGAGCCTGATGTTCCCCGCCGGCAGCTTCGCCCCCGATGCCGACGAGTATGCCGACGGTGCAAATCTTTTGCTGTGTGCCATGCAGGTGCTGTTTGAGTACGAAAACCAGCAGCTGCCCTTTGACAATGCCCGTCACTTCCGCTTTTTGACGGAAGAGCAGTGGCGCAGCTGTGACAACAGCCGGGAGTACGGCCGCTTCCTCAACGCTCTGCGACAGGAGTACGTCTACGAGCTGATGCGCCTGAGCGAGGAACTGACCGAATACGAGACCCTCAGCCACATTGCCGGGGTACACTACATCGCCATGACCGCTGCAGAGGGTCTGCACCGGGCGGGGGTCAGCGTGGACCTGTCTTTGGTGTCTGCCGCCGCCGCTGCCCACGATTTGGGCAAATTCGGCTGCCGACCCGGCGAGCGGGTGCCCCACCTGCACTACTACTACACCGACCAATGGCTGCTGGCCCACCGGCTGGAAAACATCAGCCACATTGCCTCCAACCACTCCACCTGGGACCTGGAGCTGGAGTCCCTGTCTGCCGAGTCCCTGTGTCTGATTTATGCCGACTTCCGCGCCCGGCAGGCCGTGGACACGACCGGCCGCCCCGTTACCACCCTGATGCCGCTGGAGCAGGCCTTTCGGGCCGTGCTGACCAAGCTGGAAAATGTGGACGAGGAAAAGCGCCGCCGCTATGATTTTGTGTACGGCAAGCTGGTGGATTTTGAAGACTATCTGCGCCGATTGGGTGCGGACGTGGACCTGACCGGCACCCCCGGAACCCCCGCCCCCGTCAAGGACCCCGCCGTCATGACCCCGGACGAGATGGTGGCAGCCATAACCACCATGACCGTAGACCACAATTTGGAGCTGATGCACGCTTTGAGCAGCGAGCGGCAGTTTGGCAACATCATCGAGGCCGCCCGCTCCGCCAAGGACTGGAAGCAGCTGCGGGCCTATTTGGACGTATTTGAGGAGTACTTCACCTATCTGTCCGCCCGACAGAAGGAGCAGGCTTTGGCCTTCCTCTATGAGCTTTTGGTCCACCGCGAAGGCGACATCCGCCGCCAGGCCGGCGCCCTCATGGGTCAGATCATTGCCCGGTTCCACCTGGGCTACCGCAAGCAGCTGCCCGCCGACGCCCCCGCCGACCCTGCCGAGCAGGCCCCCTTCGTCCTGTGGGAGAAGTATCTGAACAAGCTGATCTACCCCGACCACAAGACCACCCAGCCCCAGCGCGCCCACATCGGCTACACCCTGAAGCTGGTGGTGGCCGCCCTGCTGGAGCATTGCCGGACCGAGGACACCGACCGCTTCGTCACCGCCCTGCTGAAGTTTTACACCGAGCCGGAGCGTATGCAGCCGGACACGGCCTTCACCCTGCTGGACGCCCTCCACGACCTGCCCGCCCACCTGTATGACGAGCAGACCACGCTTAACCTTGTGGACTTCGCCGCCCACTTCGCCCTAAAGGGGGAACTGCGGCTGAAGGTGGCTGCCCTGCGCTTTTTGCTGACCCTGAGTTCCTCCCTGCCCGATCAGACGCCTGCCAGCCGCCGCATTGCCGACGTGGCCCGCAGTGTGGAACCCGGCAACGACCCGCCCATGATGTTCCTGCAGTACAAGCTGCTGGAGACCTCCGGCGAGGATACCACCCGGCACCACGCCCTGCTCCACGAGCGGGACATCACCGGCGAGGTGTTCCTGAACAACCTGAAAACCGCCACTCCCTGGATCATCAAGTCGCTGAACATCGAGCTGCTGGTGGACCAGGCGGAGCGTGGCCGCCATGCCCAGATCCTGCACATTGCCACCCACCTTTCCAACCTGGTCAAGGTCGCCGAGCGGGTGGTGGTCCGCCACGCCGCCGGCGAGGCGCTGGTGCGCCTGATCCCCCTGCTCAGCCGCGAGCAGCGCAACGAGGTAGTTGTGGAGCTGGGCAAGGGCCTTGAAATGGGCCAGTACGAAATTTCCAAATACATCCCCGACTATCTGGGTGTGTCCGCCCTGTTCCTCCACCCCACCGAGCTGGACGAGCAGATCACGGGCCTGAAAAAGCTGCTGGGCAGCCCCATGGACAGTGTGGTATCCGTGGCCCTGTCCACCATCGGCGTGCTGCTGCAGCACTATCCCGAGTACCCCGCCCGTTTCCCCGAGGATGAAACGATCTATGAGGCCCGCCGGCAGGAGCTGCTGGGTATGCTGCTGCAGGGTTTGGCCCATTACCGCCAGAGTGTGCGGCAGGAGGCCATGCTGGTCATCGGCAAGCACCTGTTCGAAAGCAGCTGCCTGTCCATGGAGGAGAAGACCCACACCTTCGCCCTCATCTATCAGAAGCTGCTGTTCCTGCTGCAGGCTGACCCCAACGAGGAACGGCTGACCTTCTTCTACCGTGCCTCTGCCCTGTCCCACATCTATCGCTTCCTGTCCCTGTACCGACTGGACCACGGCCCCATGTCCTTCTCCACGCCGGAGAAGGTGGCCTTCTTCCCCGGCACCTTTGACCCTTTCACCCTGTCCCACAAGGGCATCGTGCAGGCCATCCGGGATATGGGTTTTGAAGTTTATCTGGCCGTGGATGAGTTCTCCTGGTCGAAAAAGGCCCAGCCGCACCTGATTCGCCGGCAGATCGTCAGCATGTCGGTGGCGGGCGATTTCCACGTGCATCTGTTCCCCGACCACATCCCGGTAAATCTCGCCAACCCCGCCGATCTAGACCGCCTGCAGCAGGTGTTTGCCGGTCGGCAGGTCTATATCGTGGCCGGCGGTGATGTGGTGGCCAACGCCTCGGCTTACAGCGCCCACCCCCGCCCCGGCTCCATCCACCAGCGCAACCACATCATCTTCCGCCGCTCCGGCGAAAAGCAGCCTGACCTGTCCTGCATCACCGGCGAGGTGCTGCAGCTACAGCTGCCCGCCCATCTGGAGGACATCAGTTCCTCCCGCATCCGGGAAAATGTGGATCTGAACCGGGACATCTCCACCTTCATCGATCCCGTCATTCAGGACTTTATCTATCAGAACGGCCTGTATCTGCGGGACGCGCAGAACAAGGCTGTGCTCAGCCGGGGTGACTTCCACTTCCAATGGGTGGACCACCCCGACGACGCCCTGCTGGACCGGGCAGTGTCCATTCATCCCGGTCTTGCCGCCCTGCGGCGGGCCATGGCCCGTAATCGTGACCGGCTTCTGCTGCTGTGCGATATTTCCGATCCGGATAGGCTGTTCGGCTGGATCAGTTACCGCACCCTCACCTGCGCCCAGCTGTTTTCCGCCCTGAACGACCCGGAGCTGGCCCAGCGTATCCGCCTGCAGTCGGCGGGCACCGTGCTGCTTATCACCGCCATCCATACCGCCGCCGAGCGTCGTTATCAGGACCCCGCCCAGCTGCTGCTGAGCGAGCTGCTGGCCCGCTGTGTGGAGGTGGACTGCGCCTACGCTTTGTACCACCCCTACGCGGGACACTGCAACGAGGAAACGGATGACCTGCTGCGCCGTCAGGGTTTCCGCCCGGTGGAGGGGGCCAGCGATTTGTATCAGGTGGATATGCACGCCCCCACCGTCCTCATTCAGAACTTGGAGACCACCATCCAGCAGCCCCTGGCTCAAAACCCCCGGGTGCTGCGCACCCTGCGCCGCTGTCACGAGCGGCTGCAGCGGTCCATGGCGGAGCTGCACCCCGGCAGTTTGCTGCTGACCCTGTCCTCCGACGTGATCCACCATCGCCTGCTGGAGAAGATCACCGCCATCAACAACGTATCCATCACCCCCTCCGTCCCCCGGACATTGGGCGAGTGCATGTGCGTACCCTTTGGCAAGTTGCTGCGCAGCAAGGTAGTTCCCAACACGGTGACCAAGACCCTGCACACCGATAAGGTCTTTGCTCCCGACCTGCGCAGCAACACCATCGAGGCATTCCCCAACTACTCCCCCATCCCCACCCAAATGCGCACCATCAAGTCCTTTGACCGCCCGGTGATTTTGGTGGACGACCTGATGCATCCCGGTAACCGTATCAAGGCCCTGGACCCCATCCTGCAGCAGGAGGGCATCGACGTCAAAACCGTGCTGGTGGGCGTGCTGTCCGGCTACGGACGGGACCTGATGCAGCTGCGGGGCCGCCCGGTGGACTGCGTGTACTTCGTCCCCCGTCTGCGCCAGTGGTTTGTGGAATCCACTCTCTACCCCTTCATCGGCGGCGATACCATCCGCCGACCTGCAGCGCCGGTCCCCGGCCTGCTGCCCGGCATCAACCACATCCTGCCCTACGCACAGCCCACCTTCCACGGTGATTGCGCGGACGAGGCCATCTTCAATCTCTCCCGCTGTTGTTTGGAGAACGCCCGGGCCGTGATGCAGGTGCTGGAGGCGGAGTACCGCACCCTGTACGCCCGCAACCTGACCCTGGGCCGCCTGCCCGAGGCGGTGGTTCTGCCCCTTTGCCCCGACAAGGGCAACTGCGTGTCCTACGACCCCAACCTGGCCGCATCGGTCTATTTGGAAAACGATTTGGAACTGCTGCTGCGCACCCATTCCTGACCGGAGGTGACTCCCTTGTACTATTACCGACATCAAGAGCTCTGTCTTGCATCGGCGCAGCCGCTGAACGGTTATATGCCCACCCCCCCTCCAGCAGACGGCCCCCTGTTCGTGGCCGTCCACGGGGACGGCGTGCTGGGCCGGGGCAGCTTCCGGGTCAATCACCCCGGTCAGCTGGCTGACCCCCACAGTCTGAACGCGTTGGACGCCTCCCGACTGCCCCAAACGGAGACGGACGGCCCCGTTGCCGCCGCTTTGGAGCGTGGACAGCTGACGGCGGTGAATGTGGACCGCCCCAACTGGAAGCGCTGTTTGACTGCTCCCGTTCCCGGCAAAAAGCGGGTCAACATTCTGGCCATCGGTGACGTGGGTTCCACCCTGCTGACCGGCCTGAAGCTGATGGGCGGTGACGTGATCTCCTCCATCGGCATCTGCGACCTGTCCGACCAGATCACCGCCCGTTGGGAGTTCGAGATGGGGCAAGTCGCCCTGCCATGGGACTACGATGCCATGCCCGAGGTGGAGGTCATTCCTCCCGACAAACTCTTTGACTGCGACGTGTTCGTATTCGTGGCCTCCAAGGGCATCCCCCCCTTGGGTTCCGACGTGAAGGACGTGCGGATGTACCAGTTTGAAAACAACTCCAAAATCGTGGCTCACTATGCCAAAATGGCCCGTCAAGCCAACTTTCGCGGCCTGTGGTGCGCCGTGTCTGACCCAGTGGACCCTTTGGCCAAAACCGCCTATCTGGAGAGCAACCGGGACGAGGACGGCAACTGGGACGGCAAGGGTCTTCTGCCCGAGCAGGTGCAGGGGTTCGGTCTGGGCGTGATGAACGCCCGGGCGGCCTACTACGCCAAGCGGGACGGACGCTTTGCTTCCTTCCTGACCGAGGGGCGCACCTTCGGCCCTCACGGCACCGGCCTGACCGTGGCCAACTCCATTGCCAATTACGATGAGGAATTGTCCCGGGAGCTGACCGAGCTGACCGTCACCGCCAATCTGAAAATGCGGAAAATCGGTTTCAAACCCTATGTGGCTCCTGCCCTGTCCTCCGGCGCGTTGTCCATCCTGCTGGCCTTGCGGGGTCAGTGGCATTACGGCTCGGTCTTTTTGGACGGCATCTACATGGGTGTGAAAAGCCGCTTCACCCCCTATGGCATCGAAACCGAACTGCTGGACCATATTCCCGACCCGCTTTTCGCCCGCATCACCGACGCGGCGGAGCATTTGAAGCAAATTCTGTAAAGGCAGGTGAGCATCTTGTCCCTGACCGTTATTTATCCGCAAGCAGAAGGCGGCTGCCCCCGGCTGGACGGGGTGCTGACCCACGCTTTGACCGACCTTCCCCACCGCATTATCAACAACATAGAGCAACTTGGCGACCTGCGGGGCCAGCGGCTGCTGTTTGCCGTCCCTGTGGGCAGGTTTGGCTTTAACCCCGCCTATCAGCGGCTGCTGTTCCATTTGCGCCAAAACCCTTCCCTGCTTGAACGCTGCGTCGCCGGCCTGATTGTAGACGGCGAGAGCGAGCTGTACACCAAGTCCACCGCCACCGAGCTGACCCTTGCCGCCAATATGGCCGGCTGCGCCTTCGTGGGCCGTCCGCTGGTGGAGGGCACCGGCTCTCTTTCCAATTTCAACATACAGGCGGCCACTCTGAACTGCTCTGCACAGCAGGCCTACCACACCGCCGCCCGGGAGCTGGCACAGCGGGTTTTGTCTTACGCACCCACAAAAACAGCGCGGCCCGAGGTGCTGGTGCTCCACGCCTCCAGCCATCACATCTCCAACACGCTGGACCTGTGGGACAGGGTGGCTGACCGCCTGGGTGACCGCTGCCAAATCACCGAGATTGGTCTGCGCAACGGCACGGTGTTTGACTGCTCCGGTTGCCCCTATACCATGTGCCTGCACTTTGGTGAGCAGGGTGGCTGTTTCTATGGCAGCGTCATGCAGGACGAGGTCTACCCAGCCGTCCGCCGGGCCGATGCCATCGTGATGGTCTGTCCCAACTACAACGATGCCGTTTCTGCCAACCTGACCGCTTTTGTCAACCGGCTGACCGCCCTGTTCCGTCAGATCCGGTTCTATGACAAGGCCCTGTTTGCCATTGTGGTGTCCGGCTACTCCGGCGGCGATATCGTGGCCCGGCAGCTGATCGGGGGGCTGAACATGAACAAGTCCTTCCACCTGCCCGGCAGGTTCGCCCTGATTGAAACCGCTAATGCTCCCGGCGAGGCATTGCACCTGCCCGACATCAACGCCAGACTGAATGCCTTTACCCAAACGGTTTTGAACACCCTGTGCAAATGAAAAAGCGGCATGCATAGCATGCCGCTTTTTTCAGTATTTGGGCAAATAATCCACAGGGTCCACCGCCCGGTTGTCCAGCATGACCTCCAGATGCAGGTGGGGCGGTCTGCCACTTTCCGCGATGGCGGTGTCGCCCACCGCACCGATGACCGTCCCGGTCACCACGCTATCCCCCTGGGCCACTGTGGGATAGGCAGACAGGTTCTGATAGGTGCTGACAAGTCCCTCCCCGTGGTCAATGACCACGCTGGTGCCCATCAAATCGTCCTCATACACCCTCGTCACCGTGCCGTTGCTCAGGGCCAGCACCCGGGTACCCACCTCCGCCGCAATGTCCACGCCGGAGTGAGTGCGCCAGTCCCCCATAGTCTCGTCGTAGGCCAAAACCTCAAGGCTGAACTCGCCGAACACCTCGCCCTTCACCGGCCAGGTATAGACCGGCGGTGCCTCCACCGGGGCATTGGTCTGCTCCACCTCGGTCTTGGGTTTGACCTGCTCCGGCGCGGGCTTGGGCTGTGGCTTCGGTTTGTCTTCTTCCTGGGTTCGAGGGTCGGTTTGGGACACCTCCGGCGGTTTGGCCTGACCCTCAATACTGCCAGGCAGCACCACCTGTGCCTGTCCCCCCACGGGGTCTGCCTGCACCTGTGCACCGCTGATTTCATTGTACAGATAGTAACCCGATACCCCAATGGTGGCAACACATAGCAGCAGGGCTATGTAAAAGCCCTTGCCCATGATAAAGTCGCCCATTTTCTTCCACATTTTATGCATACCTCCTTGCGGGCCGTTCTCGGCCCCCTCTGCCCAATAGTTTGGACAATCCCGGTCCCCCTTATACCCTTGCTGGACAAAAACGGCTAAATGTTTTATAATTGGGGTATCTGAAAGGAGGTTCCGCCATGAAACGACCCGTTCGCCTTTATAACGTCTTGCTCCCCATTTGGCTGCTGTTTCTGTTTCCGGTGACCTGGCTTGCGGTCCTGCCGGGCAACCTCATCATCGACTGCGCCGTGGTACTGCTCACTCTGCTGGCTTTGAAGCATGCGGACAAAAAAGCCGTCCTGCACCACGCCTGGTGGCGTGTGTGGCTGCTGGGCTTTGCGGCGGACTTCGTGGGCGTGCTGTTCTTGATGCCCTCCATGTTCCTGCTTGACTTCCTGCCCGAACCATGGAACACCTGGCTGGAACCAGTGATGTACAATCCATTCAAAAGCTGGCTGGCCTTCGTGGTCACCCTGTGCGCCGTGGCCGTTGCCGGTGTTTGCATCTATTTCTTCGACCGCCGGGCGCTGCGTTCCTGCCCCGCTTTGAATGACCAACAGCGGCACATCGTGGCGCTGACCTTGGCCATCGTCACCGCCCCGTGGACGTTTTTCATCCCTATATCTTAAAAATTTCCTCCGTTTTGCTTGTAAAACGGGAACAAAGGCATTATAATAGGACTGTCCGTCATGTTTCGGACAGTCCTATTTGTTAAATTGGAGAGGATAGTATGAACCGCACGACCATCGCCGCTGTTTTCGCCGATCGCGAGGCGCTGTCCGGCCAGTCCGTCACCGTCATGGGTTGGGCCCGCACCATCCGCGATATGAAGACCTTTGGCTTTATTGAACTGAATGATGGCTCCTGCTTCAAGAATCTGCAGGTGGTCATGGATGCCAACGTGTTGGCCAATTATAAGGAGATCGCCGCCCAGAACGTGGGTGCCGCCCTGATCGTCAACGGCACCGTGGTGCTGACCCCCGAGGCCAAGCAGCCTCTGGAGATCAAGGCTTCCTCCATCGAGGTGGAGGGTGTCTCCTCCCCCGACTACCCCCTGCAGAAAAAGCGCCACAGCATCGAGTTCCTGCGCACCATTCAGCACCTGCGCCCCCGCACCAACCTGTTCTCCGCCGCCTTCCGGGTGCGCTCTGTGGCTGCCCACGCCGTCCATTGTTTCTTCCAGGATCAGGGCTTTGTCTACGTACACACCCCCATCATCACCGCCAGCGACTGTGAAGGCGCCGGTGAGATGTTCCAGGTGACCACTCTGGATATGGAGAACCCTCCCCGTTTGGAGGACGGCTCTGTTGACTGGAGCCAGGACTTCTTCGGTAAGAAGGCCAGCCTGACCGTGTCCGGCCAGCTCAATGCCGAGAACTTCGCCATGGCCTTTGGCAACGTGTACACCTTCGGCCCCACCTTCCGCGCCGAAAACTCCAACACCCAGCGCCACGCCGCCGAGTTCTGGATGATCGAGCCGGAGATGGCCTTCACCGATTTGGCCGGCTACATGGACAACGCCGAAGCTATGATTAAGTACGTCATCAAGACCGTGCTGGAAAAATGCCCCGACGAGATCGACTTCTTCAACTCCTTCGTGGACAAAGGTCTGCGCGAGCGGTTGGAGCTGGTTGCCAACTCTGACTTTGGCCGTGTCACTTATACCGAGGCTGTTGAGATTTTGAAGAAGGTCAACGACCAGTTTGACTACAAGGTGGAGTGGGGTACCGACCTGCAGACCGAGCACGAGCGCTACCTGACCGAGCAGGTGTTCAA
>JAZSAP010000040.1:0-3552 GCA_045601925.1 Lawsonibacter sp.
GCCATGGCCTGTGCCACGGGTGCGGACACCGCGCCGTGTTCATCCAACAACTCCTGCGGCACACCCAGCAGGTCGCGCTTGACTTCGTTGGTATAGGCCACCACACCGCCCCGGAACACCCGGGACACGCCGGGCAGGTCGGTCAGCCGCTTTGCCAGCAGGCCGCCGGTAATGCTCTCCGCCGTGCCGATGGTCATGCCTTTTTCTTCCAGCAGACTCTGCACCACCTGCTCAAGGCTTGCCACATCCACACCGTAGACCATGTTCCCGAACAGGCCCTTGACCTGCTCCACCACAGGTCCAAGCAACGCCTGCGCCTGTTGGTGGGTGTCCGCCTTGGCTGTAACACGCAGCTCGCACTCCCCCTCCTTGGCGTAGGGGGCAAGGGTGGGGTTTGTCATGGTGTTCATCTGCTCACGCAGCACCGCCTCCATGGAGGATTCCCCGATACCGAACAGCTTCAGGGTGTGGGATGCGATGACCCCTTCGGACAGGCTCTGCAGGTAAGGCACCACCCGATAGCGGAACATGGGGGTGCACTCGCTGGGCGGGCCGGGCAGCATGATGACGTGGACGCCGTCCGCCTCAAAGGCACAGCCGGGGGCCGTGCCCCAGTCGTTTTCCAGCACCACGCACCCTTCGGGCAACATGGCCTGCTGCAGGTTGCTCTCCGGCATCTCCCGCCCAATGCGAGAGAAGAAGCCGCGGATGCGCTGGGCAGACGCCTCGTGGAACACCAGCTTCTTGCCAAAGGCCTCGGCCAGCACGTTCTTGGTCAAATCGTCGCAGGTGGGGCCAAGGCCGCCGGTGGTGATGATGATGTCCGCCCGGCTGCGGGCCAGCTCCACCGCCTGACGGGCCCGGCCGGGGTTATCCCCCACCACCGTGTGCCAGTAGACGTTCAGCCCCAGCTCGCTCAAACCACGGGACAGCATCTGTGCATCCGTGTTGGCAATGCTGCCCAGCAACAGCTCCGTCCCCACGGACAAAATTTCCACCGTATGCGACATGCTTATCCCTCCAAAATCCCGGTCAATTCATTCAGATTGCGGATGTCATAGTCCACCCGGAAGCCCTCCGGCACCGGCTCCCCCTTGGGATTGTACCAGCAACACAGGATCCCTGCGTTGTTGCCGCCCCGGATGTCGCTGGTCAGGGAGTCGCCCACGATCAGCACTTCATCGGGTTCAAAATGCCCAATTTCTGCAAAAACGGCATCAAAAAAGCCTTTCCCCGGTTTTTCAATACCAATGACGTCGGAAATAAACACGTCGTCCAGCAGCCGGTCCAGGCCGGAATTTTTCAGCTTGCCCCGCTGGGCCACCAGGGTGCCGTTGGTGACGGCGTACTGCTTCACTTTTCCCCGAAGTCCCTCAACCAATTCCTTTCCGTTGTCGTTAAAGACCACGGTTTCGCCAAGACGCACCTGATACTCGGCGTTGAAATCATCCACGCAGGAGGTGTCCAAGCCGTAGGCGGCAAAAAATTCCTCGAACCGGCCCCGTAGCACCTGGGGTTTAGTCAGCTCCCCCAGTTCCAGCCGCTTCCAGTACCTGGCGTTGATGGCAGAGTAGTCGGCCAGCATCTCGTCGGTCAGCGGGCCCAGGCCGAACTTCTCAAAGCAGGCGGCGATGGCCGCCCGCTCCGCCAGCTTGAAGGACAGCAGTGTTCCGTCAATATCCCACAAAACAGCCTTTATCATACCTTACACCTGCACCCGCTCGATGCCCTCGATGGCCTCGTTCACCAGCGCCTCGATGTCCAGGCTCTGCTCGGCGTACTCCACCTCGCTCAAGGTGGGGCGCAGGCGGGGGTGACGGGGGGTAAAGACGGTGCAGCAATCCTCATAGGGCAGGATGGAAGTGTCGTAGGTGCCGATTTTGCGGGAGATCTGCACGATCTCCTCCTTATCCATGCCGATACAGGGGCGCAGGATGGGCATATCAGGCACCACCGCGCCGGTGCAGGCCAGGGCCTCCATGGTCTGGCTGGCCACCTGACCCAAACACTCGCCGGTGACCAACGCCTTGGCGCCGCACCGCTTGGCCACTTCCCGGGCAATGCGCATCATGAATCGGCGCATGACGATGGTAAACAGTTCTTCCGGGCAGCTGCGGCGCAGTTCCTCCTGAATTTTGGTAAAGGGCACCACGTGGACCACCATGTGGCCGCAGTAGGCGGTCAATTCACGGGCCAGGTCCAGCACCTTTTCCTTGGCCTCGGGTGAGGTATAGGGGTAGGAGAAGAAATGCACCATCTCCAGCGCCACACCGCGCTTGGCAATCATATAGCTGGACACCGGGGAGTCAATGCCGCCGGACAGCAGGGACACGGCACGGCCGTTGACACCCACAGGCAGGCCGCCGGCGCCGGGTTCGGCATCGGCGTGGACATAAGCGGCGTAGTCCCGAATTTCCACGTGCACCGTCAGCTCGGGGTCGTGGACGTCCACCGCAAGATTATCATATGCCTCGTGCAGCTCCCCGCCCACATACTGGCTGAGCTGGATGGAATTCATAGGGAAGGACTTGTCCGCCCGCTTGGTCTCCACCTTAAAGGTGCGTGCCGCGCGCAGCTTTTCGTCCAGAAACTCCTTGGCACAGTTCAGAATGGCATCCTTGTCCTTCTCACAGGGCCGGGCTAGGGACACGCCCACGATGCCAAACACGTTTTTGATGGCGTTGTAGGCACCCTGCACATCGCAGCTGTCATCCTTGGGTTCCACATAGGTGGTGGACTGGCGGGTATAGACCCGGAACTGGCCGTATGGGTGCAGGCGGCGGTGGAGGTTGGCGTGAAGCTTATCCTCGAAGGTGCGGCGATTCAGGCCCTTGAGTACCATCTCGCCCAGTTTGAGCAAAATCATTTCATTCATACATTCGGTTCCTTTCCGAAGCAAATTTCGTCTTTTACATTATATCGGAACGATCCCCATCTGTCCAGTCCCCGCCCCCTTGCTTTTGGGCGAAAAAGGGAGTAGAATAGTCGCCATCGAGGTGATACCAATGAACCGGAAAACCCTGGCCGCGGCCTTTCCCTGCACCGTTCCGGTGCTGATGGGCTATCTGGCCATCGGCATGGCCTTCGGCCTAATGCTGCAATCCATCGGCTACGGACCCCTGTGGGCCTTTTTCATGAGTCTGACCATCTACGCCGGCTCCGGCCAGTACCTGGGCGTGTCCCTGCTGGCCATGGGTGCGGGGCTGGGTCAGGTGGCTCTGCTGACCTTCATCATCAACTTCCGCCATCTGGTCTACGGCCTGTCTCTGCTGGAGAAATTCCACGGCATGGGCCCCCGCAAGCTGTATATGATCTTTTCCCTCACTGACGAGACCTACGCCCTGCTCAGCAGCACACAGGCACCCGAGAATGTGGACCCCCACGATTTCTACTTTACCATCGCCCTGCTCAACCACAGCTACTGGATTGCCGGCTCGGTGCTGGGCGCACTGGTGGGCCAGCTGCTGGGCTTTGACACCACCGGCGTGGACTTCGCCATGACCGCCCTGTTCATCGTCATCGCCGTGGACCAGTGGCGGGCCTATCCCAAGC
>JAZSAP010000041.1:0-11804 GCA_045601925.1 Lawsonibacter sp.
CCCTCCTGCACGGCCACAGCGTACTTCTCCAGCAGGGCCACCGGCTTATAGGACAGCTTGGAGGTACGCAGGCCCGGGTCGCCGGTATCATCCTCCCGGTTGATGTAGGCCACATCCTCACCGGCAAAGTGCTGGGCAAACTGGCTGACCAGCATTTGATAGCAGCCTTCCATGCTGCGGTCGGCTTTTTCGATGTGGATAAACAGGGTGTCGCCCAGCACCTCACCCACGGAAAAACCCGCCATCTGCCCGTCGATCCAAAGGGCGCCAGCCACCATGCCGTACCGCCCCACATCGTGCAGCACCTGCCGGGTCTTTTCCAGATCCTCGGCAAAAGAGCCGCTGTCTTTCTGCACAACGGCTGCATACCGGTCCAAAAAGTCCATGGCCGCGGGCAAGTCCTCTTCCGTCAGGGGAGCAAAGTGCCAGTTGTCATAGGTGCGCAAAAAGCGGTTGACGTGGTTGCGCTGTCCGGCCAGCTTCTTACCCTTGAAAAACTGCAAAGCTTCTTTCTCATAGAGGTAATCAAAGGTATCCCGGTCGCTCATGACCCGGGCACAGGGAAAATGGGCCATCAGGGTGTCCAGCTCCTGTCGGGGGATGGGATAAAAGATGATGGGGATGTCCCGCTTTTGGCAGAAGGCGCGAATCTGCTCGTAGGCTTGGTGGATGTCCCCGCCGTGAGGCAGGGTGAACATGGTGCCTGTGCCGGGGTAGTCCACCTTGAAATACAGCACGTCCTCATGGATAGCATATTCGGTTTTGTAGTAGTCCCGCCAGATGAAGATAACGCCCACCGTCAGGTCACACAGGCGGCTGGGGTTATCGGTAAAATAGGGACGCAGCTTGTCCAGGTCCTGCTCGGTCAGGGGATGGAAATCCAGCATAGTTCTTTCTCTTTTCCACAAAAGTGAAGCGCCCGCTGGAAGGGACAGCGGGCGCTTCCTTATTTCTATTATAACACAAAAAGCGGCAGATAAACCGACAAAATCACGCTTTTTTCGCCGTCAGGGCCACCCAGCCGTTCTGCTCGTCCCGGCGAATAATCTGCAGACCATTGCGCTGCAAGGCCGCCTCCACCTCGTGGGCCCGGGTGTCGATGATGCCGGAGCAGATGAACAGACCATCGTCTTTCATTAGGCCCGTGGCCTGCGCGGACAGAGGGATGATGACGTCGGCCACGATGTTGGCCAGCACCAGGTCGTACTGCTGTCGGGCCAATTCATTGGCAAGGCTCTTATCGCTGAGTACGTCACCGGCCAGCACGGTATAGCGGTCCTTGCCGATGTCGTTCAGACCGGCATTTTCATAGGCCACGTCCACCGCCTTGGGGTCGATGTCCACCGCCACGGCGCTTTCGGCACCCAGCACCAGGGCCGCGATGGACAAAATGCCGCTGCCGCAGCCCAGGTCCAGCACGGTGCAGCCGGGGGCGGTGTGCCGCTCCACCCCGCCCAGACACAGCTGGGTAGAGGCGTGGGAGCCGGTGCCAAAGGTCAGGCCGGGATTGAGGTAGAAGGGAACCTTTCCCTCGGGAACAGGCTCGTTGCGCTCCCATTCCGGGACCACGTAGAGCTTGTCGCCCACGGGCAGGGGCTTATAGTACTTCTGCCAGCTGTACGCCCAGTCGTTGTCACCCAGGGGGGTGACGGTGTACTCGGTCCCCAGCAGGGCGGCATATTTATTCAGCATGGCCTTGCCGTCGGCGTCGTCGGTGACGTAGAACTTGACGCGGCTGATGCCGCGCATGCGCTGTTCCAGTTCCTCGTCCACGTAGTCCCAAAACTGGCGGTTCTGCTCCAGGAAATTGTGGAACTCCTGCTCGTCCTCCACCACAAGGCCGGTCATGCCGGCGTTGATGAGCCGGCCGGTCAGCTCGTCCAGACGGTCGGTGGTGGTGTTGACCGCCACTTCCAGCCATTTGATATCTTCCACGATGCCGCTCCTTACCGCTCGGTACCCAGCCAGAACAGGGCCAGAGTGCCGGGACCAGAGTGAGAACCGATGACGGGGCCGGTATAGCCGATCATCACTTCCTTGACCCCAAAGCGCTCACGCACCATGTCGGCCAGCTTCTGGGCGTCATCGATACAGTCGCCGTGGCAGATGTAGACCATCTGCTCGGCGGGGTTGATGGCGGTCTTTTCCATCTGATCGGCCAGCGCCTTGATGGAGGCAGCACGGCCACGGGCGGTGCCCACCTTGATCAGGTGACCCTCGTTATCCACGTGCATCACCGGCTTGATGGCCAGCATGGTGCCCACCACAGCGGTGGCGGCAGACACGCGGCCGCCGCGCTTGAGGAAGAACAGATCGTCCACGGTGGACTGGTGGCACAGATTCAGTTTGTTCTGCTCCACCCAGTCCCGGACCTGCTCGATGTCCATGCCCTCGGCCCGCTTGCGGGCGGCGTGGGCCACCAGCAGACCCTGACCCAAAGAGGCGCACAGGGTGTCCACGGTGTACAGCTTGCGCTCGGGGTACTTCTCGCTCAGCTCCTCCACCGCAATGCGGCTGGAGTTATAGGTGGTGGAAAGGCCGGAGGAGAAGGCCAGGACCAGCACGTCGTTGCCCTCGGCCAGCAGGGGTTCCAGCACCTCGGTATAAGTGCCCACATTCACCGCGGCGGTGGTGGCGGTCTTCCCCTGGCGCAGCAGAGCGTAGATCTCCTGGGTGGGCATTCCGGGGTTCAGGGGATCGTCGGGGTACTCCTGATCGTCGATCATATAGGTCAGGGGAATGATCTTCACGTCCAGCTGCGCCACCAGCTCGGCGGTCAGGTCGGCGCAGGAATCGGTAACGATGACAAAATTACTCATGGTCCTTTTTCTCCTTCTTTTTATCCTTGTCTTTGTCCTTTTTCTTTTCCGGCTTTTCCGGGGATTCCTGGGGCTGCGGCCGCTTGGACTGCATCAGTTCCAGCACCCGCTGGCAGGCCAGCTGGTTGGCATAGCTGCGCAGACCCAGGCTCAAAGCCAGGTTGGGCAGTTCGTCCTCCGGCGTGTCCACGTTCAGATTGACCGCCGCCTCGTTCAGGGCAGTGTCCATCTCCCGGACAAAGTAGTTGTAAATAGCTTCCGGCTGCTTGCCCTCCGGTACACATTCCAGCATGGTGCGCATATCCCGGACGCTGAGCACCTTTTTCATGGCGCACACCGCCGTCAGATAACCCAGATGGGTCTTGCCGTAGCGCTTGCCCTCGGCCCGGGGTACAAGCCCGTCCTTGATATAGTTGTTCACCATGGCGGAGGTGACCTGCTCGTCCCCCTGCAGATTGATCAGCTGCCGGGGCATATAGGAGATGATCTGATCCATGTACAGCGCCAGGTCGGGCAGTTCGTCCCAGTTGACGGGCCGTTCCTGTTCCAGCAGCTGTCGCAGCTGCTTGAGTTCTTCCACGGGGAAAATCCCCCTTTCCTTTCATGTTATCTAACATTATATAATATGATATGCAATATTGTAAAGTACATTTCCTCATATTTCCTTCCTTTTCGCGGTAAAAACTTTTTCCTATGCCCGTTGGTGCTTTTGTGATATAATGATGCCGTATCTTTACATGCAGGAGGTGATGACCTTGCGGCAATTGGTCGTTGGCATGCTGGCCCACGTGGATGCGGGTAAAACGACCCTGTCCGAAGCCATGCTCTATCGGGGCGGTGCCATCAAAAAATTGGGCCGGGTGGACCATCGGGACGCTTTTTTGGATACCGACCACATCGAGCGTGAGCGGGGCATCACCATCTTCTCCAAGCAGGCGCTGCTCCCCCTGCCCGAGGTGAACCTCACCCTGCTGGACACCCCGGGCCACGTGGACTTCTCCACGGAGACGGAGCGCGCCCTGCAGGTTTTGGACTGTGCGGTGCTGGTCATCAGTGGCACCGACGGGGTCCAGGGCCATACCCATACCCTGTGGTCTCTGCTGCGGCGATATGGTGTACCCACCCTTGTGTTCATCAACAAAATGGACCTGGCCGGCCCCCGGCAGCAGCAGCTGATGGAGCAGCTGCGCGCCCAGCTGGACGACAGCTGCGTAGACTTCTCCGCCCCCGCCGAACAGCGGGATGAGCAGGCCGCCATGTGCAGTGATGACGCGCTGGAGGAATTTTTGTCCACCGGCGCACTGAGCGAGGAAACCCTGCGCGACTTGGTCTCCCGGCGCAGGCTGTTCCCCTGCCTATTCGGTTCAGCATTGAAGCTGGACGGAGTGGATACTTTGCTGGACGCCCTGACCCGCTATGCCCCCCGCCCTGCGCGTGGGCAGGATTTCGCTGCCCGGGTATTCAAAATCACCCGGGACAGTCAGGGCAACCGCCTGACCTGGCTGAAGGTCACCGGCGGCACTCTGCGGGCCAAAATGCCCCTGTCCGGCGGCGTGGGTGACCACCGCTGGGAGGAAAAGGCCGACCAGCTGCGGCTGTACTCCGGGGCCAAATTTTCTGCCGCCGATGCGGTGGAGGCGGGGGCCGTGTGTGCCGTCACCGGCTTGACCCAAACCAAACCCGGTCAGGGCCTTGGCAGGGAGGAAAACGCCCTGCTGCCCATATTGGAACCGGTGCTGACCTGCCAGCTCATCCTGCCCGATGGATGCGACCCCCACGTGGCCATGGGCAAGCTGGCCCAATTGGAAGAGGAGGACCCCCAGCTGCACATCGTGTGGAATCAGCTGCTGCGGCAGGTCCACATTCAACTCATGGGTCAGGTGCAGCTTGAGGTGCTGGGCCGCGTCATTGCCGAGCGGTTCGGCATAGAAGTATCCTTCGGTCCGGGCAGCATTTTATATAAGGAAACCATCGCCAATACGGTAGAGGGCATCGGGCATTTCGAGCCTTTGCGCCACTATGCCGAAGTGCGCCTGCTGCTGGAACCGGGCGAAGCGGGCAGCGGTCTGCACTTTGAGTCCGCCTGCTCCACCGACGCCCTGGAACTGAACTGGCAGCGGCTGGTGCTGACCCATTTGGGCGAAAAGGAACACGCCGGCGTTCTCATCGGCGCGCCCATCACCGACATGAAAATCACCCTGATTGCCGGCCGCGCCCACAACAAGCACACCGAGGGCGGCGACTTCCGTCAGGCCACCTACCGGGCTGTGCGCCACGGCCTGATGCAGGCGGAAAACATCCTGCTGGAGCCGTGGTACACCTTCCGTCTGGACCTGCCCGCCGACTGCGTGGGCCGGGCCATGACCGACATTCAGAATATGGGCGGCGACTTTGACCCGCCCGAGACCGGGGACGAGTTGACCGTGCTGACCGGCCGGGCCCCAGTGGCCGGATTGCAGGACTACCCCCAACAGCTCACCGCCTATACTCGGGGCAAAGGTCGGCTGAGCTGCCAGCCTGCGGGATACCGCCCCTGTGCCCGACAGCAGGAGGTGGTAGAGCAGACCGGATACGACCCCCTGCGGGACACCGCCAACCCCGCCGACTCGGTGTTCTGCTCCCACGGGACAGGTTTGGTCATTCCTTGGCAGCAGGTGGCCGACCACGCCCACACGGAAAGTCCGCTTGAAAAAAACGCTCCCGCGCAGGACGCGGTTTCCACCCCTGCCGGTGGCAGTGCCCACCGCTACATCGGCAGTTTGGAGCAGGACAAGCAGCTGCTGGAAATTTTCGAGCGCACCTACGGCAAGGTGGAGGCAAAGGCCTTCCAGCCGTCCAAAAAGCCCGCCCGGACCAGCCTTTCGAACAAGGAGTACACCTTCACCCCACAGAAAACCGGCCCGGAATACCTGCTGGTGGATGGCTACAACATCATCTTCGCTTGGGACGACCTGAAACAGCTGGCCCAGCAGGACGTGGCCACCGCCCGGGCGGTACTGTGCGACCTGCTGGCCGACTACCGAGGTGCCAGGCAGTGTGAGGTCATTTTGGTCTTCGACGCCTACAAAGTCAAGGGCAACGCCGGCTCGGTGGAAAAACAAAACGGCATCTACGTGGTCTACACCAAGGAGGCGGAGACCGCCGATGCCTATATCGAAAAGGCCACCTACGATTTGAGCCGCGACCACCGGGTCCGCGTGGCCACCTCCGACGCGCTGGAGCAGCTGATCATTTTGGGTCACGGCGCCCTGCGTATTTCCGCCCGGGTATTCCGGGAAGAACTGGAGCAAACCCGAGGCGAAGTAAGCCGCATTTTGGCCAAGCGAAATCGTCAAAACGCACAGGGTGTCCGCCTTGGTGATGCCGCCCGCATAAAAAACAAATAAAATCTTGCACAGAATACAAAAAAATCGGGCATACTGATTTACAAGACATTGTTTTTTTGCTATACTGACGTGTGGGGTTGATTTTCCCCGAATTTTACAGCCGTCCTGTGGGACAGGCTGTCAAGGAGTTGTTCCGTTATGAGCCGTATGATTGGTACTGTTTCCCGCGGCGTTCGCGCCCCCATCATCCGCGCCGGCGATGATCTGGCTCAGATCGTCACCAACTGCGTGCTGGAGGCTGCCGCCGATGACGGCTTTGCCATTCGTGACCGCGACGTGGTCGCCATTACCGAGTCCATCGTGGCCCGTGTGCAGGGCAACTACGTCAGCGTGGACGACATTGCTGCCGACGTGCGCGCCAAGTTCGGCGGAGAGACTGTGGGCGTCATCTTCCCCATTCTCAGCCGCAACCGCTTCTCCATCTGCCTGCGCGGCATTGCCAAGGGCTGCAAGAAGGTCGTGCTGATGCTGTCCTATCCCTCTGACGAGGTGGGCAATCACCTGATCAGTCTGGACGCCATGGATGCCGCCGGTGTGGACCCCTACCGCGACGTGCTGGACCTGAAGCGCTATCGTGAGCTGTTCGGCTACGAGAAGCACCCCTTCACCGGCGTGGACTACGTGGAGTATTACGAGCAGCTGATCCGCGAGTGCGGTGCCGAGGTGGAGATCATCTTCGCCAACGACCCCCGCGCCGTGCTGAACTACACCAAAAACTTCCTCAACTGCGACATCCCCACCCGCGCGCGCACCAAGCGTCTGCTCCGTGCCGCCGGTGCCGAGATTGTCTTCGGTATGGACGAGATCATGAACGCCCCCATCGGCGACAGCGGCTGGAACGAGAAGTACGGCCTGCTGGGTTCCAACAAGGCCACCGAGGAGCAGGTCAAGCTGTTCCCCCGCGACTGCCAGGACCTGGTGGAGGACATTCAGAAGCGCCTTCTGGCCGCCACCGGCAAGTGTGTGGAGGTCATGGTCTACGGCGACGGCGCCTTCAAGGACCCCGTGGGCAAGATTTGGGAGCTGGCCGACCCCGTGGTCTCCCCCGCCTACACCGCCGGACTGGAGGGCACCCCCAACGAGCTGAAGCTGAAGTACCTGGCCGACAACGACTTCGCCGCCCTGTCCGGCGAGGCGCTGAAGCAGGCCATCGTGGAGAAGATCCAGCAGAAAGACGGCGACCTGGTGGGCCAGATGGTGTCCGAGGGTACCACCCCCCGCCGCCTGACCGACCTGATCGGCTCTCTGTGCGACCTGACCTCCGGCTCCGGTGACAAAGGTACTCCCTTCGTCTATATCCAGGGCTACTTCGACAACTACACCACCGAGTAATCAAAAGGCCGAGGGCAGATGCCCTCGGCCTTTTCTTATCCGATTTTCGCGTTCAGCCGCTTGCTGGTCAGCTTGATACAGACGTACACCGTCAGCCAAACCACCAGGTACACTACCATGAAGATGGCGGTGAAGATGGTCAGCACCCGCCAGTCGAAGGGGATCCAGCTGTTGAGCAGGTAACAGCCCACATAGGCCACATACAGCACGGCAAAATGGCACAGCATAGACTTAGGAATGCTCCAATCTTCAATCTGGTTGAACACGGAAGCGCCCGCCTGCAAAAAGGCCAGCAGGTAGATGGACACAACGCTCACCAATAGCTGACTGCCGGTCTGGGGCAGCCCTGCCACGGCACAGATAATGCCCAAAATGATGGGTCCGAAGCCGCCGAAGATCAGGCCTCGGCGCAAAAAATCTTTTACGTATTTGTTCATTTGATACCAAACCTCTCTTTCACTCGTTTCAGCTGTCGGCGGGACACATAGTCGGTGTGTCCGTTTTTGAACTTCACCTTCAGGGTGCCGGACACGGAGGCATCAAACCGCTCCACCTTTCCCATGTTGGCAAGGCAGGACTGATTCAGTTTGACAAAGCCGTCCCCCAGCAGTTCCTCCAGCACGTAAAGCCGCTGCTTCATCTGCAGCTTTTCTCTCTCACACAGGGCGTACACCCTGTCTCCCTCCACGGTGATGCAAAACACTTGTGCCGGGGTCAGCGGGACGATCTCTCCGTCCCGATATCCCACCAGCCGGGTGGTATGCTCCTCCACCAGCCGCTGAACGGCCCGGGTCAGGTCGCTCTCCCGCCGGGCATGGACCACCACCCGCTCCTCACCGGCAGGGTCAATTACGATTTCACAGCGCATATAAAACCTCCTTTCACGCACATCTTATCCGCCTTTTGTGCCCTTTGCAAGGGGTTTTCCCCGTTCGGTCATATTCCACCTGCAAGCGGAATATTATCTTGCCCCTTTGACCGGGGCCGCACCCTTTTTGCGTAATCTGCCATGACATCCGTCCCAATCCCCTATATTCCATTACAATCCGGGGTTTTTTCCTTATAATTCAGGTTTTTCCCCTTGCAAAACACATACAGTTTGATATAATATGTCCGTTGCGTTTTGACAACGCTTTGGAAAACATAGGAGGTGCTCGTATTATGGATATGGCTATTCTATCGTTGATTTTGTTTTGTGTGACACTGGTTGTCGCCGTGGTGTTCAAAATCAACACCGGCCTGGTTGCGATCGTAGTTTCGCTGGTGCTGTCCTGGGTTGCCGGCGTGCCGGAGAAGTTTCTGCTAAACGCCTTCGACAGCAAAATGTTTTTGATGCTGTTCGGCGTCATGTACTTATTCAGCATCGCCCAGGAGAACAAAACGCTGGAACTGTTGAGCAAAAAGACTTTCGCTCTGTGCCGCGGCAACGCCAAGCTGCTGCCCATCGTGGTGTTCCTGGTGGCTGCGGTCATCGCCGCCATCGGTCCCGGCCCCATCTCGGTCAGCGCTCTGATTGCCGTGCTGGTGGTTCCCCTGGCTCGTGAGGCCGATATTCCGTTTATCCACCTGGCCTCCTTCGGCCTGCTGGGTTCCTTTGCCGGTGGTCTGACCCCCATCACCCCCTCCGGCATCGTTGCCGTCAACAAGGCGGAGGAAAGCGGCATCTTCGGCGTAGGTGCCGCCCTGCCCCTTAAGATGGCTCTGACCTGCGTGATCTACGCCGCCATCCTCTACTTCTTCGTCTTCAAGTGGCACAAGGCAAAGCGGCTGCCCATTCAGCAGGACACCGCCGCCACCCCGTTCACCGCAAAGCAGCTGGCAACTCTGGCCGGCATTGTGATCGTGGCCGTTGTGTCCACCGTGTTCGGTGTCAACGTGGGTTTGATCTCCTTCGCCGTTTCCGTTATTTTGACCCTGTTCAAGGCCGCAGATGAGGGCGCCGCCCTCAAGCGGGTTCCCTGGAGTACCCTGATCATGATCACCGGCGTGGGCATTATGATCTCCCTGGTCACCGAGCTGGGCGGCATCGCCCTGATGTCCAAGTGGCTGCAGGCCCTGGCCTCCCCCAAGACCGCTGCCGCCATCATGGGTGTGCTGGCCGGCGTGATGTCCTGGTTCTCCTCCGCCTCCGGCGTGGTGATGCCCACCCTGTTCCCCGCCGGTGCCGAGATGGCCGCCGCCATGCCCGGTGTGGACGCCATGGGCATTATAGTTGCCGTTGGCATCGGCGCTCACATGGCCGCCATGAGTCCCGTGTCCAGCTGCGGCGGCCTGACCTTGGCTGCCTACTCCTCCTCCGGCGATGTCACTGCCGAGGGTCGGAACAAAATGTTCCTGCAGCTGTTTACGGTGTCTGCCTGCGGCGTGCTGTTCTGCGGCATCCTGGCCCTGCTGGGTCTGTACTAAACCCAAAAACCTTCAAAAGCCCTCCCGGGTAACCGGGAGGGCTTTTTGCTTCATGCGCACATATAAAAACCCTCTGCCGATTGCTCGGCAGAGGGTTTTGGGGAACAAATTAGCCGTTGATAGCAGCCTGGGCGGCAGCCAGACGGGCGATGGGCACACGGAAGGGAGAGCAGGACACGTAGTCCAGGCCAACCTTGTGGCAGAACTCCACGGAGGAGGGGTCGCCGCCGTGCTCGCCGCAGATGCCCAGCTTCAGCTCGGGACGGGTGGCGCGGCCCAGCTCGGAGGCCATCTTCACCAGCTTGCCAACACCGTTCTGGTCCAGACGGGCGAAGGGATCGCTCTCGTAGATCTTGTTGGTGTAGTAAGCGTCCAGGAACTTGCCGGCGTCATCGCGGGAGAAGCCGAAGGTCATCTGGGTCAGGTCGTTGGTGCCGAAGGAGAAGAACTGGGCCTCCTTGGCGATCTCGTCGGCGGTCAGGGCCGCGCGGGGGATCTCGATCATGGTACCGACCATGTACTTCATGCCGGTGCCGGAAGCGGCGATCAGCTCGTCAGCGATCTCGGTGACCACCTTCTTGACGAAGGCCAGCTCCTTGATCTCGCCAACCAGGGGGATCATGATCTCGGGAACGATGTTCCAGTCAGCGTGACGGGCGTTGACAGCCAGAGCCGCCTTGATGACGGCGCGGGTCTGCATGGCAGCGATCTCGGGATAGGTGACGGACAGACGGCAGCCGCGGTGACCCATCATGGGGTTGAACTCGTGCAGGCCAGAGATGATAGCCTTGATGTCGGCAACGGTCTTGCCCATGTCGTCAGCCAGCTTCTGGATGTCGGCCTCCTCGGTGGGCACGAACTCGTGCAGAGGGGGATCCAGGAAACGGATGGTCATGGGACGGCCCTCGAGAGCCTCGTACATGGCCTCGAAGTCACCCTGCTGCATGGGCTCCAGCTTGGCCAGAGCCTTCTCGCGCTGCTCCACGGTATCGGAGCAGACCATCTCGCGGATGGCGGGGATACGGTCAGCCTCGAAGAACATATGCTCGGTACGGCACAGGCCGATACCCTCAGCGCCGAACTTAACGGCCTGAGCGGTGTCGCGGGGGTTATCGGCGTTGGTGCGGACCTTCAGACGGCGATACTTGTCAGCCCAAGCCATGATGCGGCCGAACTCGCCGGCGATGGAAGCGTCAACAGTGGGAATGGCCTCGCCATAGATGTTACCGGTGGAGCCGTCCAGGCTGATCCAGTCGCCCTCAACGTAGGTGCGGCCGCCCAGCTCGAACTTCTTGTTCTCCTCGTCCATCTTGATGGCGCCGCAGCCGGACACGCAGCAGGTGCCCATGCCGCGGGCAACCACGGCGGCGTGAGAGGTCATACCGCCGCGAACGGTCAGGATGCCCTGGGAAGCGACCATGCCCTCGATATCCTCGGGAGAGGTCTCCAGACGGACCAGGCACACCTTCTCGCCGCGCTCGGCCCAAGCCTTGGCGTCCTCAGCGGTGAAGACGATCTTGCCGCAGGCGGCACCGGGAGAGGCGGGCAGAGCGGTGGCCACGGGGGTGGCCTTCTTCAGAGCGGTGGGGTCGAACTGGGGATGCAGCAGGGTGTCCAGGTTGCGGGGATCGATCATGGACACGGCCTTCTTCTCGTCGATCATGCCCTCGTCCACCAGGTCGCAGGCGATCTTCAGAGCGGCAGCGGCGGTGCGCTTGCCGTTACGGGTCTGCAGCATGTACAGCTTGCCGTCCTCGACGGTAAACTCCATATCCTGCATGTCGCGGTAGTGGTTCTCCAGAGTCTTGCACACCTCAACGAACTGGGCATAAGCCTCGGGGAACTTCTGCTCCATCTCCTG
>JAZSAP010000042.1:0-19844 GCA_045601925.1 Lawsonibacter sp.
GTGGGCGTGTCCCCCAAGCAGGAGGATATCTCCGTCAACGTCTGCAAGAAAAAGCAGCTGACCAATATGCGTGCCTCCGGCTCCGACGAGGCCCTGCGCCTGACCACCCCCCGGAAGATGAGCCTGGAGCAGTGCCTGGAGTTCCTGGCCGACGACGAGTTGCTGGAGTGTACCCCGGAGAACCTGCGCCTGCGTAAGCGGCTGCTGGACCACTCCGCCCGTATGCGCGAAGCGTCCAAGAAAAAGGGTTAATTTGAGAACAAGAAGCCGCGGGCCCGGGCACGCAGGACGGCGGTTTTGTTAACAATCAAAGTCTACAGGGGGATTGAGCAACAGCACGTTGTTTTCACTGCAGATACGGGCGACGGTGGCGCAGATGGAGTCAACATCGACTGTGCAGGAATTGATGGTCATACTTAATGTGGGGAAACAATACCTGTCATATAGTAGATGAATGTCGTATTTGTTTGCGGCAATGTTTGATAGTGCGGCTTCAGCATCCAAAGGGAGGGAACTTTCGGGGAGGATGTAGAAACTAGGGAAAAACTGGACAGTACGAAGAGGGCCAAGAGTTTTATAATAGTTGGCTTCTGCTGCGAAAAGGTTTTTGTCAAAGCCGAGGGACAGATATGATAGACGAGTTTCGCCCATAAAGCGAGTAGAGAGGACGTGCTGCACGGCCTGAAGACGCCGGGAATAGTATTCGGGGAATGTTTCAGCGGAGCGTTTGCGCTGCTTTTTAGACGGTTCCCACGAGTGAATATCTGTGAGGATTGATTTGTTGTAGCAGAGGGCTTTCAAGATTTTCAAGCCTAAATCTGCCGCGACCGGGTCGCCTTCCTCCCAGTTTGGAGCAAATTCATAGTACACAAAGTCATCCGGTAAACGCAGATGATTCGGGGCGGGGAGGCGCAGAAAGTGCATGCTTCCCTCGGGTGGCCAATCGTCGGGCACAGGGGTGGGGGCGATGTGCTTGCGGTTGAACAACAGACGGAAAAGACCCATGTTCATTCCTCCACGTAGGTGATGTCAACGATGTATTCGGCAAGACGGCTGCCGCCAATGGCACCGGCAATGCCGCCGAGCAAGGACAAGATGGGAATAGCAAATGGGGCAAGAGCAGGTCCGGTGGCAACGCCAGCCAAAGCGCCGGCTTTGGCAAGTAATGCAGATGCAGCCCAACTGCCACCGATGCTGGCGACGGTCGATACAGTGGGTTTCCCTAGCTTCTTATCGACATCTTTGAGGTCGGAATTAATGGCTAAACCCAACTCCAACGCATCAAGCGCGATTCCGGCAACCAATAGAACCTTGCCACCAAAGCGCACTTTCTTTGTTGTGCCTTTTAAATCGGAAAGAGCTTTGTATGCATCATCATTTAAGGGATAATGATTGTATCTTGCGCGAGCCCAATCGTAAATATCGGTACTGTTAGGAATTTTTTCCAAATTAATGTGGCTGTAGTTGAGAGGCTTTTTCGTACCACGGAAAAAACCGGTTTTGCCGGCGTGCGGAGGGTCGAAATGAATATACGGAGTACTTCCCATCATAAAGGCGTTGGACAGGCCGACATCTTTTCCTGCAGTGGTAGCACCGATTTCAATACCGCTGTGCGCGGTTTGCAGCAAGTCTGTCCAACAGAGGGTGGGAACGGTGCCGGTTTCTAATTCTCGCAGGAATTTGAGCCATGCGCGTTGTGTTTCTTCGCCATAGATACCATCTTCTTTCAGATGAAGACTAGAATCTAAACTGTTTAAGGTGTGTTGCAGCTTTCGGATTTTAGACGGGTCACCGCCCACGTACCATGCCAATTTGTCGACTTTGCTTGTCAGACCCATAGTGGAAACGCCGCAGCGGTCCAAATCGTTGACAACCGAGCGCAGGATGCTGGCGGTGTCGTCGGTGATATAATCTCGATTCCGTTGGGCTGCATCTAAATCACGTTCTAATTGTTGCGCGATATCACTCAACTCATCCCGCAGCAAAGCGGCATAGTCAACCGTGGACAGGCCGGATATGCTCCGGTCAAAGACCAGGACCTCCAAATAGGTGCGGTAGGCACGGCTGCCTACGGAATAGCCGCAGCGGCCCTCGTACTTCGGAGTGTCGGTTTGATGCTGGTATTCCTCTGCCACAGCGGTGAAAAAGCGGTCGCTGTTGTCAATGTCAGCGATAGATTGCAGAAAGGCTCGCTTTTTCTCGTCCCGTCCGGCGGCAGAGTTTATGCCCCAACGTCCGGCGTCCAACAACAGGTCCAACGTGGTTCGGTTGGAGAAACGGAAGTTTTTGATGGCGGCCAAGGCTCGCTCGATGCCGCGCTCATTTCGGATGTCGCGATTCCACGGGGACATAAAGCTCAGGTTCAGGCCGTGGATACAGTCGCTGGCGTGGGATTCGAAAACGCCGCTCATCTTACAAATATCATACAGTTCTTCCACCTGTTTTGCAAGTGTGGTTCGGTCATCTTTTGGCAGATAGCGGATTTTTTGTGCCAAGCTGGACAGGTCGCCATAGACCTCGTCAATGGCGTCCTTTGCGCGGTGGCCGAATCTTGTAAGTGCGGCACGATAATCAGGGCTCCGGGTTACCCGGTCGGCAAACAGCGTGCCCCGGTTCAGTTTTGCCCAATAGCCACTGCTGCCAACGACTTCGCCGCATTGGCCGACGGCTTCTTTGCTCATATCGTTTCCTCCTTTGAAGTAAAAAGACTTTCACCTATGGGAGAAAGCGGTGCAAATATGTATGTTCACATACACATTTCAAAAAAATAATGTGAGCCGCCCGACAATCGTCGGGCGGCTCGGTTGTTACTTGTTATCCTCCCGCTGCTTCAACCACACCATCAGCACGGCCATGTCTGCCGGGGAGACGCCGGAGATGCGGCTGGCCTGGCCCAAATTCAGAGGGCGGATTTGATCCAGCTTCTGCCGGGCCTCGATCCGCAGGCCGGAAATGGACAGATAGTCCGCGTCGGCGGGCAGAGTGCGCTCCTCCAGCCGCTGCAGTTCGGCCACCTGCCGCAGCTGGCGGTCGATATACCCCTGATACTTGGTGTCGATCTCCACCGCCTCCACCACGTCGGCCGGCAGGTCGGGGCGGCCGGGGTCGAAGGGGGCGAGGTCGGCATAGGTCACCGAGGGGCGGCGCAGCAGGTCGGCCAATCGCGCGCCGTCGGCGGCAGGAACCTCGCCCTTTTGAGTGAGGAAATCGGCCAACTTCGGGGAGGGTGCCACGCCGGTATGCTCCAAGCGCTTCTGCTCCCGGGTGACGGCGGCGTACTTTTCCTCCACGGCGGCAAGCTGCTCGTCGCTGACAAGGCCCAGTTCGTGACCCAAATAGGCCAAACGGCGGTCGGCATTGTCCTGCCGGTGGAGCAGGCGGTACTCGGTGCGGCTGGTCATCATGCGGTAAGGCTCGTTGGTGCCCTTGGTCACCAGATCGTCGATCAAAACGCCGATGTAACCCTGATCCCGGCGCAGGATGAAGGGCGGGCGGCCCAAAATCTTCAGGGCCGCGTTGACGCCGGCCACGAAACCCTGCACCGCCGCTTCTTCATACCCGGAAGAGCCGTTGAACTGCCCCGCGCCGAACAGGCCGGGGACTTTTTTGCACTCCAGGGTGGGGTGCAGCTCGGTGGGGTCCACGCAATCGTACTCGATGGCATAGGCGCAGCGGGTCATCTCGGCCTGCTCCAAACCGGGGATGGTGTGCAGCATTTCAAGCTGCACCTCCTCGGGCAGGGAGGAGGAGAAACCCTGAATGTAGAGTTCTTCGGTATCAAGGCCCATAGGTTCCACAAAGAGCAAATGCCGCTCCTTGTCCGCAAAGCGCACCACCTTGTCCTCGATGGAGGGACAGTACCGGGGGCCCACCCCCTCGATGGCCCCGGAAAAGAGGGGGGACCGGTGGAGGTTGGCACGGATGACCTCGTGGGTGGCCAGCGTGGTGGCGGTCAGCCAGCATACAGCTTTGTTTTCCGGCCGGTGGTCGGTGGAGAAAGAAAAGGGCAGGGCATCCTCGTCCCCCGGCTGGACCTCCATTTTGGAAAAGTCCACGCTCCGGGCATTGACCCGGGGGGGCGTGCCGGTCTTGAACCGGCGGATGGACAGGCCCAAGGATTTCAGGCTCTCGGTCAGGGGCAGGGCGGCGGCAAGCCCGTCCGGGCCGCTGTCCCGGACCACTTCGCCCACGATGGTGCGGCCACCCAGGTGAGTGCCGGTGGCGATGACCACCGCCTTCACCGCGTAGGTGGCCCCGGTGTGGGTGACCACGGCGGAGACTGCGCCATTGTCGGTGAGGATCTCCACCACCTCCGCCTGCTTGACCCACAGATTTTCCTGCCGCTCCAGGGTGTGTTTCATCACCTTTTGATACTCCCGCCGGTCGGCCTGGGCCCGCAACGACCACACCGCCGGGCCCTTGCCCCCGTTGAGCAGACGGTACTGGATGCAGGCCTGATCTGCGGCACGACCCATCTCGCCGCCCAAAGCGTCCAGCTCCCGCACCAGATGACCCTTGCCCGTGCCGCCGATGGCGGGGTTGCAGGGCATGTTGCCCACCGCATCCAGATTGACGGTGAAGCACAGGGTACGCAGACCCATCCGGGCGGCGGCCAGGGCGGCCTCGATGCCCGCGTGACCTGCGCCGATGACGGCGATATCATATTGTCCGGCGTTGTATTTCATCATGGAGATACCCTCTTTAACTTGCAAAATGCACCAATATTTTACCACAGCCGCGCTTTGGTAACAAGTGGGAACGGAACACCGGCCGCTTGTGCAACATATACAAGAAAAGGCCCCTGTTTTTCGACATCTTGTCCATTCGGGCAATTTACTTCTGCGGGGGAGTTTGTTAAACTATTGACAATATATCGTTAATAAATTAACAAGAATGCCCGATGAACGGGCCGGAAGGAGAACGATCACCATGGCCAAAACCAACAACATTCCTGTTACCGACAAGGACAGCTTTTTTGCGCTGCTGTCCCGCGTACGTACCGCACAGGAGAAATTTGCATCCTACTCGCAGGAGCAGGTAGACACCATTTTCAAGGCGGCGGCCATGGCGGCCAACCGGGCCCGCATCCCTCTGGCCAAGCAGGCGGTGGCAGAGACCGGCATGGGCGTGGTGGAGGATAAGGTCATCAAGAACCACTTCGCCGCCGAGTATATCTACAACGCCTATAAGGACGTGAAGACCTGCGGCGTGGTGGAGGAGGATCCTGCTTTCGGCATCAAGAAGATTTTGGCGCCGGTTGGCGTGATCGGTGCAGTCATCCCCACCACCAACCCCACCTCCACGGCGATTTTTAAGACGCTGATCGCCCTGAAGACCCGCAACGGCATCATCATCAGCCCCCATCCCCGGGCCAAGGACAGCACCGTGGCTGCCGCTCGTGTGGTGCTGGAGGCGGCGGTAGCTGCCGGCGCCCCTGCAGACATTATCGGCTGGGTCGACAAGCCCAGCCTGGAGCTGACTGACCTGCTCATGCACGAAGTGGACCTGATTTTGGCCACCGGCGGCCCCGGCATGGTCAAGGCGGCCTATTCCTCCGGCAAGCCTGCCGTGGGCGTGGGCGCCGGCAACGTCCCGGCCATTATCGACGACAGCGCCGACCTGCTGCTGGCGGTCAACTCGGTCATCCATTCCAAGACCTTTGACAACGGCATGATCTGTGCCTCCGAACAGTCGGTCATTGTGCTGGATAAGGTCTACGACCGGGTGAAAAAGGAGTTTGCTGACCGGGGTTGCTATATCCTGACCCCGGAAGAGCTGGACAAGGTGCGCAAGGTCATCCTCATCAACGCCGGCCTGAACGCCGGCATCGTGGGCCAGACTGCCCATAAGATCGCGGCCATGGCCGGGGTCGATGTGCCCGAGAGCGCCAAGATCCTCATCGGCGAGGTGGACAGCGTGGAGCTGAGCGAGCCCTTCGCCCACGAGAAGCTGTCCCCCGTGCTGGCCATGTACCGGGCCAAGACCTTTGCCGAGGCCGTGGATAAGGCGGATCGGCTGGTACTGGACGGCGGCATGGGTCACACCGCCTCCATCTTCCTGAACACCACCACCGAACAGGCCAAGCTGGACACCTACGCCCAGCGGATGAAGACCTGCCGCATCGTGGTCAACACCCCATCCTCCCAGGGCGGCATCGGTGACCTGTACAACTTCAAGCTGGCCCCCTCCCTGACCCTTGGCTGCGGCTCCTGGGGCGGCAACAGCGTCAGCGAAAACGTGGGCATCAAGCACCTGCTGAACATCAAGACCGTGGCCGAGAGGAGAGAGAATATGCTTTGGTTCCGCGCACCGGAAAAGGTGTACTTCAAGAAGGGCTGTCTGGCTGTTGCGCTGGATGAGCTGCGCAACGTGCTGGGCAAGAAGCGGGCCTTTATCGTCACGGACCAGTTCCTCTACGCCAACGGCTACGCCAAGCCCATCACCGATAAGCTGGATCAGATGGGCATCGCCTACGACGTGTTCTACGACGTGGCACCCGACCCCACTCTGGCCTGTGCCAAGGCCGGTGCGGAGCGCATGCGCGGCTTCGCGCCCGACTGCATCATCGCTTTGGGCGGCGGCTCCGCCATGGACGCGGGCAAGATCATGTGGGTGATGTACGAGCATCCTGAGGCGGACTTCATGGACATGGCCATGCGCTTTGTGGACATCCGCAAGCGTGTGTACACCTTCCCCAAGATGGGTGAGAAGGCCTACTTCATCGCCGTACCCACCTCCGCCGGTACCGGCTCCGAGGTCACTCCCTTCGCCGTCATCACCGATGAGCGGACCGGCGTGAAGTACCCTCTGGCCGATTATGAGCTGATGCCCGACATGGCTATCGTGGACGCGGACCTGATGATGAACGCCCCCAAGGGCCTGACTTCCGCCTCCGGCATTGACGCGGTGACCCACGCCCTGGAGGCCTACGCCTCCATGATGGCCACCGACTACACCGACGGTCTGGCCCTGCGGGCCCTGCAGATGATTTTCAAGTATTTGCCCCGTGCCTATGACAACGGCGCCAACGACCCCGTGGCTCGGGAGAAGATGGGCAACGCCGCTACCATGGCCGGTATGGCCTTTGCCAACGCCTTCCTGGGCGTGTGCCACTCCATGGCCCACAAGCTGGGTGCCTTCCATCACCTGCCCCACGGCGTGGCCAACGCACTGCTGATCTGCCACGTGCTGCGCTTTAACGCCGCAGAGGTCCCCGCCAAGATGGGTACCTTCCCCCAGTATGACCACCCCCACGCCCTGGCCCGCTACGCCGAGGTGGCCGATGCCCTGGGTATCAAGGGCAAGACCGACGAGGAGAAGCTGGAGGGCCTGTGCGCCGCCATCGACAAGCTAAAAGAGCAGGTGGGCATCAAGGCCACCATCCGGGACTACGGCATTGAGGAGGCTGGCTTCCTGGCCACCCTGGACGCTATGGTGGAGCAGGCTTTCGACGACCAGTGCACCGGCGCCAACCCCCGCTATCCCCTGATGAGCGAGATCCGCGAGATGTATCTCAAGGCCTACTACGGCAATTGATTGACATGTAAATGCGCACACCCCCGCAGCATTCGGCTGCGGGGGTGTGTTTCGTTCTGGGGCACAAGGAGCGGAACGTGCGGTTTTTCTTGTGTTTGCGGGGATGACGTGATATAATAAGAAGTCGAATTGTGATTTACCGGCCAGAAAGGAGGGCTGCAAAATGAGATATAAGATCTGGAACGTGGCGCAGCCCGACCTTGCGGGCCGGGCAAGCCTGGAGCGGGAGGGGCTGCACCCCTTGACGGCGGCGGTGCTGTCTGCCCGGGGGCTGACCAGCGTGGAGCAGGCAAAGCAGTATCTGTCCATGGTGGACACGCCGCTGGAGGACGGCCTTTTGATGCGGGATATGGACCGGGCGGTGGCCCGGGTGCGCCTTGCCCTGAACCGGGGGGAGAAGATCGCGGTCTACGGCGACTACGACGTGGACGGCATCACTGCCACCTGCCTGCTGACCCGCTTTTTGACCGAACGGGGCGGCGACGTGGTCCCCTATATCCCTGACCGGCTGGAGGAGGGCTACGGCCTGAACCGGGGCGCGGTCAGCGCCCTTGCCCGGCAGGGGGTCAAGCTGATCGTCACCGTGGACTGCGGCATCACCGCCGTGGACGAGGTGCTGTGGGCCGCCAGCCTTGGGGTGGACGCAGTCATCACCGACCACCACGAGTGTAAAAATATTCTGCCCGCCGCCTGCGCGGTGGTGGACCCCCATCGCCCGGACTGCGACTATCCCTTCAAGGCCCTTGCCGGGGTGGGTGTGGCCCTGAAGCTGGCCATGGCCCTTTCTGACGAGCCGGGCCGTGTGCTGGATACCTACGCTGACCTTGCCGCTATCGGTACGGTGGCCGACGTGATGCCCGTCACCGGCGAAAACCGCACCATCATTCAGCGTGGTCTGCGCGCGCTGGAACAAAGGCCGCGCCCGGGGATTGCCGCACTGGTCAGCCAGTCCGGTTTGGAGGGGCGCAGCGTGAACTCCGTCACCATCGGCTACACCCTGGCCCCACGCATCAACGCCGCCGGGCGCATGGGCTGCGCCGGCGTCGCGGTGGAACTGCTGCTGACCGATGATGTGGTTCGGGCAGAGGAGCTGGCCGCCCAGCTGTGCCGATTGAATAAAGAGCGGCAGAGCGTGGAAATGGGCATCTTTGAACAGTGTGTCCGCAGGCTTGAAAAACAGCCCCAGCCAGATGCCATCGTGCTGGCGGACGAGAGCTGGCATCAGGGCGTGGTGGGCATCGTGGCCTCCCGCCTGACCGAACAATACAACTGCCCTGCCATGATGGTTTGCCTGTCCGAGGGGATGGGCAAGGGTTCCTGCCGCAGCTACGGCGGGGTCAACCTGTTTGCCGTGCTGGAGGGATGCCAGGACCTGCTGGAGGCATTCGGCGGCCATGAACTGGCGGCCGGCTTCACCGTGCGGGAGGAGAACATCCCCGCCCTGCGTGAGCGGGTGGCCCAACTGGTCCGTGAACAGCGGACCGGGGACGGCACGGACAGCATGCTGGACGTGGATGCGGAGCTGGACGAGCTGCGCATTTTGGATATTGCCGGGGTGGAACAGCTGGAAAAGCTGGAACCCTACGGCGCAGGCAACCCCCGCCCGGTGCTGGCGGTAATGGGCGCACAGGTGGCCAGCCGCTCTATGGTGGGCGGTGGACGGCACCTGAAACTGAAGCTGAACAAACAGGGCGTCAATCTAGATGCCATCTTCTTCTCTGCAAGCGATTGGCTGCCCGAGCAGGACAGCCTGGTGGATGCGGCCTTCTGCCCCCAAATCAACGAGTATCGCGGCCAGCGGTCCGTCCAGCTGCAGCTGGTGGATCTGCGCCCGGCCCGGCAGGAGCAGGAGCTGTACGAAAAATACCTGCAGGGGATGTCCCTGACTGCCGTTGAGGCCCGGCGGCTGCTGCCCGTGCGGGAGGAGTTTGTTGCGCTGTGGCGCTGGCTGAAGCGGCAGACCGACCAAAGCGGACCCGTGGAGCAGACCGCTGCCGACATTGCCGTGGCGGTGGCCCGCGCGGCGGGGACAAAGGAGGACTTGCTGCACACCCGGGTGTGTTTGGACGTGCTGGCCGAGCGGGGTCTGACCCGTATGAGCGCCGCCGACGGACGGCTACGGGTGGAGCTGGCCCCCACAGGGGAAAAAGTAGATTTGGAAGCCTCGGACATTCTGCGTCGTCTGCGCAGTCTGGCCGGGTAGGAATAAGCAGGTGAGCATATGGATCCAATTTTAGAGAGATATCAAGCGTTGGAGGAACGGGTGCGGGCCTATACCCCCAACCTGGACGCCCAGCGGCTGTTCGCGGCCTTTACTTATGCCGACAGCGCCCACCACGGCCAGCTGCGCAAGAGTGGCGAGCCGTACATCATCCACCCCCTGGCCGTGGCCGAGATCGTGGCCGATCTGGGCCTGGACGTGGACTCGGTTGTGGCGGCGCTGCTCCACGACTGCCTGGAGGATACCAACGCCACCCACGAAGAGGTGGCCAAAAAGTTCGGTGCCACCGTGGCCGAGCTGGTGGAGGGTGTTACCAAGCTGACCAAAATGCAGTACGTGTCCAAGGAAGAGGAGCAGATGGAAAATCTGCGCAAGATGTTCATGGCCATGGCCCAGGACATCCGGGTCATCCTCATCAAGGTCTGTGACCGGCTGCACAACATGCGCACCATGGAGTACCAGTCTCCCCGCAAGCAGAAGGAAAAATCCCTGGAAACCATGGAGATCTACGCCCCTATCGCCCACCGCCTCGGTATGCAGAAGCTGAAGTGGGAGCTGGAGGATATCGCCCTGCGCTATCTGGACCCGGTGGGCTACAAGGAAATTCAGGACGAGATGGCATCCCGGTCTGCCGCCCATGAGGAGTTCAAGACCGCCATCGAGGCCCGCATTACCGAGCGCATGGCCCAGGAGGGCATCAAAAGCAAGGTGTACGGCCGTGTCAAGCACGTGTACTCCATCTACCGCAAGATGTACTCCCAGCAGAAGACCCTGGACGAGATTTTCGACCTGTACGCCTTCCGGGTCATCGTGGACGACATCTCCGCCTGCTATAACGTGCTGGGCTGCATCCACGACATGTTCCGCCCGGTGCTGGGCCGGTTCAAGGACTATATCGGCACCCCCAAGCCCAATATGTATCAGTCCCTGCACACCACCGTCATCGGCACCGAGGGCATCCCCTTTGAGGTGCAGATCCGCACTTGGGAGATGCACCAGACCGCCGAGTACGGCGTTGCCGCTCACTGGAAGTACAAGCAGGGCATGGGCAACAAGCAGCTAGGTACCGAGGAGGATTTTGAGTGGGTGCGCAAGCTGCTGGAGACCCAGCAGAACTCCGACGCCGAGGAATTCGTCCACACCCTGAAGGTGGATATGTTCTCCGACGAGGTGTTTGTGTTCTCTCCCAAGGGCGACGTGAAGAGCCTGCCCTCCGGCGCCACCCCCATCGACTTTGCCTACTCCGTCCACTCTGCTGTGGGCAACACCATGGTGGGTGCCAAGGTCAACGGCCGCATGGTGGGTTACGACTACAAGCTGTCCAACGGAGACATCGTGGAGGTCATCACCTCCAAGAGCGCCAAGGGCCCCAGCCGCGACTGGCTGAATATCTGCAAGTCCAACGAGGCCCGGGTCAAGATCCGCCAGTGGTTCAAGAAGGAGCGCCGGGAGGAGAACATCACCACCGGCCGGGCGGCTCTGGAATCCGAGCTGCGGCACAATAAAATCGCGCTTTCCACTATTTTGGCCGAGGACGTGCTGCCCCATATCCTGCGCAAGCTTCGCTGCCCCACCTTTGACGAGGTGTGCGCCACCATCGGCTACGGCGGCACCACCGCCAACAAGGCCGTGGTCCGCATCAAGGACGAGCTGCTGCGGCTGGCCCGCCTGGCCGAGGCCCAGGCTGCCGCCAAGGCGGCTACCGAGAACATCCTGCACCCGGGCAACCCCACGGTGCAGGCGGACGCCCTGAAGGGGTCCAACAAGCACTCCGACTCCGGCATCATCGTGGAGGGGCTGGGCAACTGCCTGGTCAAGTTCGCCAAGTGCTGCACCCCCGTGCCCGGTGACCCCATCGTGGGTTTCATTACCCGGGGTTACGGCGTGTCCATCCACCGGCTGGACTGCCCCAATGCCGCCCCGGAGCGGCGCACCGGCGACGAGGAGGCCCGCTGGGTCCGGGTGACCTGGCTGGAGGACAGCCTGCCCAATTACGAGACCGCCCTGGAGCTGTTTGCCAAGGACCGTGACGGCCTGGCGCTGGACGTGACCATGGCCCTGTCTGCCGCCAAGGTGAAGGTGAAGGCCATCTCCGCCCGCTCCACCGACGAGGGCGATGCCAACATCAACGTGGTGCTGGAGGTCAAGGACCGCAGCGAGCTGACCTCGGTCATCAACCGCCTGCATCAGATTCAAAGCGTGTATCTGGTCAAGCGCAATACCGGCAACGGCTAACGAGAAGGAGGCTGCAGCATGAAAGCAGTCGTGACAAGAGTTTCCTCCGCATCCGTCACCATCGACGGTGCGGTGGAGGGGGCCATCGAAAAAGGCTTTCTCGTCCTGCTGGGAGTTGGCCCAAACGACACCCCGGAGGTGTGCGACAAACTGGCAGAGAAGATCTGCAACCTGCGGGTCTTTGAGGACGAAAACGGCAAAATGAACCTGAATCTGGAGCAGGTGGGCGGTGCCCTTTTGGTGGTGTCCCAGTTCACCCTGTATGCCGACACCTCCAGCCGCCGCCCCGGCTTTTCCGGGGCCGCCAAGCCGGATTTGGCCATTCCCCTCTACGAGCGGTTCATGGACAAATGCCGCCAGCGCGGCTTCGTGGTGGAACACGGTCAATTCGGCGCGGATATGAAGGTCGCCAGCGTCAACGACGGACCGGTGACCATATTGCTTGATACTGCCATGTAACAAACGGGTTAAGCATCGGAGTGGAGATAGAAGAGTGGAGAGTGAAGATAATTTCGCTCATGATCTCAACTCTTCACTCTCAACGCTCAACTCTTGACGCAACGAGGTGTTTTATGGAAATCAAAGTACTGCCTGTGGGTGGTTTGGGTACCAACTGCTACATTTTGCTGGACGAGGAGACCCGTCAGGCCGCCGTTATCGACCCTGGTGACGAGGCCGGACGCATTCTGGACCAGCTGCGGCAGGAAGGGGCCGAGGTGCGCTACATCCTGCTGACCCACGGTCATTACGACCACACCACCGCCGTGCCCCACCTGCATGACGCCCTGCCCGATGCGGACATTTACATCCATCAGGGCGATGCCCACGGAGCGGGCAACCGGCTGTTCCCCCTGGCCGGACAGGTGGAGGAGCTGAAACTCTATGACGAGGGGGACGAACTGCCCCTTGGCGGGCTGACCATCCGCGTGCTGCACACCCCCGGTCACTCCCGGGGCAGCGTGGTGCTGCAGGTGGCCGACGTGCTGTTCACCGGCGACACCCTCTTTGCCGGCAGCTGCGGGCGCACCGACCTGCCCGGGGGCGACTTTGGACAGATTTGCACCAGTTTGGCCCGTTTGGGCAAGCTGGAGGGCGACTTCCACGTGCTGCCCGGCCACGGGGAGCTTTCCGAACTGAACCGTGAGCGCAGCTACAACAGTTATATGATTCAGGCCATGGGGCGCAAATAAAGGCATGAAACTGTATTTTCAAGGACATGATTATAAGTACGCCGCCGAGCAGATGCTGCTGACCCTCTTTCCCGACGAGCGGCCGGAATATCCCGACACGCCGCCGGAGCAGAGGGAAGACCGGCTGCACCTGTCCCTGTCCCGGGGTGCGGTGTGGGTCACCGCCCGGGCGGCACTTTGGCTGGGCGGCGCGGAGCATATTGCCGTGCGCCGCTGCCTTGCCCGGGAATTGGAGGGCGGCCAGCTGCAGGCGGACCGTGCCTGCCAGCGGATCTTGAAGCTGACCTTTTTCCAGGCGGCGACCCAGGCCCTGGGGACCCGGCCTCCATGGGGCGCCCTGACCGGCGTGCGGCCGGTGAAGATCCCCACTCGGGCCATGCAGCAGGGGAAAACCCCAGCCCAGGCCCGCAGGATTTTGGAGCAGGAGTATTTCGTTGCCCCGGACCGGGCAGCGCTTGCCATGGACTGCGCCCGGGCCAGCATGGCGGTGGAGGGCAGCCTGAAGCCGGACGAGGTGTCCCTGTACGTGGGCATCCCCTTTTGTCCCAGCCGGTGCGCCTACTGCTCCTTCATCAGCGCCGACGTGGGCCGCAGCCTGAAGATGGTTGCTCCCTATTTGGATGCGCTGCTTCAGGAGGTGGAGCAGGCGGGCCTTGGCCTGCGCGCGGCGGGCGAGCGGGTGCGCACGGTATACATCGGCGGCGGCACACCCACCACGCTGAACGCACAGCAGATGGATGCCCTGTTCTCCTGTATGAACCGCCACCTGCCCCTGGACGGCTGCACGGAATTTACCGTGGAGGCCGGGCGGCCCGACACCATTGATTTGGAAAAACTGCAGGTGCTGAAAACCCACGGTGTGGGCCGCATCTCCATCAACCCCCAGACCCTGGAGGACCACGTGCTGGACGCCATCGGCCGCAAGCACTCTGCCGGGGACATTGCCCAGGCTTACAAGCTGGCCCGGCAGGTGGGGTTTGACTGCATCAACATGGACCTGATCGCCGGCCTGCCCCGGGATAGTTTTCAGGGGTTTTGCCGCTCCTTGACCGGCGTGCTGGCCATGGGGCCGGAAAATGTCACCGTCCACACCCTTGCCCTGAAAAAGGGCTCCCGCCTGATGGAACAGGGGGATGCCACCCCATCCGGGGATGAGGTGGCCCGGATGCTGGACTTCAGCAATGCAGCCCTGCGGAGGGCGGGCTATGCGCCCTATTACCTCTACCGGCAGAAGTACATGTCCGGCAGCCTGGAAAACGTGGGCTGGGCCCTGCCGGGGCAGGAGAACGTCTATAACATCTGCATGATGGAGGAGCTGCACAGCGTCCTCTCCCTCGGCGCCGGCGGTGTGACCAAGCTGGTAGACCGGGGTACAGGCGCTATCCGGCGCATAGCCAACCCCAAATTCCCATACGAATACATGGAGCAGCTGCCCCAAATTCTGGAGCAGAAGCGGACCATGTGGAACGAGTAAGCGGAAAAGGAGGCAAAACCATGGCCTATCAACTGCAGCAGATCAACGACAGCATCCGCAGGGATGTTCACGGCTTTTTGGCCGAGTGCGATCAGGTGTACGCCGAGCGGGTATCCCTGGCGGCGGACAAGATTTTAAGCAATTTGGAGCGCAGCCCCATCGTGCTGCTGTCCGGTCCCTCCGGCTCGGGCAAGACCACCACGGCGCTGAAAATCGCCGAGGAGCTGCGCCGCCGGGGCGTGGAGTCCCACGCAGTGGCCATGGACAACTACTTCTGCACCCTGGACCCCCGCACCGTACCCCGTACCCCCGACGGCAGCATCGATTACGAGTCCCCCCTGTGCATGGATATGGAGCTGCTGGACGACCACTTCACCCGCCTTTCCAAGGGCGAGGAGGTCGTCGTCCCCCGGTTTGAGTTCGCCCGGCAAATGCGCAACGATGCCGCCGGTACCCCCCTTCGGCTGGGCAAGAGCGAAATCGCCATTTTCGAGGGCATCCACGCCCTGAACGACGACATCACCGGCCGCCATCCGGAGGCCACCAAGCTCTACATCTCTGCCCGCTCCAACGTGAACGAGGGGGCGACCCTGCGGTTCAAGGGCACCTGGATGCGGCTGACCCGCCGCACGGTGCGCGACTTCCAGTTCCGCGGCACGGATGCCGACCAGACCCTGGACATGTGGGCCAACGTGCGCCGGGGGGAAAAGCTGTATATCTCCCCCTTCAAAAACCGGGCGGACATTATTTTCGACTCCTCTCTGCCCTATGAGGTATCCGTCATGCGCAACTTCGCGCCCCCCATTCTCAAGGGCGTGTCGGAGGATAACGAGCGTTATGCGGAGATTTTGGACCTGATGGCTGCCTTTGAACATTTCGAGCCCATCGACCCGGAGCTGGTCCCCCGGGACTCCTTGCTGCGGGAGTTTATCGGCGGCGGCAGCTATAAATATCACTAATGTGCGGGGCGGCGGGACGCCGCCCCTACGAACAGGAACGGGGTGCCCCATGGACTTACCCATCTACGATTCCCGCGATGCGCGGTATAAAAAACCATACGGAGCTGTCCCCGCTGGGACGCAGGTGGAATTTTGCCTGCGCCCCCGGCGGCAGCTTGGCTTCTCCCAAGCGGTGTTGCGGGCGCGGTTCGAGATGGACGGCGACCGGGTGGTGGAAATTTCCATGCCCTGGACGGACACCGATCTTGTCCATGACCGCTTTGCCGGGAAACTGGACACCGGGGGCTATGTGGGCCTTGTGTGGTACAGCTTCCGGCTGGAGGGCCTGGACGGTCGGACCATGGAGATCCCGGAGCATCAGCTGACCGTCTACGACGCAAACGAGGTCGTTCCCGACTGGTTCGGGCAGGGCATGACCTATCAGATTTTTCCCGACCGCTTCTTCCGCACCCATACCCCCGACCCCACCGGCATGGTGGGTGGGCGCAGCGTCCACCGGCAGTGGGACGAGGAGCCGGAGTACCGCCCCAACGAAAAGGGCGAGATACGAAACCGGGACTTTTTCGGTGGGAATCTGGAGGGAATAACGGAAAAACTGGACTATTTGAAAAAACTGGGCGTGGAGACCCTGTACCTCTGCCCCATCTTTGAAGCGGCGGAAAACCACCGCTACGGCACGGCGGACTACAGCCACATCGACCCTATGCTGGGGGACGAGGACGACTTCAAGGCCCTGTGCGACGGCCTGCATAAGCGGGGCATGCGCCTGGTGCTGGACGGGGTGTTCAACCACACCGGATTTGTCAGCCGCTACTTCAACGGCGACGGCGCTTACGATACCGCGGGTGCCAGCCAAAGCGAAGGTTCCCCCTATCGCAGCTGGTTCAACTTCAAACATTGGCCCGACCAGTATGAAAGCTGGTGGGGTATCTACTCCCTGCCTGCGGTGAACGAGGCGGATCCCTCTTACCGGGACTTTATCTTCGGCGGCGAGGACAGCGTGGTGCGCCGCTGGCTGCGGGCCGGCGCCGACGGCTGGCGGCTGGACGTGGCGGACGAGCTGCCCGACGACTTTGTCCACGGCATCCATCAGGCCGCCCGGGCGGAAAAGCCGGACGCGGTGGTCATCGGCGAGGTGTGGGAGGACGGCAGCACCAAGGTGGCCTACGGCGTGCGCCGGCGGCACCTGTTGGGCGGCCACTGCGACGGTCTTATGAACTACCCCTTCCGTACCGCTCTGTTGGACTGGCTGCGGGGCGGCGATGGGGCCGACTTCATGGAAACCATGGAAACGCTGCGGGAAAACTATCCGCCCTTTGCCTACTATTCCGCCATGAACGCCATGGGTACCCACGACACCCTGCGTGTGCTGACCCTGTTGGGGGCCGGCGATGGCGGGGGGCAGACACGAGAGGAAAAGGCCAAAAGCCGCCTGTCTGCCGACCGGCGCAAGCGGGGAAAAGACCTGCTGAAAGCGGGCGCGGCCGTGCTGTTCTGCTTCCCCGGTTCCCCCACGGTGTACTACGGGGACGAGGCGGGCATGGAGGGCTACGAGGACCCCTTCAACCGCCGGACCTTCCCCTGGGGCAAGGAAGACAAGCAGCTGACAAAGTGGTTTGCCGCCTTGGGCAAGCTGCGCAGGACCCTGCCCGCTTTGAGAAAGGGCGACATCCGCTATCTTGCGGCAGATGGCAGCCTGCTGGCCTTTGTCCGCGCCGAGGGGAAGCAAAAGATCCTGTGCGCCGCCAACGCCGGAGATGAGGAGGCGACCCTGCCCCTGCCGGGAAAGGCCAAGATACTGCTGGGCGATGGACAGGTGCAAAAAGGCGTGCTGACCCTGCCCCCCCGGAGTGCCGCGATTTTGGAGCTGTAATAGAACGAAAGAACCCGACCTGTGAGGATCACAGGTCGGGTTTTGTTGTGTACCGACAAATTGGAATTTAGAATACTCCCTTGTTGTATTTTATTTGTACTGCAATAATGCAACCTATGCCTATAACCACTCCTATAATAAGTACTGCAACAGCAAGCATGACTAAATTATCAAAAAAACCTATTATGCTGCTGAACAGTAATGCTATGACGATAACAAACATTGCTTTTCCAAAGGCTTTTCCGTAGGCTGCTTTATCTGTAACTTTTGTTTGGTGGTAATCGTGAATCAAATCAGTTTTGCCTCTGTATATAGCAATACCCAGTCCTGTAAAAAGCGCTGCAATTAAAAACAAAATAATAGAGTAAGCTAACATCTTAATCACCTCGTCAAATTCTTATTTATCGGTCTGTGTATCCCCTACGGCTGCATCTGCCGGGGGGTCATGCCGAACTCCCTCCGGAAGGCCCGGTGGAAGGCGGAGTAGTCCTGAAACCCGCTGCGGGCGCAGGCGTCCTGTGCCGATACCCCCCGACGCAGCATGCTGGCGGCGGCCAGCAGCCGTTTTTGGGAAATGTACTGGTGGACGGAAAAGCCCGTCAGCTGCTTGAACCGGCGCATGAAGTGGTAGCGGCTGGTGTAGGCCTGTGCCGCCAAGGCATCCACCGACAGCTCACCGGACAGATTTTCGTTGATGTAGGACAGGGCCCGCTCGATCTTCGGGTCGTGGACGCTGGCGGCCACATCCCGGTCGGTGTGGTCGTGGCCCATGTCCCGGTTGAGCTGGATGAGTAGCCGCAGAAAACAGCTCTGCGCCAGCAGATCCGCGCCAAACCCCCTGTCCGAAACGGCGCGCTCCAATTCCTCCAGCAGCTGCTCCAGCACCTGCCGCTGCCCTTCGTCCGGGCGCATGAGGGCAAACTGCCGCCGCCGGGCCAGCCGGAAGCAGGCGGACAGATCGGTCTGTTCCGTGCTGCCCGAGCGGAGAAAGCCGGGGTCCAAATAGATGACCACCCGTTCGTAGGGGTCGTCCGGGTCGATGACCGGCTTGTGGATCAGGTGGTGGCGGACCAAAAGCACGTCCCAGGGTTCCAGAAAATACTCCCGGCCCTCGATCATATAGCTGGCGGTGCCGGACAGGAAGATGACGATTTTATCAAACTCGTGGTAGTGGTACTCCATCTCCTCCACCCCCACGTCCCGCAGGTGGAACAGGCGGAACGGCTCGTGCAGATAGCCTTTTTTTTGATAGCCGGATGGCGATTCCATGCCGTCACCTCCTTCAAAGGCATTATACAGCACTTTTTGCAAAAAAGAAAGCAGAAAATGCGATACTATTTGGAAAAGGTTGCGATATACTGATGATATAGTAAAATAGGCAGTGCGACCCTGTCGCGGGAAACGGGAGGTTTTTTATGAAAAACGAGTGCTATTACGACGAATTTGACCGCAAGGAAAATCTGGCCTTTGACTCCAAGGTAGTACACGGCGGTATGGGCTGCGACCCCATCACCGGCGCGGTCAGCTTCCCCATCTTCCAGACGGCCACATTCCGTCACCGGGCTTTCGGGATTTCCACCGGCTATGACTACACCCGAGTGCAGAACCCCACCCGTCAGGAGCTGGAGCGCACCATGGCCATTTTGGAAAACGGCCTGGAGGGTTTTGCCTTCTCCAGCGGTCAGGCGGCCAATATGGCGCTGTTCACGTGGCTGCCCAACAATAGCCACGTGATTTTGTCCGACGACATTTACGGCGGCACCTTCCGCATCTGTGACGAGATCTTTTCCAAGTTCGGCTGCACCTTCTCCTGGGTGGACCTGTCTGATTTGGAGGCTGTCCGGGCCGCCATCCGTCCCGAGACCAAGATGATCTACGCCGAGACCCCCACCAACCCCATGATGAAGGTGGCGGACATTGCGGCCCTGGCTGATATCGCCCACGCCATCGATGCTCTGATGGTGGTGGATAACACCTTTATGACACCCTATTTCCAGCGGCCTTTGGACCACGGTGCCGACGTGGTGATCCACAGCGGCACCAAGTATCTGGGCGGTCACAACGACACCATTGCCGGTATCGCCGTGGTTAAAAGCCAGGAGATGGCGGACTTTTTCCACGCCCAGCTCAAGAGCCACGGCAACGGCCTTGCCCCCATGGACTGCTGGCTGCTGCTGCGCGGCATTAAGACCCTTGCTCTGCGTATGGACCGCCACAACGAAAACGCCATGCAGGTGGCCCACTTCCTGCGCAACCATCCCAAGGTGAAGAAGGTCTACTACACCGGCTTTGAGGACCACAAGGATTACGATGTTATGACCAAGCAGACCACCGGCTTCTCCGGCATGATCTCCTT
>JAZSAP010000043.1:0-5625 GCA_045601925.1 Lawsonibacter sp.
GACGTGGACTATATCGACGGCCTGTCTCCCGCCATCTCCATCGACCAAAAGACCACTAGCAAGAACCCCCGCTCCACCGTGGGTACGGTGACGGAGATCTACGACTATCTGCGTCTTTTGTGGGCCCGGGTGGGCACTCCTCACTGTCCCGAGTGCGGCAAGGAGATCCGTCAGCAGACCATCGACCAGATCATCGATCAGGTCATGGCACTGCCCGAGGCCACCCGCATTCAGGTCATGGCCCCGGTGATTCGGGGCAAAAAGGGTGAGCATCAGAAGATTTTCGATGACGCCCGAAAGTCCGGCTATGTCCGCGTGCGGGTGGACGGCTCTCTGTACGACCTGTCCGGGCAGATTGATTTGGACAAGAACAAAAAGCACACCATCGAGGTGGTGGTGGACCGCCTGGTCATCCGGGAGGACATCACCCGCCGCCTGACCGACAGCGTGGAGATCGCCGCCGGCCTGTCCGGCGGTCTGGTGGTGGTCAATATCGTGGGGGAGGACCGGGACATCACCTTCTCCCAGAACTATGCCTGCGAGGACTGCGGCGTGTCCATGGAAGAGCTGACCCCCCGCATGTTCTCCTTCAACAATCCCTTTGGCGCCTGTCCCACCTGCATGGGTCTTGGCAGTCAGTTGAAGGTGGATCCCGACCTCATCATCCCCAACCGAAGCCTTTCCATCATGGAGGGGGCTATCACCGCCTCCGGCTGGAACAATGTGAAATCCGACGGTATCTCCCGCATGTATTTCGAGGCCCTGGCCAAGAAGTATAAATTCAAGCTGAACACCCCCATTGAGGACTTGTCCCAGGAGGTGCTAGATGTCATTCTGTACGGAACCAACGGCGAAAAGCTGACCCTGCATTACGACCAGCCCCGCGGGCAGGGGACCCTCTATCAAGCCTACGAGGGTATCTGCAACAACCTGGAGCGCCGCTACCGCGAGACCCAGTCCGACGCGGTCAAGCGGGAGCTGGAGGAATGCATGTCCGAGTCCCCCTGTCCCGCCTGTCGGGGCCGCCGTCTGCGGCGGGAGTCCCTGGCCGTGACGGTGGGGGGCGAGTCCATCGACCGGTTCTGCAGTCGCTCGGTGACGGAAGCGCTGGCCTTTGTGGACGGCTTGGAGCTGACGGCGTCCCAGACCATGATCGCCGAGCGCATTTTGAAGGAAATTCAGACCCGCCTTGGCTTTTTGCAGAGTGTGGGTCTGCAGTATCTGACTCTGTCCCGTGGGGCGGCCACCCTGTCCGGCGGCGAGAGCCAGCGCATCCGCCTGGCTACCCAAATCGGCTCGTCTCTGATGGGCGTGCTGTATATTCTGGACGAGCCGTCCATCGGCCTGCATCAGCGGGACAATGACAAACTGCTGGCCACCCTGAAACATCTGCGGGACCTTGGCAACACCCTGCTGGTGGTGGAGCATGACGAGGACACCATGCGTCAGGCGGACTATATCGTGGATGTGGGTCCCGGCGCGGGCATCCACGGCGGCCGCATCGTGGCCCAGGGTACGCCGGAGGATATCATGGCAAGCCCCGAGTCCATTACCGGCGACTACCTGTCCGGCAGAAAGAAAATTCCCGTTCCCATCACCCGGCGGCCCGGCAACGGCATGGCTCTGCGGGTACTGGGTGCGGCGGAGAATAACCTCAAGGACGTGGACGTGGAGTTCCCCCTGGGTACCCTGACCTGCGTTACCGGCGTGTCGGGCAGCGGCAAGTCCTCCCTGGTCAATGAAATTCTCTACAAAAAGCTGGGCGCGGAGCTCAACCGCACCAAGACCCGGGCGGGCAAGCACCGCACCATTGAAGGCGTTGCCTTTTTGGACAAGGTCATCAATATTGACCAAAGTCCCATTGGCCGCACCCCGCGGTCCAATCCCGCCACCTATACCGGGGTCTTTGGAGACATCCGGGAGCTGTTTGCCAACACCCCGGATGCCAAAAGCCGGGGCTACGGCCCGGGGAGGTTTTCCTTCAACACCCGGGGCGGCCGGTGCGAGGCCTGTCAGGGCGACGGTCTGTTGAAAATTGAGATGCACTTCCTGCCCGACATCTATGTCCCCTGCGAGGTGTGCAAGGGCAAACGCTATAACCGCGAAACGCTGGAGGTGCGCTACAAGGGCAAGAATATCTACGATGTGCTGGAGATGACGGTGGACGAGGCGCTGCCCTTCTTCGAGAACCTGCCCCGCATCCGCAAGCATCTGCAGACTCTGTACGACGTGGGCCTTGGCTATGTCAAGCTGGGCCAGCCCTCCACTACCCTGTCCGGCGGCGAGGCACAGCGTGTCAAGCTGGCCACGGAGCTGGCCAAGGTGGCCACGGGCCGCACCATCTATATTCTGGACGAGCCCACCACCGGCTTGCACACCGCCGACGTGCATAAGCTGGTGGAGGTACTCCAGCGGCTGGTGGAGGCGGGCAACACCGTGGTGGTCATCGAGCATAACCTTGATGTCATCAAGACTGCCGACCACATCATCGACCTTGGCCCCGAGGGGGGCGACGGCGGCGGCACCATCGTCTGCACCGGCACGCCGGAACAGGTGGCGGCCTGCGAGCAATCTTACACCGGGCAGTATCTCAAGCGGGTGCTGTAACAGAGAAAACAGCGCGGACCACCGCGCGGAAATGAGGACGAAATGGAACTGTTTAACTGGCTGACCGACACCACAGCGGGGCAGTTTGTGCTGACCATGCTGGTGTCCATGATACCCATCGTGGAGCTCAGAGGCGGCCTGCCCTTCGGCGTGGCCCTGGGCCTGCCTTATGAATTGGCCTTTCCGGCGGCGGTGCTGGGCAACGTCATTCCTGCCCCCTTTATCATCGTGTTTATTCGCCGCATCTTCATGCTGATGCGGAGGTACATGCCCCGGCTGAATGGTCTGGTGGACAAGTTGGAGAAAAAAGCCCATCTGAAGGGGCAGACCATGCTGAAATATCAGCACATCGGCCTGTGGCTGTTTGTGGCCATCCCCCTGCCCGGGACGGGCGCATGGACGGGCTGTCTGGCGGCGGCCTTTATGGACATGCGGCTGAAAAAGGCCATGCCTGCGGTGGTGCTGGGCGTGCTGACCGCCGGATGCATCATGCTGGCCCTGACCCACGTGGGCATCAATCTGTTCGCCTGAACAGCCGCCGGCCCGGTTTCATAGAATGGGCCGGAGGTGAGTGTTTTTATGCTGGAAACGGCGATTATTTTGCTGCTTGCAATGGCGTTTTGCACGCTGATCTGCACGCTGTGCAGCCGGGTGCTGACACCGGACTCAGCCGAGGACACCTGGGCGGTGGTCCGGGGATTTGGGCCAGGCGACGGACTGGAACAGCGGGTGCGCAGTCTGATGTGGCTGCGTTCCTGGGGTCTGCTGCGCTGCCGGGTGATACTGGCCGACAGCGGACTGGATGCCGACGGACGGCAGCTGGCCCTCAATCTGGCCCGACGCTGGCCGGACCTGGAGATTTGGAACGAACATACCCTGTGAGGTGAGCGAGATGGAGGAACAACTGAACATCGTTGAGGGTACCGTGTCCTCCATCATCTTTCAAAACGAGGAAAACGGCTATACCATCCTGCGGCTGGAGGCGGGGCAGGAGGAAATCACCGCCGTGGGCTGCATGCCCGGCGTGGCCCCAGGTGAGTCGCTGACCCTGCGGGGCGGCTGGACGCGCCATCCTACTTATGGCGAACAATTTAAGACCGAGAGCGTGGAACGCCGCATGCCCCGTGGGGTGAAAGAGGTGTTTCACTATCTGGCCTCCGGCGTGGTCAAGGGCATTGGACAGACCACTGCCCGGCGCATGGTGGAGGAGTTTGGCGAGGACGCCCTGACCATTCTGGAGCAGGAGCCAGAGAAGCTGACCGTCATCAAGGGTATCACGTCCAAACGGGCCAACCAGATGAGCGAGGCATTCCGTCAGCAGATGGGCATGCGCACCCTGCTCGAGTTTTTGACTGCCCACGGCCTGCCCGTGCAGTTGGGCACGGCCCTGTACCGCCAGTGGGGCACGTCGGCGCAGAAGGTCATTCGCACCAACCCCTACCTGCTGGTCAGCGACGAGTGGGGTGTGGACTTCGCCGCCGCCGACCGGCTGGGCGAGGACATGGGCATCGGGGCGGAGGACCCCCTGCGGCTGGAGGCCGCCCTGCTGTTTGAACTGAACTACAACCTGGACAACGGACATACCTTCCTGCCCCGGGGCAAGCTGGTGGAGGCCACGGCGCAGCTGGCCTGTGTGGGGACGACACAGCTGGAGGAAAGCCTTGAAACGCTGCTGGAAAGCGGCCAGTTGGTGCAGGAGGACATTGCCGGGGAGCAGGCGGTCTACCTTGGTGAACTTTACATGGCGGAGGCCGCTGTGGCCCAACGGATGGGGCAGATGAGCGGTCAGCGTCCTGCCCCGCCTGCGGATTTGAGCCGGCTGCTGAAACGAATCCAAACCGAGCAGGGCATCACCTACGCACCCCAGCAGCTGCAGGCAGTGGAATTGGCTGCCCGAAGTCAGGTCATGCTGATGACCGGTGGACCGGGTACGGGCAAGACCACTACCCTGCGGGGTGTGCTGGCCCTGTTTGACCATTTGGGACTGCACACCGCCCTTGCCGCCCCCACCGGGCGGGCGGCCAAGCGGCTGGGGGAACTGTGTGGCACCGAGGCCGCCACCATCCACCGCCTGCTGGAGACCGGGTTTGACCCTTACAGCGGACGGCTGGTGTTCAGCAAGGATGGGGATGACCCCCTGGATGCGGATGCGGTCATCGTGGACGAGGCGTCCATGGTGGACGTGACCCTGATGGCGGCACTGCTGGATGCCCTGCAGCCGGACTGTCGGCTGATTTTGGTGGGTGACCCGGACCAGCTGCCCTCGGTGGGGCCGGGGTGCGTGCTGCGTGACCTGTTGCGAAGCAAGCTGGTGCCGGCGGTGCGCCTGACCGAAATTTTCCGCCAGGCGGCCCAAAGTGCCATTGTCCGCAGTGCCCACCAAATCAACTGCGGAGATTTGCCCGACCTGCGAGCCAACGACAACGACTTTTTCTTCCTGCGCCGCACCGACTCCGAGGGCGCGGTGGACACCATCGTGGACCTGTGCCGCCGGCGTCTGCCCGAGCGCATGGGCATCCCGGTGGATCAGATCCAGGTGCTGTCCCCCACCCGGCGGCGGGGGACGGGTACCGCCAGCCTGAACCGGGCCCTGCAGCAGGCTCTCAATCCTCCAAGCGAGGAAAAGGGGGAGCGCGCCTTTGGGGAATATATATTCCGCAAGGGCGACCGGGTCATGCAGGTGAAGAACAACTACGACCTGCTGTGGCGGGAACCTATGACCGGACAGGCCGGCGCGGGCGTGTTCAACGGCGATATTGGCGTCATTACGGACGTGGCACCCCGGGGGGAACTGCTTACCGTGAATTTCGAGGGCAGGGAAGTGGAGTACACCCCCGACCTGCTGGGCGAACTGGAACCGGCCTACGCTGTCACCGTACATAAGGCACAGGGCAGCGAATACCGGGCGGTCATTTTGGCCGCGGTGGACGGCGCCCCCATGCTGTTGACCCGGGGGGTGCTGTACACCGCCGTGACCCGGGCAAAGGAACTGTTTATCATCGTGGGCGACGAGAATGT
>JAZSAP010000044.1:0-3620 GCA_045601925.1 Lawsonibacter sp.
AAGGGACACCTCGCTTCAATGCACTGGTTGTTCAGATGGGAGTGGGTGCATTTGACGGCGGATGGCTGCATTTCCACACCAAGATGCTCTTTTGCAAACTCCACAGCGGCCAAAATAGCGGTGTAGGAGTTACGCTTGCAGCAGCGGGGACCGCCGTGGGCGGCGATGGCGGCCAGGGCCGCGGAGGTCATGGCGTTGGACAGGGCCCATTCTCGGTTTTTCAGAGGGGTGGAGCCGGTGACGATGGAGATAAACATGCCCGCGCTGACCCCGGCACCGCACGCGCCCCAAAAGCCGCAGGCGCCGCCGGGGACCTTGCTGCCCCGGGACTGCATTTCCAGCAGGCTTTGTTCAAGGTCGATTTCACCGCCGGCGTTTTTATAGGCGGTGAGCAGAGCGGAACCTACCATAATGTGGTGCTCCGGGCCGTGCATATGGCAGCTGTCCATGTTCATGAGTTTGCGCACAATGGCGATGGGGTCTTTGGACGTTTCCACAAGGCACAGGCCGATGATGGCATCCGTCCCGGCGGTGTGGCAGGCGTCGCAAACATAGTGACCCTTTTCGCACAGGGTTTTGCTGGTTTCCTCTTTGCCGCAGATGGCGCAGCGGACCGGTACGTCCTTGTCCAAATAGGTCAGCGTCGCGCCGCAAATCAGGCATTCGTCTTTCATGGGAGCACCCCCTTGAATGGTTATAGATGCATTTTACCACAGAGGAAGAAAAAAGCAAAGCGGCGCTGCATAGCAGCGCCGCTTTGGTGAATTACATGTTGTCGAAGTAGGCGATGGTCTTCTTCAGGATTTCGGCCTGAGCCTCGCACTCGGCGGTGTCGAAGTAGTTGGTCTTGAACTGCAACATCTGGGGCTGGAGCATCTCGGCCACGGGGCACAGACCCTTCTCGTAGGTGTAGCCCTCAAACAGCTTCTCGCGGCCCAGGAAGGCCTTGTTGCGGAAGGCGGGCTCCAGATAGGTCAGCTGCCAGGCGGAGTAGATACCGTCGCCACCCAGCTCCATGAACTTCTTGCGGAAGTCATACCAGGTGATCTTGGGGTTGACCATACGCACGGCCACGGCCCAGTAGGAGTGGACACACTCGGCGGGGGTGTACTGGGGGATCAGCCAGTCGCAGCCGGCCAGGGCATCTTCCCAAATCTTGCCGCAGGCCATACGCATCTGAACCAGCTCGTCCATGCGCTCGGTCTGAGCCAGACCCACAGCACCCACCAGGTCGGACATACGGTAGTTCCAGCCCAGAGCCACGTGGCGCTCGTACTTGGGGTCCTGAATGTCGTCCTTGGTGATACGGGCCTTATTCATGGTGATGCTGCCGTAGCCCAGGCCGGAGATGCGGCGCAGCTGCAGAGCCAGCTCGTCATCGTTGGTGGTGACCATGCCGCCCTCGCCGGTGGTCAGGTGCTTGCTGGCCTGGAAGGAGAAGCTACCCATGTGACCGATGGTACCGGCGTTCTTGCCCTTGTAGGTACCCAGGAAGCACTGGGCGTCATCCTCGATGACGGTCAGGTTGTGCTTGTTAGCGATGGCCATGATGGCGTCCATATCGGGCATCAGGCCGTACAGGGAGACCACGATGATGGCACGGGTCTTGTCGGTGATCTTCTTCTCGATCTCCTGGGCGGAAATCAGGAAGGTTTTCTCGTCCACGTCGGCAAAGACGGGGATGGCGTTGGCCTGCAGAACGGCCAGGGAGGTGGAAGACATGGTCAGGGGAGGCACGATGACCTCGTCGCCCATACCAACGCCGGCAGCCTCCAGCGCGGTGTGCAGGGTGGCGGTGCCGTTGACGAAGCCCACGGAATGCTTGGTGCCCATCTTCTCGGCAAAGGCCTTCTCCAGACGGACCACAAACTTGTAGTTGTTGGCGGACTTAAACTGGCCCTCCAGGGACTCCAGGGCGTACTGGCGCTCCAGCTCGGAAATGCGAGTGATTTTCATAATAAAAAACCTCCATAATAAAATGATGTAAAAAAGGAATGGTGGTACCAATATAGTAATTTAATGGAGGGTTAAGACATATAGTGCAGGAAGTGCGCGGACACAATATACACAGGCTTCATACTGGGCACTCCCTTTCGTTAGAGCTGTCCAGGATAACCTAGGACGGTTGTATTTTATATCGGTAGGAGAAAAATGTCAATGGATGATTTGATATTTGGCAAAAAACGGCGGTCATCCAATGATGACCGCCGTGGTATTACGCTTTGGTGGGGATGCCGGCGTCGAAGGCGGGCATCAGCTGGAGTTTGAAGAGATTTGCTTTGTGCTTTTGGTCGATGCGAGCCTTTGTTTCGGGGTTTGCAATTTCACCGGTGCGGATATAGACGTCCAGCTCTGCATAGGTGAACCCCAGGTTTTCCTCGTCCGTCTTGCCGCACAGACCGTCGATGGGGGGCTTTTCCACCAGCTCGGCGGGCAGGCCCAGCAGGTGGCCGATCTGTTTGACCTCGGTGACGGTCAGGTTGCTCATGGGGGAGAAGTCACCCACGGAGTCGCCGTAGCGGGTGGAGTAGCCCACCCAATCCTCGGACAGGTTGCAGGTGTTGCACACCCGGCCGTTGCAGCTTTGGCTGACGGCGTAGACCGTGGCCATGCGGATGCGGGGGGGCAGATTTTCACGGGCCTGTTTGGACAGTTCCAGCCCGGCGGGCATGGCGGCGATGAGAGCGTCGGCAGCAGCGGCGATGTTGATCTCGTGGCGGCGGATGCCAAGGTGATCCACCAGCAGATAGGCCTTGTCAATGTCGTGCTGTTCCCCCCGGGGCATCAGTACGCCGATGACCCGGTCCTTTCCAAGAGCCTCCACACACAATGCGGCGGCGATGGAGCTGTCCTTGCCGCCGGAAATGCCGATGACGGCGTTGCAGTCCGGGCCGTTTTTGGCAAAGAAGTCGCGGATCCACGCAACACATTCGTTTTTGACTTTCAGTGCATCAAACATGATGATTACCTCCGTTGGTTTATGTGTGTAGTATACCACGGAAAGATGATTTTTTCAACGATGTGAAAAAAGTCCCGCAGGCTATAGCCTGCGGGACTTTTGGGTGATCAAACTGTGGGCCGCAGCTTACAGCTGGGGGCCAGCCTCCACCAGAGCCTTGCCGGCGTCATTGCCGGTGTACTTGGCGAAGTTCTTGACAAAGCGCTCAGCCAGATCCTTGGCCTTCTCGTCCCACTGGGCGGCATCGGCGTAGGTGTCGCGGGGGTCGAGGATGGAGGGGTCCACGCCGGGCAGAGCGGTGGGAACCTCGAAATTGAAGTAGGGGATGGTCTTGGTCTCGGCCTTCAGGATGGAACCATCCAGGATGGCGTCGATGATGCCGCGGGTATCCTTGATGGAGATGCGCTTGCCGGTGCCGTTCCAGCCGGTGTTGACCAGGTAGGCCTTGGCGCCGGACTTCTGCATCTTCTTGACCAGCTCCTCACCGTACTTGGTGGGGTGCAGCTCCAGGAAGGCCTGGCCGAAGCAGGCGGAGAAGGTGGGGGTAGGCTCGGTAATGCCGCGCTCGGTACCGGCCAGCTTGGAGGTGAAGCCGGACAGGAAGTAGTACTGGGTCTGCTCGGGAGTCAGGATGGACACGGGAGGCAGAACACCGAAGGCG
>JAZSAP010000045.1:0-9582 GCA_045601925.1 Lawsonibacter sp.
TAGCACCGGGAAGACCCGTTGCAACAGCGGCGATGGTATCAGTTTCTACCCGGTTCATTTGGCTTCAGCTCCCTTTCGTTCGGCGACAGTTTTGCCCCGAAATCTTGCAAAAAAACTTTGGTGAAAACAACCCTGTTTTTAACCTTGACAATAATTATGTCACCCGATTTTGCGGTAATTTTTGCATTCATGGTCGACATAACTCCGTGTGGAAAACCCTGTGGACAATGTGGAAAACCCTGTGTTCAAGGGGTTCTTTCTCTTTTTGTCGGCATTATCCGACAACCAAAAATCGCACTGGCAAACCTGCCAAAAATAATTATGAAACCGCCGGTTTCGATCCGGCATTTTTGCGCCGTTTTTTCAAAAAATGCAAGAACGCCGTCGCAAAAAAACGGCGGCGTTCCCTCCTTGCGATCAGTCCTCCAACCGACGGCAAATTGCCCTTGCCGCCTGGACACCGGACGCGCCCGCCTGAGCAAGGCCACGGGTGACCCCCGCGCCGTCCCCGGCAGCAAACAGGCCGGGCAGAGCGGTTTCCAGCTCGTCGGACAGTTCCAGCCGGGAGGAGTAGAACTTCACCTCCGCGCCGTAGAGCAGGGTGTCGTAATTGGCGGTGCCCGGAGCAATCTTGTCCAGAGCGTAGATCATCTCAATGATATCATCCAGCTGGCGCTTGGGCAGGGCCAGAGACAGATCGCCGGGAACCGCGGCGGTCAAGGTGGGCCGCACAAAAGACTTGCTCATGCGGTGTTCGTTGGTACGGATACCCGCCACCAGGTCGCCAAACCGCTGGACCAGCACGCCACCAGCCAGCATGTTGGACAGGGATGCAATATGCTTACCGTAGCGGTAAGGCTGGTTGAACGGAGAGGTAAAGCGGTTGGACACCAGCAGGGCGAAGTTGGTGTTCTCGCTGCGCAGCTCGGGAGCGGGGTAGGAGTGGCCGTTGACGGTGTTGATGCCCTCCACATTTTCCGCCACCACGTGGCCGTAGGGGTTCATGCAGAAGGTGCGCACCTGATCGCCGTACTGCTTGGTGCGGTAGACCAGCTTGGACTCGTACACCACATCGGTGATATGCTCAAACACCGCGGCGGGCACCTCCACCCGCACGCCGATGTCAACCTGGTTGTTGATGAGGTTGATGCCAAGGTCCTTGCACTGGCCGGCAAACCACTCGGCACCGGATCGGCCGGGGGCGGCCAGCAGGAAGCGGCAGGACACCTCGCCCCCCTTGGCAAGGGTAAGGCGATAGCCCTCACCCTCCCGAGCGATTTCGGACACGGCGGTGTCGAAGCGGAACTCCACCTTGTCCCGCAGACCCTCGTAAATATTGGTCAAAATGCGCAGGTTGTTCTCCGTTCCCAAATGCTTGCACCGGGCCTGCAGCAGGTGTAGGTCATGGGCCAGGGCCAGCTTTTCCAGAGCCTTGGCCTCGGGAGTCTGGGTGGAGAACACCTCGGTGGTGGCACCGTGATCAACGTTGATGCTGTCCACGTACTCGATCAGGTCCATGACCTGTTCGGCAGGGATAAAGTCGGTCAGCCAGCCGCCAAAAGCGGTGGTAAAGTTGAACTTGCCGTCGGAAAAAGCCCCCGCACCACCAAAGCCGCACATAGTGTGGCACACGGCGCAGTGGATGCACTCCTTCACCTTACCCGCCACGATGGGGCAGCTGCGGCTGTAGATGTCCCGGCCCTGGTCCAGGGCCAGCACACGCAGCTCCGGGCGGAGCTTTGCCAGCTCGTAGGCGGCGAAAATGCCGGCCTCACCACAGCCCAAAATCACAACGTCATAGTTGAAACTCATGCAAACCGCTCCTCTTCAAGTGAAATCACAGCATATTATAACACAAACAACCAAAAAAGAAAAGCACCGCCGTCAGGGACAGCGATGCTTAACTTTCCTTTGTAAACTTGCAGCCGCAGCTGCGGCAGGTGATGGCGATGCGCCCTTTGCCACGGGGCACCCGCAGATACTTTTTGCAGCCGGGGCATTTGAAATAGCGATGATCCTTGTCCCGCAGCATGTTGCGCCACAGGCGCAGGCGGCGGGCGACCGGCTCGATCCGGCGGCAGTACCAGTCATTCTCCCTGCGGCGGGCGGCATAATTGCGGGAAAGCATCCGGAACAGTCCCGCCGCATATACCACAAGGGCCAGGCTGTTGACCCCCGCCGAGTCGGTCAGCACAGCCAGCACCAACAGAGCAAGCCCGGTATATAAAAGAGCGCGGCCCAGCCGGTCCATGCCGTACCGGCCATATAGAAAGCGCTGGATCGCGTTGCGGAACACGGCCCCGCCCCCTTTCCCGAAAGTTTATACATTTATGATACCCCGCCGAGTCCCCGCCGTCAAGGAAGCTTTCGTAAACATTGTGTGAATTGTACTTGCTTCCCGACAAAAAAACCGCTATACTGATAAAAAACACTGCCGGAGGTTTCTTATGAAGCGCATCGACAAAGAGAACTATTATCTGGACATCGCCCAGACCGTGTGCGAGCGGTCCACCTGCCTGCGCCGGTGCTACGGCGCCATCATCGTCCAAAACGACGAGATCATCTCCACCGGCTACAACGGCGCCCCCCGGGGCCGCAAAAACTGCGCCGATTTGAACTTCTGCACCCGGGAGGCCATGAACATCCCCTCCGGCCAGCGGTACGAGCTGTGCCGCAGCGTCCACGCCGAGGCAAATTGCATCATCTCCGCCGCCCGCAAGGACACCCTGGGCGCCACCCTGTACATGGCCTGTGTGGACCCCAAGACCGGCGGCCTGATCCCCGACTCCACCTCCTGCTCCATGTGCCGGCGGCTCATCATCAACGCCGGTATCCGCCGCATCGTCATCCGGGACACCGCCACCGACTACCGCATCGTGGATGTGGAAAAGGAATGGGTGGACGTGGATGACTCCCTACCCGAAGGCTGTAATTGCTAAAATAAAAGCAAACCCCCGACCGAGAGGTCGGGGGTTTTTGTGTTTAATCCAGCTGGAATTGTCCGGTGTACAGGCGATAATAGCGGCCCTGCTGTTCCAGCAGCTGGTCGTGGTCGCCCTTTTCCTCAATGCGGCCTTTTTCAATGACCACGATGCAGTTGGAGTTGCGTACCGTGGACAGGCGGTGGGCGATGACAAACACCGTCCGGCCCTCCATCAACGCGTCCATGCCCTTTTGGATCAGGGCCTCGGTCCGGGTGTCGATGGAGGAGGTGGCCTCGTCCAAAATCATGACCGGCGGGTCGGCCACCGCCGCCCGGGCGATGGCAAGCAGCTGCCGCTGACCCTGGGACAGGTTGGCGCCGTCCCCGGTGACCATGGTGTCGTACCCTTGAGGCAGACGGCGGATAAAGGAGTGGGCGTTGGCGCTCTTGGCCGCGGCGATGCACTCCTCATCGGTGGCGTCCAATCTGCCGTAACGGATATTTTCCATGATGGTGCCGGTGAACAGGTGGGTATCCTGCAGCACCGCGCCCAGGGACCGGCGCAGGTCATCCTTGCAGATGTCCCGCACATCGATGCCGTCGTAAGTGATCTGCCCGCCTTCGATCTCATAGAAGCGGTTGATGAGGTTTGTGATAGTGGTCTTGCCCGCGCCGGTAGAGCCGACAAAGGCGATTTTCTGTCCGGGGTTGGCGTAGACGGACACCTCATGCAGGATGCGCTTGCCCTCCACGTAGGAGAAGTCCACCTTGGTAAAGCGCACCGCACCCTTCAACTCGGTCAGGTAGTAGTCCTCCCCGGGCACGTTGCGCACGCTGCCCCGGATCATGTGCAGACCCACCGTTCCGTCCCAGTCGGCGTACTTCCACGCCCAGCCGTGCCCCACAAGGGTGGAAAGATCGGCGATTTCGGCCAGGCTGCCGTCCGGCTCCACCCGGACCCAGATGCCCTGCTCGCTGTCCTGATGGGGGGGCAGCAGGTGCAGCATGCCATCCCGGTCCCGCAGGGCCTGACCCAATTCGATCAGGCGATCTTCCTCTGTCAGCACGGGGACAAGGGCCATGCGGCTGCTGCGGGGCACCCGCCAGGCCCACACACCGGTGCGCTGACCGTCTTCGCTGACGGCCAGGGTGCCGTTGGCATCCTTCTGCGCGTGGGTCAGGGTGACCTGTCCGGCATCCACCTCCGGCTCGGTGTCCATGACGGCGAAAATGCGCTCCGCACCCGCCAGGGCGGACAGGATTGTGGACAGCTGCTGGGAAATTTGGTTCAGGGGCTGACCCACCTGACGGGAGTAGTTCAGATAGACCACCAGGCCGCCCAGGTCAAAACCGCTCAACACGGCCAGCAGGCCGCCGAAGGCGGCGGTGAGCGCGTAGCTGATGTTCATCATGTTGCCGGACACCGGCATGATCATGATGGCGTAGAAATGGGCCTTGCGGGCCGCATCCCGGTAGTTTGTATTCAGCACCTGGAACTCGTCCTTGGCACTTTTTTCGTGGGTGAAGGCCTTGACCACCTTCAGTCCCTCGATGATCTCCTGAATGTTGCCGTTCATGGCGCCCAGATGCTTCTGCTGCTGGCGGTAGTTGTTGCGGCTGCGGCCGCCCAGCACCCGGATCAGCACCATCATCACGGCCAGCAGCAGGCCGGTGACCAGAAACAGCTTCCAGTTGATGACCACCATCAGCGTCACAAGGCCCACAAACATCAGACAACTGGACAGCAGGGACACCAGGCTCTGCTCCAGAGCCATCTGCACGTTGTCCGCATCGTTGACAAAGCGGCTCATCAGCTCCCCGTGGGGATGCTGGTCAAAGAAGGACAGAGGCAGCTTCTGCAGCTTGTCAAACAGCTCCTGTCGCAGCTGTTTGACACCCCGCTGGGCAAGGCGCACCATGGCCGCCGACTGACCGTAGGTGGCAAATACACCCACAAGGTAAATCAGCGCCAGCACACCGATGGCCCGGGCAAGGCCGCCAAAGTCACGGCAGCCCGACCACACGAAGTCGTTGATGATGCCGCGCAGCATGTACGTGCCGCCCAGATTGGAAAATACCGTTGCACCTAGGCACACCAGTGCCAGCAGCAGCATCAGCGGGCTTTTGAATGCATACCGGGCAAGTCGGGCAACGGTGGCACCCATGTGCTTCGGCTTTTGAAATCCCCCTCGGGCGCCGGGGCCGCCGGGTCCACGCCCGCCGGGTCCGCCGGGACCGGGAACACGACCGGGTCCTGCCATTATTCACCCACCCCTTCCTGCTGGGAGCGATAAATCTCCTGATAGATCTCACTTTCCGCCATCAGCTGCTCATGGCTTCCCCGGGCGGCGATGTGGTCGTCATCCAACACAAAAATCTCGTCGGCATAGCGGACAGAGGAGATGCGCTGGGCAATGATAATAACGGTAGTGTCCTTCAAATTCTTTGCAAAGCTTTCCCGAATGGCCGCCTCGGTAGCCGAGTCCACGGCGGAGGTGGAGTCGTCCAAAATCAGCACCGCCGGCTTGCGCAGCATGGCCCGGGCGATAGAAAGCCGCTGGCGCTGGCCGCCGGATACGTTGGTGCCGCCCTGGGTCAGCTGGGTGTCAAATCCCTCGGGCATGGCCATGATGAAGTCATAGGCCTGGGCATCCTTCGCCGCCCGAATGATCTCCTCCTCGGTGGCGTCCTCCTTGCCCCAAAGCAGGTTTTCCCGAATACTGCCGGTGAACAGGATGTTGGTCTGCAGCACCATGCCGATACGGCCGCGCAGCTGCTCCAGCGGGTATTCGCGCACATCCATACCGTCCAGCAGCACCGCGCCGCCGGTCACGTCGTAAAAGCGGGGGATCAGATTGACCAGCGAGGACTTGCCCGTACCCGTGCCGCCCACGATAGCCACAAAGCTGCCCGGCTTCACGGTAAAGCTGATATTTTTCAGCACGTCGTCGCCGGTGCCTCCCTCCACATAGCGGAAGCTGACGTCCCGGAACTCCACTTGGCCCAGCGCTTCGGGCAATTCCCGTTCCTCCGCCTGGTCATCATCCCGGACAGAGGGGACGGCGCTGAGTACCTCTTGAATACGCTTGGCACAGGCCTGGGATCGGGCCAGATTCAGCAGGGCCATGGCCACCATCATTACGCTCATCAGCACCTGGGCCACGTAGTTCAGCACCGCCTGCAGGTCGCCCAGCAGAAAGGTGCCGCCCATGACCATCCGGCCGCCTACGTACAGCACGCCCACGGTGGCCGCGTTCATGGCCACCGTCATGATGGGCGAGATGGAAATCACGCGCATGCCAACCTTCAGACCGGCATTCATCAAATCCTCGTTGGCCCGGTCAAACTTCTTTTTCTCGTGACCCTGACGGACAAAGGCCTTGACCACCCGCACCGCCACCAGGTTTTCCTGCAGGGTGTTGTTCAGGGCGTCGATGCGCTGCTGCATGATGCCGAACAGCTTGCCGCAGATCTTCATCACCGTGCCGATGGCCGCACCCATGATGGGGACGATGATCAGCAGGATACAGGCAAGCTTTGCGTTGATGTTAAAGCTGATGACCAGGGCGAACAGCAGCATGGCCGGCGCCCGGAACAGCATGCGCAGGCCCATGTTCAGCATCATGGTCAGGGCGTTGACGTCGTTGGTCATGCGGGTGATGAGGGACGCGGAGGAGAACCGGTCGATATCCGCAAAGGAAAACTCCTGCACCTTGTCAAACAGGGCCTGACGCAGATTGGCACCGAACCCCTGACTGGCAAAGGTGGCATACTTGGCGCTGAGCACGCCGCAGGTCATGGCCGCCAGTGAGATGACCACCATCAGTCCGCCCAGCAGGAAGATGCGGTTGGTATCCCCCGCCGGAATGGCCACGTCCACGATTTCGGACATGATCAGGGGCAGCAGCAGTTCCAGCACCACTTCCGCCAAAATGAACAGGGGCGACTTGATGGCCTCTTTCTTCAACCCTTTCAAATGGGTGAGAAACAGGGAAAACACGCTCTCACCACCTCCTAACAACACAATAATTCAACATCCTAATTATATCGCGCCCGCGTGGAAGTACAAGCCACTTTTTCCCTGTTCAAAAAAAGTTTTCATTTTATTAGAACATCCGTTTGACTTTTCTCTGCGCGTGTGATATATTATATAAAACATTTGTTTGCATATTGCTCACACCATAGAAAGGGGTCCTTCCTGTGAAGAAACTCACCAACAAGCAGCAGCAGATCTACGACTACATCCGCGCCTTTCAGGCCGAACATGGCTACCCCCCCTCGGTCCGCGAGATCGGCGAGGCGGTGGGATTAAGTTCCCCCTCCACCGTCCACTTCCACCTCAAGGGATTGGAAGAGGCCGGCGTGATCACCAAGGCCGCCGGCAAGACCCGCGCCATCTCCATGTCCGCCCCCGTGGCCGAGGAAATGGACGCCCACGAGAACCGCGTGCCCGTGCTGGGCAGCGTGGCTGCCGGTTCCCCCATTTTGGCCCAGGAGTGTATCGAGGATTACCTCACCTTTGACACCGACGGGCTGGAGGGCGAGCATTTTGCCCTGCGGGTTCGGGGCCAGTCCATGCTGAATGCCGGTATCCTGCCCGACGACCTTGTGGTGGTCCACCGCCAGCAGGACGCCCGCAACGGCGAGATCGTGGTGGCTCTGCTGGAGGACGAGGCCACGGTCAAGACCCTCAGCCGCCGGGACGGCAAGGTTTGGCTGCTGCCGGAAAACCCCGACTATCAACCTATCGACGGCACCTATGCCCAAATCATTGGCAAGGTAGTGGCCGTGGTGCGCCGTTATTGAATCATGCCCCGTCTTGCATCCGCCTGCATCATGCAGGCGGATGTTTTTTGTGTTCGCATTGTCATGACGACCCAAAATGTTGTGTTGTTGTGATAAATTCATGATAAAAAATGAAATAAACTGTTGACTTCGATGTTATATTGTGTTATATTCCTGTTATGTTTTTGAGAATATCACACGGAGGACGCATGTATGAATCACGTTCGTCAGGAGAAAATCCTTAATTTTGTCGAGCGGCATAACGTAGTCACCATCAAGCAGCTGCAGCAGCTGTGTCCCGAGGTTTCATTGATGACCATCCACCGGGATTTGCAGGCCTTGGAGGATCGCGGTGCGGTCGTTAAGGTGCGCGGCGGCGCCCGCTCTGTCCGCCACGCCGGCGACCCCGGCTTCGACGTTCGCCTGCAGGAGAACAATATCGGCAAAACCACCATCGCCAAAAAGGCCCTGGAACTGATCCAGCCCAACAGCTCGGTTTTTCTGGATGCCAGCACCACCAACCTGGTCCTGGCCCGGGCCCTGCCCGACATCAACCTGAACATCTTCACTACCGGCCCGTCCATCGCCCTGGAGCTGTGCCATCTGCACAACCCCACCGTCACCCTGTGCTGCGGCACCATCAACCGCAAAAACCTGGCTCTGTCCGGTCAAAACACCTTGGAAATGCTGGAAAAGATCAACGTGGACCTGGCCTTCCTCGGTGTGTCCGGCTGCTCTGTCGAGGCGGGCTTCACCTGCGGTACCGAGAGCGATATGCTGGTCAAGCACATGCTGATTCAAAAGGCCCGCACCAGTGTGATCATGTGCGACCGGGCCAAGCTCAGCCGCCTGATGCCCTACACTTTTGCCCATCTGGAGGACGCTGACTACATCATTTCCGACGCCCCCCTGCCCGACTCCTTTGCCCAGGCCGCTGCCCAAGCCGGCGTCACTCTGCTGTAAATATCCGAACCCAAACCTTAAAACCCGTGTTTTTTTCCGTTCTGACGGAGAAAATCACGGGTTTTTTCTATTTATTGTGTAAATAGCTATTGACGGATATGTTACGAAATGTTATTATTAACAAGCTATAACATTTTTATAAGGAGGCCTATCCCTATGGCTAACGCAGTAATCATGCCCAAGTCCGGCATCAGCGTGGAAAGCTGCATCATCGGCTCCTGGCAGAAGAAGGTTGGCGACCAGATCAAACTGGGCGACATCCTCTTCACCTACGAGACCGATAAGTCCAGCTTCGAGTGCGAGTCCACCGCCGAAGGCGAACTGTTGGAGATCTTCTTCAACGACGGCGATGAGGTGCCCTGTCTCGAGAACGTGTGTGCCATCGGCACCAAGGGCGAGGATTGCTCCGCCCTGGGTCCCGGCGGTGCTGCCGCCCCCGCCGCAGAGGCTGCTCCCGCTCCCCCTGCTGCCCCCGCTCCCGCGCCCGCTCCTGCTGCTGCCCCCGCTCCTGCCGCTCCCACCGGCCCCGTTGCCGCCGCTGTCATCATGCCCAAGGCCGGCATCAGCGTGGAGAGCTGTATCATCGGCTCCTGGCAGAAGAAGGTTGGCGACCAGATCAAGCTGGGCGACATCCTGTTTACTTACGAGACCGACAAGGCCAACTTCGAGTGCGAGTCCACCGCTGAAGGCGAACTGCTGGAGATCTTCTTCGGCGACGGCGAAGAGGTGACCTGTCTGGAGAACGTCTGCGCCATTGGCAACAAGGGCGACGACACCGCTAGCCTGCGTCCCGGCGCTGCCGCTGCCGCCCCCGTGGCTGTGGAGGCTGCTCCCGCTGCTGCCGCCGCTCCCGTGGCCGCTGCCGCTCCTGTGGCTGCTGCCGCCGCCGTGGCCGGCGCTCCCGTCTCTCC
>JAZSAP010000046.1:0-26778 GCA_045601925.1 Lawsonibacter sp.
CTCAATGGGAGCCTTGCGGCCGATCTCGGCGATGGCGTCCATCTCGGCGGCGGTCAGGGGACGGGTGTTGATAAGGTTGGCGTTATCCACCACCTGCTCCGCCTTCTCACAGCCCAGAACCAGGCTGGTCACGCCGGGCAGATCACGGATATAGGCCACCGCCAGCTGGGGCATGGTCATGCCGCCGGCACGGGCAACCTCGGCAATGGCATCCAGGCTGGGCTGCATAAAGCTGTGCTGCTCAGGCGCCTTGTCCATACACAGCATTCCCTGCAGGAACACGCTGCGGACAAAAACGATGATGTTGCGCTTGCGCAGCTCCTCCAGCAGACCGCGCTCCACGATGCGGGTATCCAGCACACTCATGGGCAGCTGAACGGCCTCAAGCCAGGGGTGATGCTCCAGCATGAACTCCACATCGTCAGCGGTGTAGACGGAGGCGCCAACGAAGGAGACCTTGCCATCCTCCTTGGCCCGCAGGAACTCGTCCCGGATGACGTCGCCATAGGCGCGCAGATCCTTGTCGTCGTGGAACAGATAGCCTGCCACGGTGCCTAGCCGCTCCTGGGAAAGGGCCAGCTGCGTCTTGAACTGGCCGATGGGGTCAGCGGGATCACGAACCTTAAACTTGCTGACGATATTCATTCCGCCGCCGGTGGCCTTGTGCCAGTCACCCACGACCTCCTCGCTGGTACCGTAGGCATTGGCGGTATCCAGGCAGTTGACGCCCACGCGGCGGGCGGTGTTCAGCAGCTCAAAGGCCTGCTCCTCGCTGGGCACACCGATGGTGTTGGCCAGTCCGTAGTTCACGCCCAGCTGGACGGTACCCAGGCTGAAGCGGGAAATGTCAAGGCCACGAATGTTGATAGTTTCCATTTTCTCTTCCTCCTCTAACGTTATCCAAAGGCAGGTTTACCCCGGGCATGGAGCCCGGGGTAAACAATGTTGGTGATTGAATTAACCCTTGACGCCGCCGATCATAACGCCCTTCTCGAAGAACTTCTGGACGAAGGGGTACATGGCGATGATGGGGGCGGAGGTGACCACGATCAGGCAGTACTTGATCAGGTCGGCCATACCGGCCATCTGACGGCGCAACTCGGGGTCGGTGACCATCTGGTCCAACTGCTGGGCGTCCAGGATGTCACGCAGGATAATCTGCAGGGGCTTCTTGCTGGCATCGCGCAGATACAGCATGGCGGTAAAGTAGTTGTTCCAGTGGGCCACGGCGTAGTACAGGGTAACCACGGACAACACAGCCTTGGACAGGGGCAGCACCACGCTGAACAGGGTGCGCAGCTCGGAGCAGCCGTCGATGCGGGCGGCCTCGATCAGCTCGCCGGGGATGCTGCTCTTGAAGTAGGTGCGGATGATGATCATGTTGTAGGCACTAATAGCACCCATCAGCAGGATGCCCAGACGGCTGTTGGTCAGGTGCAGCTTGCTCATCAGCAGGTAGGTGGGGATCATACCGGCAGAGAAGATCATGGTCATGGTGAACATGACGGTCACCACGCCGCGGCCCTGATAGTTGGGGCGGGACAGGGGGTAAGCCGCCAGCACGGACAGGAGCATATTGATACAGGTACCAACCACAGTGTAGAAGATACTGTTGGCAAAGCCGATCCACACGCTATCATAGCTGAAGATGATCTCATAACCCCTCAGCGAAGGCTCCACCGGCCACAGCAGCACGCGGCCGCTGGAAACAGCAATGCCGGAGGAGAAGGAGTTGGACAGAACGTAGATAATGGGGTACGCCACGATGATCAGCAGCAACACCAGGACGATATCGGTAATGCCGTACAGCAGCTTGTCGTCCCAAGTGCGGTGACGCTTGATCTTAATGTCATGTGTTTTAGCCATTGTTTTCAAACCTCACTTTCTCAGAACAGGCTCTGCTCGCCGTTGGTCAGCTTGCTGGTGATCGCATTGACGCTGACCAGCATGATGGTGTTGATAACGGCGTTGAACAGGTCAATGGCGGTACCATAGGACTGCTGATTGGCCTTGGTAAAGCCGATTTTGTAAACGTAAGTAGAGATAACCTCGGAAGTGGAGAGGTTCAGGTCGTTCTGCATCAAGAAGACCTTCTCGAAGCCGACGCTCATGGTGGAACCAAAGCGCAGGATCAGCATGATGCAGACGGTGGGCAGGATGGCGGGCAGGTCAACGTTCAGCACGCGCTTCCAGCGGCTGGCGCCATCCAGCTCGGCGGCCTCATGCAGCTCGTGGGACACGCCGGACAGGGCGGCCACATAGATGATGGTGCTCCAGCCCATCTGCTGCCACACACCGGACCACACGTACAGGTGGCGGAAAGCAGCGGCGCTGCCGCGGATATCGGGGGCAGTGCCCACGCCGCCAAACAGATTGTACAGATTGGTGGCCACACCGATGGGGCTGAGGATCTGGTTGACAATACCGACCAGAACCACGATGGAGATAAAGTGAGGCATGTAGGAAACGTTCTGGGTCAGCTTTTTGAGCACCTTGCGCTCACTGACGTGCAGCATCAGGGCCAGCACGATGGGGATGGGGAAGCTGGCCGCGATGGTGTACAGGGACAGGATCAGCGTGTTTCTGATCAGCTCCCAGAAGTTGTATGCCTGGAAGAAGTCAACAAAGTGTTTGAATCCGACCCACTCACTGCCCCAGATACCGGCACGGGTGCGGAAATCCTTAAAGGCGATCTGCAGACCGTACATAGGAGCGTAGTAGAAAACAATCAGGTACAGCACGGGCAGCAGCATCAGCAGGTGCAGCTGCCAGTTCTTGCGGACGCGAAGCCAGAAACCCTGCTTGCGAAGGGGGGTCTGCACGTCCAAAACGTTTTGGGCAGTAGTGTTCATGCGCTAACTTCCTTTCTCGGTTGTGGGAATCCCACGTTCTCGGCCTCGCCGGAGGAGAGAAGCTGTCCGGCGACACCATCACAAGGTCCGGCCGAAACGCTTCGCGCCGACCTTTTGCAGATGATGAGTCTGCCCCGACAGGCAGGATGGACATCACTCGCACGGAGGGCGGGTGCCGTCGTTACATTACATTATATATGTACTCGTCCATTTGTGCAAGTACAGATTTTTTCGCCAATCGGCAAAAGTAACAACAATCCCCATCTTCAGGGGGGCATGTCCAGTATATATTTTAATTCCTCCCCCCTTTTTTCGCAATAACCAATCCCCCCTCCCCTTTCTCATTTTTCGCACATACCCCTGCTTTTCACCCGATTTTCGCCTTGTTTCTTCCTGCTCTTCCACTTTATTCCAGTTTTTGCCCGCAACGCGCCGTTTCGTCAAGTCGCACAACACTCTCACTTTTTTCTTGTTTCATTTTTTGAAATTCCTTTGTTTTCAATCGTTCCGACGTTCGTCAATATGCCGTTTTTCTCATTTTCGTCGTTCCGACGAAAATTCACACGTCCTTTTCTCATTTTTCGCGCGGTTTTTGCCCTCTCCGCCCCCCAACATATTTTTCAGACACCTATTTTTCATTTTGCTATGGTCATTTTTGCACTTATGCTTTATAATGTATGAGATCAGAAAGGAAGTGAACGAGAATATGCGTCAGTTTGCGGCACGGCTTATCGCGCGTCTTTCCCTGTTTTGGCGATACTTCATCCTGCTCAGCGCCGTGGTCGCGCTGTTTCTGTCCGCATTCTCCATTTCCACCCAGCAATTCACCCAATCCCTGCAGACCACGTATCTGGAGCAGGCCCAGGAGAGTTTTAACCAAAACTGCAATTCCTTCTCCCGCTCCCTGTTTTTAACGCACACCCTCCCCTCCGCGCTGGAAGACAGCGGCGAGTACTCCGTTATTTCAAATTCCGGCTATCCGCTGGAAAACCGCGCGATCCCCTCGCTGATCTCTCTGCGGGACTCTTTCACGGTTCAATGCACCATGCTGAACCTTCCCGCGGAGTGCTTCCTGCTGTTTGGCCGGTCCCAGGCCTGTCTGACCCGCAGCAGCATCTTTACCGACGCAGAGAAGTACTTTTCTTCCTACCTGCTCTACGAAGATGGCGGCGAGGCCCTTCGCACCGCCCTTGCCCAGCCCCGCGGGCACAACAGCCTGCACCTGCTGCCGGCACAAAACGTATCCGTGGGCGGCGCTGCACCCGCTCCTTATCTGACCTTGCTGTCTTCTTCCTCCTACGGCACCGACACTTACGGTTTCCTGTACTCTGACCGCACTATCAGTGAGTATTTCCGGCTCAGCACCCTGCCTGCCGATACATATCTGCAGCTGATCCGTTCTGACGGCACCGTGCTGTTCTCCCACGGCCAGGCCGCAGACAGGGGTTTCATCCGGCTGACCTGCTCCATCCCTAGCCTCGCCTGTACGGCGGTCATCGGCATTCCTCAGTCCTTTTTTCAGCACACCACCCAAAACGTGCGGGCCATCCCCCTTTTGATTTTCCTGGTGTGTATGGCCGTGGGCATCGCCATGTGTTTTCTGTTCTCTCATCTCAGCGTGCGGCCCTTCCGCCAGCTGATCAAGACCCACGCCATGGACGAAGACCTCCCCGCCGAAAACGAGCTGGCCACCATCGACAGCTTCCTTCGCACCACCCAACAGCGGGCAGCCGCCCTGCGCAGCATGCTCACCTCCAACCTACTGGTGCGTTCCTTCTCCGGTCAGCCCATTCGGCAGGACGAATACGAATCCCTGTCCGCCACCTTCCCCCAGTTCCTGCAGCCCCAATATTCCGCCGTGATCCGGGACCGCAGCAGTGACGGTGATATCCACCACGACCAGTCCATGTACCGCCTGCTGCGAGACGCCCTGCCGGAGCAGTTTTTGTGTGAATACATCAGCCTGCAGGAGGTGCTGGTCCTCTTCCCCGCCGAACCGGCGGATCTGGATCTGCTGCAAACCACTCTGACCGATTTGAGCGGCGAGAACCCCCTGCCCCGTTTCTTCTGCGGCGTCAGCGCCCCCTTCGTAGGATTGAGCGAGTTGTCCAACGCCATCCGCCAGGCCCAGTTCTGCATCAGCGCGGACAGCCGCCGCCCCATCATTCAATTCTCCGAGCCGGCAGACAGCGAGGCCCCCTCCGCCGCCGTCTTTGACCTGAAGCGATTCCAGCAGGCGTTGGCCACATGGAACCAGCCGGAGCTGCTGGCCCTGCTGGACCAGGCCTGCACCACTCCCGTCCCCCACCCGGAGGAACTGTTTTACAGCATCCTTTTCCTGCTGCGGGACGCTGCCGCAGCCAGCAATATGCCCTTCCACGACCATGACACCTGCACATACCTCCCCACCGGAACCCCCGCTTCCAACCTGCAGCAGCTGCGGGGTATGGTCAACGAATTGTTCCGCCGGAAATCCGCGCTGCAGCTGTCTGACAAGCAGCAGCTGTGCGAGGATCTGGTGGCCTTTGTCCGCAGCAACTTCTCCGACCCGACGCTGTGTCTGTTCTCTCTGTCCCGCCAGTTTGACGTGTCCGAGCGGTTCACCCACAACGCCATCCAGTCCATTACCGGCATGAATTTCAGCAACTTCCTGTTCCAGTGCCGCATGCAGGAGGCGGCCCGCCTGCTGCAGCAGACGGACGCCCCCATCTCGGCAGTTGCCGAGCAGTGCGGCTATCCCGCCATCAGTACCTTCTACCGCAATTTCAAGAAGTATTATCAAGTGACCCCCGCCGATTACAAGGACAGCGTCCACTGACAGGGGTTGAAAGGAGACCACATGAAACAGATCTCATCTTGGTTTTTCTCTTTGCTGGATTGGGTGATGCACACCGCAGTGCTGAACGTGCTGTTCCTGCTGTGCTGCCTGCCCATTGTCACCATCGGCGCGTCCCTGACCTCCCTGTGCGCCGGTCAGCGGGCCCTGATCAAAAAGGAACCCTGCTTCCGCGCTTTCTTCCACGCCTTTCGCGCCGGATTTTGGCGCTCCACCGCCGCGTGGCTGATTTTGCTGCCCATCAACGGACTGCTCATCTTCCACGCCACGTCCCTTCTCCCCTATTGGCAGCAGGGTGCCCTTGTCCAACTGATTTTCATCGGCCTTCTGACCTTGCTCGCCCTGTCCATCACCGTCACAGTCTTTGTTTTCTACTCCCGGTTCGAGGGCAAGCTGTTTCAACTGCTTCGCTACGGGGCGGAACTGGCCATGGCCAACCCCCTGCGATCTGTTGCCATCGCGCTGCTGTTCGCCCTGCCTTTTGTTCTGATTTTCTTCACCACTTCGTTCTTTCTGATGCTGGGCGTGCTTTGGCTGTTTTTCTACTTTTCCCTGGCCGCCTGGGCCGCCGTTTGGCTCATGAACAAACCCTTCATCCGCTTTGCACAGCAGACGTTGGGAATGGATACAACAACAAAAAACAACAAGGAGGATGCACACAATGATTATTGATCGCATCGAAAACGCCCCCCACTACTTTGGTCTTGGCCCCCAGTGGAAGACCGCTCTGACCGCCATCATGGAGTTTGACAACGCCAAGTTCCAGAAGGGCGAAAAGACCGAGCTGGACAACGGTGTCCGCTTCCTGCAGTTCGAGCCCAGCACCAAGGACCGCAGCGGCGTCATCTTCGAGGCCCATCGCAAGTACGCCGACATCATGTTCTTCCCCTCCGGCGAGGAGAAACTGGCCTGGAAGTCCACCCCCGACCTGAAGAACATCACCGAGGAGTACAAGGAAGAGGGGGACTGCCTGCTGGCCGACCTGGATGCCGACGCTTTGGAAGTGCCCATGAAGCCCGGCATGTTCATCGTCTTCATGCCCCAGGACGCCCACGGTCCCGACATCGCCATTGGCGAGCCCGGTCCCGTCCAGCGCATCGTGGTCAAGGTTCCCATGACCCTGGACTGATTTCACAAAAACCGCCAGCCGCCGTGTGGCAGGGGGGGGGGTTTGTCCTGTTATTCCACTTCAAACCCATCTTCAGTTTCAAGGACCGCTCCCGCGCCAACTGCGGGGCATTTCCCGCCTGTCCCGGCGCATATACTCCCATAAAGCATTATGGGAGGTTGTCTGCATGAAAAAGCCTGTGTTCAGCGTTTTGTACCTGCGCCGAAAGTATTTGACCGTTCTTGCCTGTTTTGTTTTGGCCTGCGCCATGCTCTGGACGGTCAATTACCCCGCTGCCGTGGGCGCGTCGGCAAGTCCCCGGCAGCTGCCCATCTACTGCGTACAACGGGACCAAAAGATGCTGTCCATCAGCTTTGATGCCGCCTGGGGCAACGAAGACACCCAGCAGCTCATCGACATCATGGCCCGCTATAACATCAAAGCCACCTTCTTTGTGGTGGGTGATTGGGTGGACCGCTACCCGGAGTCGGTCAAGGCCCTGCACGACGCCGGGCATGAGATTATGAACCACTCCAATCGCCACGACCATCTGCCCCAGCTGTCCACCCAGCAGATTGTGGACGACCTGACCTCCTGCAACGAAAAGATAAAGGCCATCACCGGGGTTTGCCCCTCCCTCATTCGCCCGCCCTATGGCGACTATGACGACAACTCCATCCGGGCCATCCGCTCCATGGGCATGGAACCCATCCAGTGGGACGTGGACAGTCTGGACTGGAAGGACCTGTCCGCCGCCGATATCACAAAGCGGGTCACTGGCAAGGTCTGCCCTGGTTCCATCGTTCTGTTCCACAACGCCGCCAAGCACACCCCGGAGGCCCTGCCCACCATTATCGAGAACCTGCTGGCAGAGGGATACACCTTTGTCCCCATCTCCCAGCTGATTCTGACGGGGGACTACACCATCGACCATGCCGGGCGGCAGTGTCCAGCATGACCGCAAACAAAACGCGCCTTCCGTCAACGGACGGAAGGCGCGTTTTCCATACTTGTCAATTCAGCATCCAATGGGCCAGTACATGAAACAGCTCGTATCCCACCGGCACCAAAATGGCAGGCAGCATATTCACCGTCTTGATCTGGTTGTCCTTATTGGACAGGAAGTTGATACCGATGCACAGCACCAGCACGTAACCCACCATGCAGATGTTATCCAGCAGCTGACCCACCAGCACATTTTCCAGCGTACCGGCCAGCAGGGTCAAGGCCCCCTGATAAATCAGCACCGGCACGGCGGAGAACAGCACGCCGTAACCCAGGGTGGCCGCCAGCACCACGGCGGTGATACCGTCGATGATGCCCTTGGTGACAAGAGTGCTGCTGTCACCCAGCAGACCGTCCTGAATGGAGCCCACAATGGCCATGGCCCCGATGCAGTAAATCAGGCTGGCGGCGATAAATCCCTCGGAGAAGTTGGATGCTTTGAACTTGCGCTCGATAGCCTTGCAGCCGTTGTCAATGCGTTGGTCCAGCTTCAGCGCCTCGCCGATAAAGGTGCCCAGGGCCAGGCTGACCACCAGCAGCAGCTCGCCAGAGCTTTTCAGCTGCCCATCTTCCATGCTCAGCATCACGCTCAGCGCCCCGCACAGGCCGACCATGACCACAGCCACGCCCACCGCCTTTTCCACGGAGCGCTCCATCCCCTCGCTGACCGCTTTTTTGAACAGCAGGCCGATGATGCCTCCCAGCACGATCAGTCCACAATTAATCAACGTTCCCATTGGCATTCTCTCCTTATAAAATCATCCGCCGACCATTATAACAGACCCGGCACACAACTGCAATTTTTCTGCAAATTTTTTTAACGTTTCGCCCTGCGGGGCAAAATTCTTTTGTGGCAGATGATTTCGTGGGCATAAAAAACGACCTTTCCGATCGGAAAGGTCGTTTTAAGGGATGAAATCAGTCGGTCACGTAGGCCAGCAGGGCGATCTGACGGGCGCGCTTGATAGCCTCGGTCAGCTGACGCTGATGCATGGCGCAGGTGCCGGTGGTGCGGCGGGGCAGGATCTTGGAGCGCTCGGACACGAAGCGGCGCAGCTTGGCAGCGTCCTTGTAATCGATGCACTCGACCTTATCCGCGCAGAAAGTGCACACCTTGCGGCGCTTGCGGCCGCGGGGAGCGCGGTTATCACGTTCCATGGACATGGGAAAACCTCCTTTTTACGACCATTCGGTCAAAGTTGAAGCGATAAACGCTTGGTTTAGAACGGAAGCTCGCCGTCGTCACCGGACAGTTCGGCGAACTGGTCGCCCTCGGCGGGGGCGGAATAGCCGGAAGGAGCGGCGCCGTAAGCGGGGGCGGAGAAGCCGCCGTTGTCACCCTCGCGACGGGAGTCGCCAAAGTAGACGTTGTCGGCCTGCACCTCGGCAGAGCGGCGCTTGTTGCCGTCTTTATCAGTCCACTCGCGGATCTGCAGGCGACCCTCCACCACGGCCATGCGGCCCTTGGTGAAGAAGCGGCTGACAAACTCGCCGGTCTGACGCCAGGCAACTACATCGATGAAGTCGGTGGCGCGCTCGCCGGTGGACTTATCCTTGAAGTCCCGGTCAACGGCCAAAGTGAAGGATGCCACGGGCGTGCCGGTCTGAGTGCGGCGCAGCTCGGGATCCCGGGTCAAACGACCCATAATGAAGATTTTGTTGAGCATGGTGACTTCTCCTTACACCTCGTCCTTGCAGACGATCATGGAGCGCATCACGCCGTCGGTGATCCGGAACACGCGGTCCAGCTCAGCGGGGACGGCAGCGGCAGCGGTGAAGGTCATCAGCACGTAGTAACCCTCCATCAGGTCGTTGATGGGATAGGCCAGACGGCGCTTGCCCCACTCGTCAACCTCGGTCACGGTGCCGTTCGCTTCCACAATGCCCTTGAACTTGGCCACCAGAGCGGCGGTAGCCTCCTCGCTCAGGGAGGGGTCCAGGATGTAGACGACCTCGTAGTTTGCGTTGATCTTTGCCATTTTACTTTGCACCTCCTTATGGACATATGGCCTTTGCTCTCGGCAAAGGCAAGGATGAAACGCCCATCCCGATAAGGACAGGCTTTACTATTATACCGAAAAAACTCCACTTGTCAAGGGGTATTTCCAAGGAAAATATACTGATTTTAATGGACTTTTACCGCCGTTTGGAGTAAACTGGAGGGGACTTGAAACGAAGGAGCGTACCCCAATGGACAAGCTGATTGAAAAACTGGCGGCGGAGCTGGGCCAGCCCGCGGCCTATGTGGAAAATGTGGTCAACCTCATCGACGAGGGGGCCACCATCCCCTTTATCGCCCGCTACCGAAAGGAACTGCACGGCTCTATGGACGACCAGCTGCTGCGCACCCTGGAGGACCGGCTGCAGTACCTGCGCAACCTGGAACAGCGCAAGGAGGAGGTCAAAAACTCCATCGAGGGGCAGGGTAAGCTGACCGAAGAGCTGATCGCCGCCATCGATGCCGCCGCCACCCTGGCGGAGGTGGAGGACCTGTACCGCCCCTACAAGCAAAAGCGCCGCACCCGCGCCGCCATGGCTAAAGAGAAGGGCCTGGAGCCCCTTGCTCTGCTCTTCTTTGAAAAGGGCGGCGTGTGCACCGACCCGGAGGGAGAGGCGGCGGCTTACATCGACCCGGAAAAGGGCGTGGAAACGGTGCAAGACGCCATTCAGGGCGCCATGGACATCATCGCCGAGATGATTTCCGACGATGCCGCGGTGCGCCGGGTGCTGAAAGAGTTTTATCACAAGAGCGCCAAGCTGGTATCCAAGGCCGCGGACAAGGAGCCGGAGGACACGGTCTACCGGCTGTACTATGACTTCAACACCCCCATTTCCAAGGCCATGGGCCATCAGGTGCTGGCCATCAACCGGGGGGAGAAGGAAGAAATTTTGAAGGCATCCGTGGACATTGACCCGGAGGCACTTTGCATGTGTGTTCGCCGTGAGGTTGTCCCCGGCCGGGCCGCCATGCCCATCGTGCGCGCGGCGGCGGACGACGCCTGCACCCGCCTGCTGCATCCCTCTCTGGAGCGGGAAATGCGCGCCGAGCTGACCGACGCGGCGGCGGAGGGCGCCATCCATAACTTCGCCCTGAACCTGCGCCCCCTGCTGATGCAGCCGCCGGTCAAGGGCAAGGTGACCATGGGCCTTGACCCCGGTTACCGCATGGGCTGCAAGGTGGCGGTGGTGGACGGCACCGGCAAGGTGCTGGATACCGCCGTGGTCTATCCCACCCACGGTCAGCGGCAGAAGGAGGAGGCCATCGCCACCCTGTCCCGCATGATCAAGAAAAGCGGCGTGGTCCACATCGCCATCGGCAACGGCACCGCCAGCCGGGAGACCGAGCAGATGACGGTGGAGTTGATTGCCCGCGTGGGCGGCGACGTCAGCTACGCCATCGTCAACGAGGCGGGCGCCTCCGTCTACTCCGCCAGCAAGCTGGCAGCGGAGGAGTTCCCGGAGTATGATGTAAACCTGCGTTCCGCCGTGTCCATTGCCCGGCGGCTGCAGGACCCTCTGGCGGAGCTGGTGAAGATCGACCCCAAGGCCATCGGCGTGGGACAGTATCAGCACGATATGCCCCAGGCTCGGCTGAGCCAGACCCTGGACGGCGTGGTGGAGGACTGCGTCAACGCCGTGGGCGTGGACCTGAACACCGCTTCCGCGCCTCTGCTGGCCCGGGTGTCCGGCCTGAACGGCACCACCGCCAAGAATATCGTGACTTACCGGGAAGAGAACGGCATTTTCACCACGCGCAAGCAGCTTTTGAACGTGCCTAAACTGGGTCCCAAGGCCTTTGAGCAGTGCGCCGGCTTCCTGCGCGTGCCGGAGAGCCGTGGTGTGCTGGACAACACCGGCGTCCACCCGGAGAGCTACCCTGCAGCGGAGAAACTGTTGGAGCTGTGCGGCTATACATTGAATGATGTAAAGGCGGGCGGTTTGGCCCAGCTGGAGGAAAAGGCCAGGGCCTGCGGCATGGAGAAGCTGGCCGCCGACTGCGGCGTGGGTGTGCCTACCCTGTCTGATATTATTAAGGAGCTGATGAAGCCGGGCCGTGACCCCCGTGACGAGCTGCCACCTCCCGTCCTGCGCACCGACGTGCTGGAGATGAAGGACCTGAAGCCGGGCATGGAGCTGAAGGGTACCGTCCGCAACGTCATCGACTTTGGTGCCTTTGTGGACATCGGCGTGCATCAGGACGGCCTTGTCCATATCAGCCGCATCTGCGACCGGTTCATCAAGCACCCCTCTCAGGTGCTGAGCGTGGGCGACGTGGTCACTGTGTGGGTGCTGGAAGTGGACGAGAAGAAAAAGCGCATCAGCCTGACCATGAAGAAGCCGTAAATAGACAAAGAAAACGGACATCTTCCATCGGAGATGTCCGTTTTCTTTTTGGCCGGTTACTTGGCGCCTTCGACGGCCGTCTTTGTTATAAAAACGGTCCGCAGTTTTATGATTTTGGTCAATTGATTTTGCTTGCCGCCAGCGCGGCATCATACAGGGCGCAGAAGCGGCGGAATTTGGTTTCGGTCGTGGCAGTGGGGTTGGGGGTGAACCGGCGGACGAAGGACACGGTTTCCTCCGCGGCCTGCTTGAAGTCGACAAAACGGCCGTCAGCCACGGCGGCGATGATAGCGGCGCCCAGACAGGCAGCCTCTTTCTCCCGGGGAATCAGCACATCAAGGCCGGTGATGTCCGCCTGCAGCTGGCACCATACGGGGCTTTTGGCGCCGCCGCCGGTGGCGATAATGGATTTGAGTTCGGTGCCTTTTTTGCGGATGTTGTCGGTGTTCTTGCGCAGGACGAAGGCCACGCCCTCCATCACTGCGTGGGCCATGTCGTACACGTCATGCTCCTGCCGCAGGCCCCAGAATACGCCGGTGGCCTCGCTGTCAAACTCCGGGGCGTTGGTGCCCACAAGGTAGGGCAGGAACAACAAGTCGTTGCCGCCCCGCTGGAGCAGGACCTCGTTCATCTTGCCGTAGTCGATACCGCCCATGCAGGTGCGGTGAAACCACTCCAGACTCACGCCGCCACTCTCCGCCACGGGGAGCATGACGTGGGTGTCGGGCAAAAAGCCGTAGTGCATGGCGATGCCGCTGTCCCGGGGCGCGGGCTCGGCGGACATGGCGGCCAGTGCCATCACCGTGCCGGTGGACAGAGTGACGCCGCCCACCTCGGTGTTGCCTGTGCCGATCATGCCGGCAAAGTGATCCAAAGTGCCGTGGTTGACCAAAGTAGAGCAGTCAAGGCCGGTGGCGATGGCAGCTTCGGCGGTCAGAGGGCCGGCCACGGAGCAAGGCTCTGCCAGGGCGGGCAGGTGGTCGGTGGTGATGCCGATAGCATCCAGCATCTCCTGCCAGTAGCACGTTGCGAAGATGTTGAAATAGAACGTAAACGTGGCGATGGACATATCCGACTGGCACACGCCGGTCAGCTTATAAATGATGTAGTCCTTCAGCAGCATGAATTTGTCGGCCTCGGCAAACACGTCGGGGCGGTGGTTCTTCAGCCACAAAATCTTGGTGGCGGGCCAGGTGGGCAGCACCGCCTGCTGGCCGGTGATCCGCTCGCACAAATCGGCGGGGAACCGGTCGGCCAAAACGGCGCACTCGTCCTGAGAGCGCTCGTCCATCCAGCTAATGACGTTTGTCAGGGCGCGACCCTGCCTGTCCACGGCCACAAGGGACTCCGCCTGTCCGGTGAAGGCGATGTGTTCCACGGTCTTGATGCTGTTTGCCGCCACCAAATCGGCGATCAGGTTGGTCAGCTGGGTGTAATACAGCTCCGCGTCGAACTCCACAAAGCCGCTGTTCCGAATATATTCCACCGGGCGGCTGCGCATATCCACGCACTTCAGGTCCCGGTCGTAGACCGCAGCCTTCATATTGGTGCTGCCAAGGTCAATGCCAATGTACATAGAGCAAAAACTCCGTTCTGCCGTTTGGCGGTTACTTTAAATGTTCAGAGCCTTGTTGTTCAGGCGCTCGCCCACGGCTCCGCCCGGATGGATGAGAGCAAACTGCTCGGCCTGATAGCCGGTCTGCTCGATGACGGCGGCCTGCAGGGCGTGGAAGATCATGCACAGGGCGGTGGTGGAGGTGGTACCCTGGGCGTTCCACTTGTCGGTCTCGCGGTTGACGTGCTGCTTGAGGACCACGTCGGCGGCCTGAGCCAGAGGGGACTCCAGATTCTCGGTGACGGAGATGATCTTCACGCCCTTGGCCTTGCAGATGTCCACGATGGGCAGCAGCTCCTTGGTCTTGCCGCCCCGGGAGGCGAAGATCATCACGTCGCCCTTCTGCAGGTAGCCGGTAGCGCCGTGGACCGCCTCGGCCGGGGAGATGAAACGGGCGGGCCGCTCGATGCAGCACATCAGGTGGGCCATGTGCTGGCAGATGATGCCGGAATGGCCGCAGCCGCAGGTGCCGATGCGCTGGGCATTGCTCAGCAGCTCCACAGCCTTGCCAAACTGCTCGTCATCGATGAAGGCTTTCATTTCGTTGATGCACTCGGCCTCGATATCATAGGCGGCGCGGGCGGCCTGAATGGCTTCTTTCTTTACCATAAAAAACACTCCTGTTTCCAAAAAATTTGCAGCCTGGCTGCATAATACACTAATTGTATTATACACGATATTGGAAGATTTGGGTAGATGGTTTTTTATCAAGGGAAAATGGGACGGAAAAATTTTGAAAACAGCCTCAAAACCGATTGACTATTATTTCACAACAACCTATAATATTTGGGAGAGAAAGGAGAGTGCCCCCTATGAAAAAGTGTGCTATCAAGGCTCCGTTTTTTGAAATCGGACCTAAGTCCTACCTGTACGGTGACGACATTCTGGAACTGGCCAAGGCCGCCGATGCCGCCAGCGAGAAGTACAAGGTGGACATTATCTTCACCTGCCCTCTGGTGGAGCTGCGCCGCGTGGCTGAAAACACCAAGTTTATCCACGTCTTTGCCCCCCACATGGACCCCCTGACTCCCGGCCGCGGCCTTGCCGACGTGCTGCCCGAGTCTCTGGTGGCCGCCGGTGCCGAGGGCGTGATGCTCAACCACTGTGAAAAGCCCATCTCCATCGCCACCCTGAAGGCCACCATCAAGCGCGCCGAGGAAGTGGGCCTGACCACCATCGTGTGCGCCGACTCCATTGCCGAGGCCTCCGCCATCGCCCACCTGAACCCCGACATCATCGTGGCCGAGCCCACAGAACTGATCGGTACCGGCAAGGCTTCCGACGTGGAGTATGTGGAGGCTTCCACCCGCTGCGTCAAGGACGTCAACCCCGAGATCAACGTGCTGCAGGGTGCCGGCATCAAGTGCTATGACGACGTGTACCGCAACATTTTCGCCGGCGCCGACGCCACCGGTTCTTCCAGCGGCATCGTCGCCCTGCCCACCCGCGAGGCCCGCGCCCAGATGGTGGACGACATGATCCGCGCCGTGCGCGAGGCGTACGACGCCCGTCAGAAGTAAGCAAATCCAATTTACATACAACAAGACAATAGGAGGAATTGTAACATGGAATTCAAGGTTTTCCAAAAAGAGATCGAGCTGCAGTCCCGCGGTTGGGTGCCCACCTTCCACGACATCACCACTGACGTGCTGAACATCGTCAAGGAGTCCGGCATCAAGAACGGCACCTGCACCATCGCTTCCCACCACACCACCTGCTCCGTCATGATCCAGGAGTGCTCCCACGACTTCGACACCTTCGATCTGGAGTTCCTGCAGCACGACCTGCTGGACATCATGCGCAAGATGATCCCCGACTACGTCAACGAGGGTGACTACCGTCATCCCGGCCCTGTCCACGCCCAGTTCGGCCGCTACGTTGACGAACCCGGCAACTACACCTCCATGAACACCGACGGTCACCTGCGCTCCTGCTTCTTCGGCCGCAGCGAGGCCATGACCATCAAGGACGGCGTTCTGGACGGCGGCGAGTTTGCTCACGTCTACTTCATCGACTGGGACCATGTCCGCGCCCGTCACCGTCAGGTGAACGTGACCATCATGGGCACCACCGAGGATGTGAACGACCGCAAGTACAACAACGGCGAGGTCGTCAACACCCTGCGCAAGTACCCCGCCGAGGAGAAGGCTTATCTGGAGCAGTACGACGAGTGGAAGAAGCGCTAAACTAAACCCTATCCGTTAAACTGAAAACGGGTCTGTCCCAACGGACAGACCCGTTTTTTCAAACGAGGTGAACCCCTGTGATCACAAACCTTTTTTGTGTCCGCGGTACGGGCAGCGACCCGTACACCAATCTGGCCCTGGAGGAGCATATGCTCTACACCCTGCAGCCGGGTGATTGCATCCTGTACCTGTGGCAAAACCAGAATACGGTGGTCATCGGCCGCAACCAAAACGCGTGGAAGGAGTGCCGCACCGCCCTTTTGAATGAAGAGGGTGGTCGCCTCGCCCGGCGTTTGTCCGGCGGCGGTGCGGTGTTCCACGACCTGGGCAACCTGAACTTCACCTTTTTGATGGCGGAGGAGGACTATGACTTGGACCGTCAGCTGACCGTCATCGAGACGGCCTGCCGCAGTTTGGGCATTCCTGTGGAGCGCTCCGGCCGCAACGACATTTTAGCCGACGGGCGCAAATTCTCCGGCAACGCCTTCTACCACAACAAGGGCCGGGCCTATCACCACGGCACCCTGATGGTGGCGGTGGACGGAGAAAAGCTGTCCCGCTACCTCAGTCCTTCCAAGGCAAAGCTCCGGGCCAAGGGGGTGGAGTCCGTCCGCTCCCGGGTGGTGAACCTGACCGAGTTCTGCCCGGACCTGACTTGTGAGGAACTGGCCGACCGGCTGGAGGCCGCCTTCGGTGTGGTGTACGGCCACGCGGTGGAGCGCGCGGAACCCGATGTGGCGGGCACCGCCCGGTTGCGGGAAAAGTACGCAAGCGACGAATGGCTCTACGGCCCTCGGCTGCCTCTGAGCTTGGAGTGTGAGCAGCGCTTTGACTGGGGCGAGGTGCAGCTGCAGCTGCAGGTAGAGTCCGGCGCGGTGGTGGCGGCGAAGGTGTATTCTGACGCCATGGACGCCGAATTGGCTCCGGAACTGGAGCGGGCGCTGACCGGCAGCGCTTTCTCCCGCCCGGCCCTGTGCCAGCGCGTGGAGGAGCAAATGGGGCAGTATGCCGCCGACCTGTGCACCATGCTGGGGCAGCTGGACATCTGACAATTGTTTTTCCCGGCAAACAGGTCGAAAAAGGCCCGTTCTCACCCTTGCAAAGGGTGGAAATGTGTGGTAGACTTAAACTACCAATATTTTGGAAAGGAATGATCTCCCATGATTAAAGTCGATCCCGCAACCAAGTTTGACTTCCAGCCCGCTGACTTTGTGCCCTTCAAGGACAAAGAGGTTTGCGAGCGTGTTCGCAAGATCAGCGGCAAGGACCTGGAGAAGCGCGAGGCCTGGTGGCATCCCGAATTCAACGTCAAGGTCATGATGAACCCCCATCCCGTGCTGATCGCCACCCTGTTCTCCCGCCTGAAGGAAGCTGCCGAGGCCGGCCGCCCCTTCTCCATGATCCTGGGCAACCCCGAGCCCGACACCTACATCCCCCTGGCCCAGCTGATCAACTACTTCCAGATCGACTGCTCCAAGGTGTCCCTGTTCGCCGAGGACGAGTGGGCTGACCAGGACGGCAACATCGCCCCTGTCACCTACGAGGCTGGCTTCGCTCACTCCATGCTGAAGTACCTGTACTATCAGATCGACGAGAAGCTGCGTATGCCCCTGGAGAACGTCTATTACCCCACCAACGCCAACATCAAGGACTATTCCAAGATCATCCACGAGGTTTCCGGCGGCGGCGCCGACATCGCTTCCACCTCTCCCGGCTGGACCGGCCACATGGCTTTCGTGGATCCCATCCCCGAGTTCATCGGCAGCGGCGACATCGAGGAGTGGCTGAACCAGCCCGCTCAGCTGGTCACCCTGCATCCCATGACCATCATGCAGAACTCCCTGAACGGCACCTTCGGCCAGTCCGGTGACATCGCCAACGTGCCTCCCAAGGCTGCCACCATCGGTCCTCTGGACGTGATGCGCGCCAAGGAGCGTATCGAGGTTCATGCTCTGGCTACCTGCGGCACCTTCTCCAGCTGGCAGCGTATGACCTCTCGTTTGGTCACCCACGGCCCCATCACTCCTTACATCCCCTCCACCATGCTGCAGACCAAGAAGACTCAGGTCTACATCAGCGAGGAGCTGGCTGCTCCCTTCGAGTGCTGGGAGAAGGTCGGCTACTAAGCCGTACCCCATCGCAATATACCGACACAACCCACCCTGCCTTGTGCAGGGTGGGTTTTTGTTTCGGCAAAAATTTTCACAGAAAAATTGCAGTTGTGCCTTCGGTCTGCTATAATAGTCGGCGGACGAATTTTGCGGGAACGGGGGGATGCAGATGGCAAACGAGAAAATCGGTTTCCGGGACGTGCTGGGAGACTGGGCACTTTACAAGCAGATGGCCCGCATTGCCATCCCTGTGTCCCTGCAATCCCTCATTACCGTGGCCATCAACCTGATGGACACCATCATGCTCAGCGGTATGGGAGATGCGCAACTGTCGGCCTCCTCTCTGGGCAGCCAGTTCATTAATCTGTTTATGATTTTCTGTATGGGCATCGGCATGGGGGCGTCTGTCCTGACTTCCCGCTATTGGGGCATGAAGGATCTGTACAGCCTGCGCAAGGCTGTGACCATCATGCTGCGAATCGTGCTGATTTTCGCCGGTGTGTTTACTGTGGCTACCATCCTTTCTCCCAACCTGATCATGCGTATGTATACCCCGGACAAGCCGATTATTAACTACGGCGTGGTCTACCTGCGTTGGCTGATCCCTACTTATATCTGCATGGGGCTGAGCCTGACCTGTACCATCGTGCTGCGCAGTGTGGGGCAGACATTGGTGCCGCTGCTGACTTCGGTGGCTGCGTTCTTTGTTAATGTGTTCTGCAACTGGGTGTTTATTTTCGGCAAGCTGGGTGCGCCCCGGATGGAGATCGCCGGTGCTGCACTGGGTACGTTGATTTCCCGTGTGTTTGAGCTGGTGTGCATCTGCGGCTGGTTCTTCTTCGTTGACAAGCGCATGACCTACCGGTTCCGGCATTTCTTCCTGCGCTGCGGAGATCTGTTGCGGGAGTACGTTCGCATCAGCATTCCCGTCCTGATCAGCGATGGATTGCTGGCTCTTGGCAACAACACGGTTTCTATGGTCATGGGACACATCGGTCAGTCCTTTGTGGCGGCGAACTCCGTCACCATGGTGACCCAGCAGCTCAGCAGTGTACTCACCACCGGCGTGTCCAACGCCAGCGGCATCATTACCGGACACACGATGGGGCAAGGCGACGATGAGAAGGCGCAGAAGCAGGGGTATGCGTTCCTCTTTATGAGTTTTGTCATCGGCTGCGTGGCTGCGCTGGTTATTTTGGCGCTGCGTGGACCGATCATCAACTTCTATAAGGTGTCCGAGGAGGCTAAGCTTATCGCATGGGAGCTGATGGACGCAATCCTGATCATCGTCATCTTCCAGTCCATGAGTTCCGTCCTGACCAAGGGTGTGCTGCGTGCCGGCGGCGACACCAAGTTCCTCATGGCGGGCGACATCCTGTTTTTATGGGTGGCATCTATCCCGTTGGGGTACCTGTCGGGACTGGTGTTCCAATGGCCGGCGTTCTGGACGTACACCTTCCTGAAAATCGACCAGATTATCAAATGCGTATGGTGCTTCTTTCGCCTGCGAAGCGGCGAGTGGATGAAGAAAATATATTCCGCACAAGGGGAGAGTTAAATGGGAACGTTGATTAACTGCGGCCTGATTCTGTTGGGCGGCATCATCGGCCTGCTGTTCAAAAAGGCGGTCAGTGCCGATGTGGAACACTCTGTCAAGAAAGCTGTGGGCGTGGCTGTGGTCATGGTGGGACTGTGCGGTGCCCTGAGTGTGATGCTGAGCGTGGAGGATGGGCGGCTGAAAAGTGCAGGTGAGCTGCTTTTGGTGGTCAGTCTGGCGCTTGGCACCTTCGTTGGTGAGGCGCTGAAGCTGGACCGGCGCATCGACAATGGCTGCAAGGCTATCGAGAGAAAGTTCAAAGCCAGTAACTTTTCTGCCGGCTTCATCACCGCAAGTCTGATTTACTGCATCGGTGCCATGGCTATTATGGGCTCTATTCAGGACGGCCTGCTGGGTGACAGCAGCACCCTGATTACCAAGGGCATCATCGACGGCATCACCGCCGTGGTGCTGGCGGCAACTTTGGGTTACGGCGTGCTGTTCTCTGCTGTGCCGGTGCTGATTTATCAGGGGGCCATGACGTTACTGGCCGGTACGCTGGAGAATGTGCTGAAAGGCCAGCTGCTGGACAACATCTGCATGGTGGGTTACGTGCTGGTGCTGTGCATCGGCATCAACTTCCTGTCCAACAAGGATAATCAAATCAAAACGGTCAATATGCTGCCGGCGATCCTGGTGCCGGTGGGATACGAATTGATTGAAGTTGCCGCCCGTTGGGCACTCAATTGATAAAGTGATAATAAAAACCGCATCTCCCCATCGGGAGATGCGGTTTTATTATGCCGGGCACTGACGCCCGGTGTGGTCGATGGTGTAGTCCCCAGTCAAAATCAACTGGGAGATGGGGACGAAGGTATAGCCGTCGGCCAAAAGCTGCTCGATGATGGTGGGCAGGGCCTCCGGCGTGTGCTTGGCGGCGTTGTGGAACAGTACAATGGAGCCGGGACAGACCTTGCCCGTTACCCGCTTGGTGATGTCGGCGGCGGACAGATCCTTCCAGTCCAGGCTGTCCCCACTGGCAGCGGTTGGAAAGCGTTGGGAAGCAAGGGGCTGTAAGAAAAGGCATGGACGCATTTTGATGAAGAATGATTCATGGCCCTCCATCCCCCCGGGAAAACCGATTTGTCCGTCATAATGCGGAAACTCGGTTGCATATCATCTTCGTAAGGAGGGCGTTTATTATGACAATCACGAATACTTATCTTACCTCTGACACACAGGAGCGGTTAAACAGACAAGCGGCAATTCACCGCCGCTGCATCCTGCTCCTTAAAAAGAGCCGTGATGTGAGGTAAGAACCATGGATGCCATTTACGCAAGACAGTCTATCGATAAAAAGGACAGCCTCTCGATTGAGGCGCAGATCGAATCATGCCGTAAGGCTGCCGGGGATGAAGTTCGGGTATTTCAGGACAAAGGCTTCTCCGGCAAGAACACAAAGCGCCCCGCGTTCACGGAGCTGATCAAGACCATTGAGGCGGGGCAGATTAAAAAGGTGTTCGTATATCGGCTGGACCGCTTCAGCCGCTCCATCGCCGACTTTAGCCGCCTGTGGGAGCTTTTGGAGCAGCATGGCGTGGAATTTCAGTCCGTAACGGAACACTTCGACACTTCGACTCCTATCGGCAGGGCGATGCTCAACATCGTGCTTGTCTTTGCGCAGTTGGAGCGGGAAACAACAGCAGAGCGCGTCAAGGACAACTATGTGCATCGCTTTGCGCTGGGGGCATGGCCTGGTGGGCCGGCCCCCTATGGTTTTTCGCTCATTAAGATCACGGAGGATGGTCGCAGAGTGTCATCCCTGCAGGCCAATGAGCAAGCACAGGTCGTACAGGACATATTCCGCGCGTATGCAAGGCCCGAGACTTCTCTGAGAAGCCTGGGCAAAGCCCTGACGGAAAAGGGGATACACGGCCCGAAGCGGGAAGCATGGGACAATGTTACCCTTTCCCGGCTTCTGCATAGCCCGCTGTATGTCTGTGCGGATGAGCAGGTGTACTGGCACTACCTGTCCAAGGGCCTGCAGGTGCAGCAAGGCATAGAGGCCTTTGATGGGGAGCATGGATGTAATGTGATCGGTCGTCGGGACCGCGGCAGGAATAAGTACAACTCTCTGGATGGGCAGATGCTCACCGTGGCCAATCATAAGGGGTTCATTCCCTCTGATCTGTGGCTCAGGGTGCAGGAAAAGCTCGCAGCCAACCCCCAGATCTCCAGAGCGAACGCAGGGAAGTACTCGTGGCTGACGGGTCTGATGAAGTGTGCCAAGTGTGGGTACGCAGTTAAAATCAACTACAGCAAACCGGAGGACAAGTTTTATCTGATCTGTTCCGGGCGGTCCAACCTTGCAAGCTGTGATGCAGCCATGCACATTGACCTGAGAGAGTTGGAACGGCAAATAGGACTGCAGCTCAAGGACATTCTGGCAAGCTGTCCGGCAGAGGACACCTGTTCCGGCTCCCAGGCATCTGCTCAGGCAGTGCTGGAGATCGACAGGAAGATCGAACGCCTGGTCGGGGCTTTGGCAGAGAGCGGTGACATTGCGGCAGGGTACATATCCAAGCAGATCGAGAAGCTCCACAAGGAGCGCGAAGCACTGATGGACTCGTGCCGCACTGTACCGTCTGCACCGGAGCATCTTGACTTTGATAAGGCGAGCTTTGAGGAAAAGAAGCTGATCGCTGCTGAGTTTATTGACAGGATCCTCTTGGAGGGCAACTCAGTCAACATCATATGGAAGATTTAACCCTCATGCAGGCTACAGCTACATGAGGGTTAAATTATGCCCCCAAAGCACGTGTTTTTTAACGGAAGAACTATAAGGCAGGTAAACGTTAGACAAAAACAAAATAAAAAATGAAAGAAAAGATACGAAATATAACCGGTCGTGTAACCGGGGGATGGTATATATAAAACATAAAAAGCGAACTGCACTTAGGAAGGAGGAGTGCCATTGAGCGTGAAAAGACTCTGCAGCGAAGAGTACCGAACGACAACGATCTGCATTGATTCCTACGAAAATGCGATTCTGTCAGGTCGGATATACAATTCCTATCTTAAAACAGGGAAAAGGTTTCAAAGTGGGACACAATTCCTGCTTGAGATGGAGCAAATGCTGAATCGAATGAACTTTCCGGCCGCATACTCCGCGACCCGAACATTTTCAGCCCCTCCGGAATATGAAGCAGGCTTACCCTCAGCGTTGCCTCCGGATGGTATGATCGCCACCTTTTTCATTCGGATTCTGTTCCGGCAGAACGCGAGCTGGCAGGGGAGTGTTTCGTGGTTGGAGGGACGGCAGGAACAAAGTTTCCGCAGCGTGCTGGAATTGTTGCTGCTGATGGACAGCGCACTTCGCGCAAAAGAAAAAGCATCTTAATAAAAACAAGAAAGAAGGCATGTGAGAAATATTCGATAATGGCAAACCGCATCGAAAGAGCGGGACGCAAAGCAAGCGGGCTAAGGCCAACGGGCTACGCCGGCGCGGCCGCCGATATTTCGCTCCCCTAACATGAAAGGAGAACGAAATAATGACAAGAAATAATTTGAGCAAGAGAGTTCTGGCCCTGCTGATGAGCATCGTGATGAGCATCGGTATGATCAACATTAATATACTGGCTGTGGGCGAGCCTCAGCTAGTTAGCAACTACGAAGATTCCTACTACAAGCAGGACGGTACCGCCAGCACCGCCGAGGACTGGGAGATTCACCTATCCAAGCGGGCGGCCGCCACCCGGACAGAGAATGTTTATGACATCACCCTGACCGTGGAAACCAAGGACACCAGCGTGCAGCTGGATGGCGCTACCCACGGCGCGGTCACTCTGGTGCTGGACGCGTCCAACTCCATGAATAAACGCTATGCAGCCTGCACCATGGACGGCTGCGGCGAGGATGAGGGGCACCCCGCACACCACGAGTATGACGAGGCCTATCTTGCCTTTATTCCGCTGGGCTTTTGCAGCGAATGTTGGAGAGGAAAGAATGCCCATGTCAACGGTCACGACTATCAGGGTGACAGCGACACCCATCTGGAAAACCTGCAGGAAGCGGTAGCCTCTTTCCTGGACAGCTATGCTGAAGGTGCTAATGAGGGCGACAAGCGGCTGGTCAGCGTGGCCGTGTTCGGCACCGATGCTGTGACGATCCAGGACTGGGTGGATGTGACCAACGCCACCAACCTGGCCAATGTGAAGGCCCTGGTCAACTCCCTAAGCACCGGAGACGGCGCGTATCTTGGACGGCAGTATCTGACCAACGGCGGTACCAACATCGAGGCCGGCCTGGTCCTGGGCCGCAACCTGCTGGCCGACGACGAGGCACTGGAGGGCATCCCCGTTGACAATCAGTCCCTGATCCTATTCAGTGACGGTGCTCCCACCGCCAAAGTCGGCAGCGTGAACAGCACCTCCACCACCAAGGTCGCCTACGGCGGAAACGACACCGGAAGCCAGACCGATCGCGAGGACTACGACGACATCGACGGCGTTCTGGGTGACATCTCCGCCACAGCCATCGCAGTGCAGTATAACTACGAAGACGAAAATAACGTGCTGAGCGATTTTGACCGTGTCATCAACAGTTCTGCCGATTCCCTGTCCGTGGATCTGACCGGCGAGGCCGGCAAGGTTATCACCACCGTGACCACCCCCACTGTCATCACCGACCCCATGGGCGAGGGAGTGACCCTGGTGAGTGTCAACAATTTCTATACCAACGAGACCTGGAATCTGGCTGACTACACCCCTGTTGTTTCCGAGGGCATCACCACCTACACCATTACCTATCAGGTGGAGATCGATCCCGCTGCCATTACCGCCGATCCCGACTACGAGGGCTACACCATCCTGACCCCCGCCAACGGTGTCACCACTCTGGACTACACCGTGGGCGAGGATGACGCCCCCGTCGAGGCCGAGTTCAACGTTCCCGATATCCGCGGTATCCTGCCCCGGTTTGACCTGACCGTCAACTACGTGGATGAGCAGAATAATGCCGTCGCCGAGCAGGTCGTCCAGACCGGCATCCTGTACGGCAAGGACTATGTGACCGAGCAGAAGGACATCGAGCACTATGAGTTCGTTTCTCTGGCCGAGGACAGTGACCCCGTTAGCGGCACCATCATTGCGGACACCGTTGTTACCTATGTCTACACCACCAAGCTCTACCCCGTAAGCTACGAGTATGAGGGCGAGATCCCTGCCAACGCGCCTGAGCTGCCCGCCGGCGGCGAGTACGCCTTCGGCTCCCCTGTCGCCGTGGCCGATGCTCCCGGGCTGGACGGCTACACCTTCTCCGGTTGGGACAAGGCGGACTTTACCATGCCCGCCCAGGCTGTGGTCATCAAGGGCAGCTGGACCGCAATCCCCAAGTATCCCGTGAGCTACGAGTATATCAACGCTCCCGCCAACGCGCCTGAACTGCCCAAGACCGTGGAGTACGCAGAAGGCGACGCCGTCACTGTGGCGGAAGCCCCCAGCATGACAGGCTACACCTTCTCTGGTTGGAATACCGATAATTTCGCCATGCCCGGTCATGCTGTGGTCGTCAAGGGTACCTGGACCGTTGTCGCTCCCAACAAGTACAAGGTGATTTATCAGTACGAAAACGAGGTCCCTGAGGGTGCCCCCGCCCTTCCCGGTGAGGAGCAGTACGAGGCGGGCGCGAAGGTCACTGTTGCGGCAGCCCCCACCATGGACGGCTACACCTTCTCCGGCTGGGACAAGGGCGACTTCGTTATGCCCGCCCAGGCTGTGGTCATTAAGGGTACCTGGACCAAGAACCCTGACCCCACTTACCCTGTGAGCTACGAGTATATCAATGCTCCCGCCAACGCCCCTGCGCTGCCCGCGACCGTGGAGTACGCGGAAGGCGACGCCGTCACCGTGGCCGCTGCGCCTGCTCTGGAAGGGTACACCTTCTCCGGCTGGGACAAAGAAGACTTTACCATGCCTGCTCAGGCTGTGGTCATCAAAGGCACCTGGACCAAGAAGGCTGACCCCACTTACCCTGTGAGCTACGAGTATATCAACGCTCCTGTCAACGCCCCTGAGCTGCCCAAGACCGTTGAGTACAAGGCCGGCACCGCGGTCACCGTGGCCGACGAGCCCTGGGTGGAAGGCTACACCTTCTCCGGTTGGGACAAGGAAGACTTCACCATGCCCGCCGAGGCCGTGGTCATCACCGGCACCTGGACCAAGAAGGCGCCTCTCCCTCCCCCTGTTGTGGAAGAGTGGGAAGGCCAGTTCGTCCTCACCTTTGACAAGGCTGTTGCCGGCGATCCCTACACCCTGACCGCCAACCAGTTCACCTTCGAGCTGACCGACACCGCCCATTTTAACGACGGTTCCGGCCGTATCTATCTGGGTGAGAACGCCAACGGTGTCAAACGCACCTACACCGCCAAGAACGATGGTTCCGGTAAGGTCGAGTTTATCGTCCCCTTCATCAAAGATCTGGAGAACTGGGAAGACTACCCCGATGTTACCGTCCCCGGCAGCTTTGTCTACACCTTGACTGAGGTGGCCGGTACTGCCGAAGGTATGACCTATAATCCCACGGCCTACACCATTCTGGTACAGCTGAGCTTCACGCAGGTTGGTCTTGGTTGGGAGTACGCCGTAGACAAGGTGACCGTCCTCCATGACGGCGAAACCGAAGTGACTGCCACATTTGCCGACGGCAGCAGCGTGATCCATCTGGCTCTGGACGAGGACGCCCTGTACACCAATACCTACGATGATGGCACAGGCGCTCTGACCATTACCAAGGTTTTCGCCGGTCGGACTGTAACCACCAACGGACTGGAGTTCCGAGTCAGTGGCCCCGATTCTTTTGAGTGGGTTATTTCCTACGCTGATTTCATCGAGGGGAGCTACACCCTGAACGGCCTGACCCCCGGCAAGTATACTGTGAGCGAGAGAAATGCTGCAGTTTCCGGCTACCGGTTGACCACCACTGGTGAGGGTGAGGTGGATGTAGTCGCCAACGAGACCGCTCAGGTCGTTATTACCAACAACTACCGAAAAGTTACTCCTTACCGTCCTCCTGTAACGCCTGTCGACCCCGGCGACCCCCGTGACCCCCTTGGCCCCGTCCACCCCCGTGGCCCCGTTGGCCCCCGTGGCCCCGCTGGCCCCCTTGGCCCCGTCCCCCCCCCTGGC
>JAZSAP010000047.1:0-3001 GCA_045601925.1 Lawsonibacter sp.
TACGGCGACCTGCCCCTTGGGGTGCAGTGCGCGCTTTTGGACCTGTTGGACGCCCATCGGCTCATCGGTCTGTCCGCCACGGACAGCTGTATTTTGACCCCACGCAAGTCGGTCACCGCCATTTTGGGTCTGTCCGACTCCCCTGTTTCTGCGCACAAGCGCAGTTGTGTTCTGTGTCCCAACACGGACAACTGTCAACTTCGAAAGTCAGGTGGTCACTGTGGAATTTAATACACTTCTTGCCTCCAATACCCCCGTCCTGCTGGACGGCGGCATGGGTACCATGCTTCAGGCCAAGGGCCTTGTAGCAGGTCAGCATCCGGAGCTTGCCGCTCTGGAGCATCCCGACTGGCTGGAGGATATTCATCGCGCCTACGTGGACGCCGGCTCTCAGATCATCAGTGCCAACACCTTTGGCGCCAACCGGCTGAAGCTGGCCAACATGGGCAAAACGGTAGCCGAAGTTGTCCCCGCCTCCATCGCCGTGGCGCGCAAAGCCGCCGGTGACCGGGCGCTGGTCGCTCTGGACATCGGCCCTGTCGGTCAGCTGTTGGAGCCTACAGGCATCCTGCCCTTTGAGCAGGCGGTGGATATTTTCAAAGAGACCGTCATCTGCGGTGTCGAGGCCGGCGTGGATCTGATCTTCATCGAAACCATGGCCGATTTGCAGGAGGCCCGGGCCGCCCTGATCGCCGCCAAAGAGGTCTGCGATCTGCCCGTCATGGTCAGCATGACCTTTGAGGAGCGGGGCCGTACCTTCCTGGGCTGTCCCCCTGCCGCTGCGGCTTTGACACTGGAGGGCCTCGGCGCTTCCGCCATCGGTGTGAACTGCTCCTTGGGTCCCCAGCAGCTGCTCCCTATCATTGAAGAGCTGTCCCGCTGGACCTCTCTGCCCCTGATTTTGAAGCCAAATGCCGGTCTGCCCGACCCCGCGGGCGGCGGCTATGACATCACCCCGGCCCAGTTTGCCGAAACCCTCGCCCCCGCCACCCAGTTGGGTGTGAAGCTGCTGGGCGGCTGCTGCGGCACGACCCCGGAGTACATCGCCCTGCTGTCCAAGGCGGTGCAAAACCGCACCGTCAAAGCCAACGCCGCCCCCATCCCCGCCACCGTGTGCAGCGGCACCCGGGTGGTCCCCATGGACCGGGTTCGGGTCATTGGCGAGCGCATCAACCCCACGGGCAAAAAGCTGATGAAAGAGGCCCTTTTGCGGCAGGACGTGGACTTCATGGTCCGTCAGGCGCTGGAGCAGACCGAGGCCGGGGCGGACATTCTGGACGTAAACGTGGGTCTGCCCGGGGTGGACGAGGTAGACATGATGTGCCGCACGGTAAAAGCGGTGCAGGCGGTCACCGACGCCCCCCTGCAAATCGACTCCACCGACCCCGCCGTGGTGGAGCAGGCGCTGCGGCTCTATTGCGGCAAGGCCATCGTCAACTCGGTCAACGGCGACGAGGAGTCCCTTTCCTCCCTGCTTCCCATCGTGAAGAAGTACGGCGCGGCGGTGGTGGGCCTGACCCTTGATAAATCGGGCATCCCCCAGACCGCACAGGCCCGGCTGGACATCGCCCGGCGCATGGTTGCTGCCGCCGAGTCTCACGGCATCCCCCGCCGGGACATCATCATCGACTGTCTGACCCTGACCGCCTCCGCCCAACAGGAGTGCGCCGCCGAGACTCTGCAGGCCCTGCGTCTTGTCAAGGAGGAATTGGGGGTCAAGACCGCTCTCGGCGTGTCCAACATCTCCTTTGGCCTTCCCCTGCGGCCCCAGGTCAATCAAAACTTCCTGACCATGGCCATGGTGTACGGTCTTGACCTGCCCATCATCAACCCCAACGCCGCGGCCATGATGGCGGCGGTTCGCTCCTACCACCTGCTGATGAACATCGACACCGATGCGCGGGAGTACATCGCCGCCTACGGCGGGCAGACCGCTCCCGCCGCTCCCACTCCCGAGGGTGGAAACCGCTCTTTGGACGAAACGGTACGCCTTGGCCTGAAGGGCGAAGCTGCTCCTGCTGTCCGGCTGCTGCTGGAACAGGGTGTTGCCCCCATGGACATCGTCAACAACACCCTCATTCCCGCTCTGGATGCGGTGGGTGCGGACTTTGAAGCCGGGCGGCAGTTCCTGCCCCAGCTCATCCAATCCGCCGGCGCGGCTCAGGCCGCCTTTGAGGTGCTGCGCGCCCATCTGTCCGCCGCGGGACAGGCCCCCGACCGGAGCAACATCGTGGTGGTCGCCACCGTTAAGGGCGATATCCACGACATCGGAAAGAACATTCTCAAAGTCCTGCTGGAAAACTACGGCTGCACCGTTATCGATCTGGGCAAGGACGTGGCCCCGGAAGCGGTCGTGTCCGCGGTGCGCCGCCACAGCGCCGCATTGGTTGGTCTGTCCGCCCTGATGACCACCACCTTGCCCGCCATGGCGGACACCATCAAGCTGCTGCGTACCGAAAGCCTGCCCTGCAAAATCATGGTGGGCGGCGCGGTGCTGACGGCGGACTACGCCGCCGCCATTGGCGCGGACTTCTACGCCAAAGATGCAAAAGCCGGTGTGGACGTGGCCCGACAGGTCTTTGCACAGAACTGACACAAAAACACCCTGCCGCATGGCAGGGTGTTTTCTTATTTAATATCCAACGACCGTTTGAATTCCGAGGGAGTCATGTCCGTTTCCCGCTTGAAGGTACTGGCAAAGTACTGGGGGGTATCAAAGGCCAGCATATCGGAGATTTGAGCGAAGTTGTACGTATGATTGCGAATCAGTTCCTTGGCGTAGGAGATCTTCTTGGAGGTGATATACCGTCCGATGGTGGTGCCGCACTGCTGGCGGAACACCCGGCTGATGTAAGAGGTACTGTAACCCGTAACACCGGCCAGTTCCTCCATGGTGATCTTCTTGCCCAAATTGTCACGGATATACGTTTTTATCGTAGAGATCAACTGGGTCTCCATGCTCTCCCGCACTGGGGACACGGAGTTTTCCTGCTGCTCCAGC
>JAZSAP010000048.1:0-10822 GCA_045601925.1 Lawsonibacter sp.
CTGGACCTGTGCCAGTATCTGGGTCTGGACTTTGCCAGCTACTTCGGCGACTACCTGCCCCCCAAGAGCGATTTCAAGGGCAACACCTTCTAAAAAGCGAACAAAAAGCAGGTTGTGGAACTCCACAGCCTGCTTTTTTCATGCAAAAACAAATTTCTCCAGCGCCTTTGCCACGCCGTCGGCGTTGTTAGTGTCGGTAATGCAGTCGGCAATTTCTTTCAGACACAGCTCGGCATTGCCCATGGCCCCGCCGATACCCGCCGCCTCTATCATAGAGCGGTCATTGTCCATGTCACCAAAGGCCATGGTATCCGCCGCCGCCACACCCAGATGGGCGGCCAGGAAGCGCAGGGCCTCCCCTTTGCTGGCAGAGGGAACGGTGAACTCGATATTGTTGACCAGCGACGTACTGACCAGCAGGTCGGAGTGCTGCGCCCGGATTTGGGGCAGCATTGTATTTCGCAAGTCAGTATCTGCAAAAAACATCTGAGTTTTCTGCAGCGATTTACCCGTTTCCCGCACAAATTGGTGCAGATCCTCCACCGGGGTGCGCAAGGTTTTCACCATCTCATTGTCCTTCGGGACGGAGATAAACTCGTCGATGCGCTCATAATTTGCCCGGGCCATCCACGCCGCTCCGTCCACGAAGCAATCATAGATGACAGGCAGTTTATCCATGGCATCAAAGAGCTTCAACCCCCGCTCCACAGGAATTTCCGCCCGGTACAGCACCTTATTCTCCTGCCGGTCCCAGACGTTGCCGCCGTTGACCGTGATAAAGTAGCGCACGAAGGGCAGGTCCCGCACCACCTGCGGAATGCCGCCGTAAAAGCGGCCCGTACAGGGTACGATCTGCACCCCCATGGCCGCGGCCCGCTCCAGGGCGGCGTAGGTGGTGGGCGAGATCCGCTTATCCGTGGTCAGCATGGTGCCGTCCAGGTCCAGCAGCACAAGTCCGACCGCCATGTTACTCCTCCCCAAGGGTGGCGTTGAGCAAATTGCGCAGAGCCAGGGCGCTGTTGCGGGTCATGACCAGGCTGGCCACCTGATCCGCCGCAGGGGTGGACACCGCCTCCATACCGTTGCCGCCCAAAGTCATGGCCGTTTCCATGTACTTATAGCTCACGTCAAGGGTGACCTCCACAATGTCGCCGTCAGGGGAGCTGACCTTGCGCAGGCCAAAAGTATTCGCATAAACAGGTTTCATGGTTTTCTTCCTTTCTTACAGGCCCACCGCAGACAGCACCGCAAACAGCACTACCGTCACAAGGGTCAGGGCGGACAGGGCGGAGGATATCTGCGCCCGCTCCGCCGGCTCGTCAGCAAAAACAGGGATGACGTAGGGGGGCGGCAGGATCAGCATCAGCACCGCCGCGCCCTCGAAAATCATGCCGTTCAGCACGGTGCGGTTCAGGGCAATGATGGCCGCCAGCATGACCGCCATCACCCCAAGGCGCATGGCGATAAACCCGGCCGTCTTGCCCCAGGGGATTTCCCGCAGAACAAGGTCATACCCCACGCTCAGCAAAATGATGACCCCGGTGGGAGCGGCCATGAAGCCGGTCACCGACTCCACCATACCGGCCCATTGGCCCAGGTTGGCGTACAGACCGGTGGCGCCCGCCACCACGCCCAGGAACACCGCCCACAACACAGGGGAGGTGACCATATCCCGGCCAATGGCCTTGAGATCCCGCTTTCCGGACAACAGCACCTTGTAGAGGGTGAAGACAAACAGGGTCTGCCCCAAATCCAAAATAGCGAATTTGGCGGTGCTGACTTCGGGAAAGAGCATGACAAACAGGGCATAGCCCAGCATCCCCGCCTCAAAGCCGGAGGCAAGGAAGGGGGCAAGCCGGCTCTTACTGCCGCTGACCCGGATGATCAGCATACCAAGGCCCAGGGCCGCGCAGCACACCGCAAAGACCAGCACCGGCTGGGCAAGGGCCTGCAGGGAGTACTCCGCCTTGGCAAAGGCGTCGAACAGCACGAAGGGCAGGGTCAGGTTGACCGCCACCTTTTTCAGGCCGTCCACCGCCTCCCGGCTGAGCATCTTCCGGCCCCGGCACAACATACCAAGGGCAAGGGCCAAAAACACCGGCAGCACGGTGCCGGCAACTGCAATCACCTTATCCATACCGGCTTACTTAATTACACCCTTCTGCAGGATGACGTTGGCGTAGATGGCGGTCTCGCCGGTCTGAATGATGCAGTAGCAGTCCTTGGCCTGCTCATAGAACTCAAACCGTTCGTAAGCACCCACGGCGGCCGCGCCGCGCTCGTCGTGCCTGGCCACGACCTGCTTATATTCGTCCCACACAGGGATGTGCAGGTCCTTATCGCAGTCCATCTTCTCCATCAGCATGACTGGGGTGTCCACATAGGTGTCCAGGGGCATCACCTGCAGGATGGCGTCCAAAATCTCCGGGATGCCGTGGCCGTCCGCACGCAGAAATACGGCGTTTTTCGCCTTGGCCATGGCGCTGCCGGGGAAATTGCCGTCGCCCAAGCAGATGCGGTCGGAGTGACCCATCTCGCACAGCACCTTCAGCAGTTCGGGGGAAAGGATGGGGGGAATATTTTTCAGCATAGCGGTTTCCTCCTAATGATAAAATCTCAAAAAGCGGCGGTCGTTTGACCGCCGCTTTTTGATTGTGGAGATTACTTGTACAGGGGACCGTAGGTGGCGCAGGCGCGGTAGTCCTGGCCCTCCTTATCCATACCGAAAGCATTCCAGGCGGCGGGACGATAGATGTCGTCCTCGGGCACGTTGTGCATGCACACGGGGATGCGCAGCATGGAGCACATGGTGATCAGATCGGCACCGATGTGGCCGTAGGAGATGGCGCCGTGGTTGGCGCCCCAGTTCATCATGACCTCGTAAGCGCTCTTGAAGGGGGAACCCTCCTTGCCGTCGCAGCGGGGGGCGAACCAGGTGCAGGGCCATGTGGGGTTGGTGCGCTCCATCAGGGTGTCGGATACCTCATCAGGCAGGTTGACGGTCCAACCCTCGGCGATCTGCAGCACGGGGCCCAGGCCCTTGACCAGATTCAGGCGGATCATGGTGCAGGGCATCTCGGCCTTAGTAGTGTAGTGGCTGGAGAAGCCGCCGCCGCGGAAGTTGTCCTGACCGGCCTCGCACCACACGGTGGCGTCGGTCATCTTCTTGATATCCTCGTCGGTGACCTCCCACCACTTCTTCATGATGGCGTTTCCGTTCTCGTCGGTGCAGACACCGGAGGCGTCCAGACAGGCGGCGCCGGAGTTCAGCAGGTGGATGATACCGTTGGACTCGGCCGCCTTGCCCTCCAGCTTGTAGCCGGTGACGCGCTCGGTCGCCTCGCCGGACCAGTAGGTGCGCACGTCGGCGAAGATCTGGGCCCGGTGGGTCAGTAGGCGCATCATCAACATGCCCATGCCGTTGAGAATGTCGTTCTCGGTGGCCAGGGTGTAAGGCTCACGGGCACCCTCGTAGTCAAAGGTGGAGGACAGCAAAGCCTCGGGATAGTCGCAGTTGGGCCAGTGGTCGGTCCACTGACGCTGACCCTGGAAGCCGCCGGCGATGGCGTTGTGGCCAACCTTCTCCTCCTCGAACTTGTCGGACAGGTTGGGATTGCCCGCCATCAGGTCCTTGATGATGCAGTACATCTTGACGGTGAACTCCCACTGCTTTTCCTTCTCTTCGGGAGTGAACTTGATGCGGACCTTCTCCCCCAGGAAGTCAACCTCTTCGGGGTTATCGTCGCGGCCCTCTTTGCAATGCTCCTTGGTCCAGGCCAGAGCCTTCTGAAACTCTTCCTCGTTGTAGATGCCCTCTTCCATGCGGCGCAGGATCTCAACCTCGTCCACGGACTCCACCCGCATGCCGAAGTAGCTCTCCATCATATCCTGATCCATGATGGAACCGGCGATGCCCATGCACTGGGAGCCGATCTGCAGATAGCTCTTGCCGCGCATGGTGGCAACGGCAACGGCGGCGCGGCCGAAGCGCAGCAGCTTTTCCTTCACGTCCTCGGGGATCTGGGTGACCTGGTCCCGGTCCTGCACCTCATGGCCGTAGATGCCGAAGGCGGGCAGGCCCTTCTGGGCGTGGCCGGCCAGCACGGCGGCCAAATACACGGCGCCGGGGCGCTCGGTACCGTTGAAGCCCCAAACGCCCTTGATGGTGGTGGGGTCCATGTCCATGGTCTCGGAGCCGTAGCACCAGCAGGGGGTGACGGACAGGGTGATGGACACGCCTTCCTTCTTGAACTTGTCGGCGCAGGCGGCAGTCTCGGGCACGCGGCCGATGCAGGTGTCGGCCATGACGACCTTGACAGGCTCGCCGTTGGAGTAGAACAGGTTCTCCTCAAACAGCTTCTTGGCGGCCTCGGCCATGGCCCAGACCAGGGGTTCCAAAGATTCGCGCATCATCTGGGGGCCGCGGCGTCCGTCCACGATGGGGCGAATGCCGATGACGGGGTAATCGCCGATGTAACGATTCTTTGCCATAATATATTCCTCCACTTTCTTGCCGCAAAGGGTGCGGCAGTAATTAAAACAGTTTCCTCCTTATATATATAAAAGCGGCAGTCGCTTTTATATGCCTAAATCATTCGGTGATCACGCGGCACTTCAGCCGGGTCAGCCGGGATTCGCCGCTGTACCCCTCCAACCGCTGGATGAGGTACTTGGCCGCCGTGCGACCCATGAGCTGCTCCGGCTGGTGAATGACCGGCAGGGGCGGCTTCATCATGGTACACACGTCCACACAGTCAAAGCCAAACACGTCGATGTCGTCCGGGATACGCAGACCCCGCTCCCGGGCGGCGGTGAACAGCCCGATGGTGATATCGTGATTGGTGGCGATGACCGCCGTGGGCGGGTTTCCCAGGTCCAGCAGCGCCTGACAGCCGTTGTAGCCGGTGGCAAAGGCGTTCTCGTCGCTGATAAACAGGCTGTCCTCAAACAGGATGTCGTGGTCGGACAGGGCCCGCAGGTAACCCACCTGCCGCTCCTTGGCGGTAAAGACGTACTTGGGCCCGGAAATCATGGCAATGCGCCGATGGCCCTTCTCGATCAGGGTCGTGGTGGCGCTGTAAACTGCGTCGGCGTTATCCACCAGCACCGTGTCGCTGTCCAGCCCCTGTATCATGCGGTCCACCTGCACCAGCGGCACGTTCAGATTGGCCACCAGTTCGTTATATTCCTCCGCCGACAGGTCCTCCGGCACGTAGACAAGGCCGTCGATGCCGGCGGAAATGAGGAAGTGGAGATTGTCCCGCTCCATGGCGTGGTTGGCGTTGTAGCAGGAGATCAGGCTGTGATACCCCCGCTCCCGCAGGCTGCGGTCCAGGGCCGTGACCACCGCGCCGTAAAAGGGCGCCGAGATATCCGGCAGCAAAATACCGATGGAACGGCTGCGCTGGGCCTTCAGGCTGCGAGCAAAGGGATTGACCCGGTAGTCCAGCTGCTGAATGGCGCCGCGGATGGCTTGGGCGTTTTCTTCCCGCACAGTTCCGCCGTTTATGTACTTGGAAACCGTGGCCAGGGAGACCCCCGCCGTACGGGCAACGTCCTTGATGGTAGCCATGAAACCCTCCGTTTCCCTCTGCCTCCGGTCAAAAGGACGAAACGTTTCACCCCTTGCAACTTCAGGCCCAGCATATCTTTACTCAATAATATAAAAATGTTTTTGCTCTGTCAATATAAATTTTTCAAAAAACACTTGCTTTTTTTGGTGAAATTTATTATAGTATAAAAAACGGGGTCTTTTAATGCGTCGTTTTTGTGCATTTTTTAACAATCTCTGTCGTTTTTGCTTGGGTGGTCCGGCAGCGAAACGTTTCGTTTTTTGCCGCATTCCCCTCTACCACACAGGAAAGGTGATGTTTGAATGGGCGAAATGATCCTTCGCATGCAGGGCATACAGAAGTATTTCTCTGGTGTCCATGCCCTGAAAGGGGTCAATTTTGACCTGAAGTCCGGCGAGGTCCACGCCCTGATGGGCGAGAACGGCGCCGGCAAGTCCACGCTGATCAAGGTGCTGTGCGGCATATATAAGCGGGACGGCGGCACGGTGGAATACTTTGGCGAGCCGGTGGAGTTCTCCCACATCGCCGAGTCCCAGAACGCGGGCATCAGCGTCATTCACCAGGAACTGAATATGATGAACGACCTGACCGTGGCCCAAAACATCTTCATCGGCCGCGAGAGCATGTCCGGCGGCTTGATCAACGACAGCGAGATGGAGCGCCAGGCGCAGCAGCTGTTTGATCACCTGGGCGTTAAGATCGACCCTGGCGTCAAGCTGGGTTCCCTGACCGTGGGTAAGCAGCAGATGGTGGAAATCGCCAAAGCCATCAGCCGCGACTGCAAGCTGCTGGTACTGGATGAGCCCACCGCCGCCCTGACCCAACCCGAGGTGGAGGAGCTGTTCAAAATCATGAAGGAGCTCAAAGAAAAGGGCATCGGCATGATCTACATCTCCCACCGCATGGACGAGATCAACCGCATCTCCGACCGGGTCACCGTCATGCGCGACGGCGAGTACGTGGGCACCGTCAACACCGCCGAAGTCACCAAGGACGACATCGTTAAAATGATGGTGGGCCGCGTGATCATGGGTGAGCAGAAGGCCGCCAGCAATTGCTCCGCCGATGCCGAGGTGATTTTGGAGGTCCGCAACCTCCGGGCCGGAAAAGAAGTCAAAAACGTCAGCTTCCACCTGCGCCGGGGCGAAATTCTCGGCTTTGCGGGTCTGATGGGTGCCGGCCGTACCGAGGTGGCCCGCGCCCTCTACGGCGCCGACCCCAGCCAGAGCGGCGAGGTCTTCCTGAACAGCAAAAAGGTCCGCATCCGCACCCCGGAGCAGGCCGTTAAGCACGGCATCTGCTACCTCAGCGAGGACCGCAAGCGCTACGGCCTGATGCTGGACAAATCCGTCACCGAAAACTCCGTCATCGCCTGTGTGGACGACTTCATCACCGCCGGCCTGATCAACGACGGCAAAATGAAGGCCGAGTCCCAGCGGTTCAACGATATGTTGCGGACCAAGACCCCCTCTATGGAGCAGCTTTTGAAGAACCTGTCCGGCGGCAACCAGCAAAAGGTCATCATCGCCCGCTGGCTGATGAAAAACGCCGACATCTTCATCTTTGACGAGCCGACCCGTGGCATCGACGTGGGCGCAAAAAGCGAGATTTACGCCCTGATGGAGGATCTGGTCAAGCAGGGCAAGTCCATCATCATGATCTCCTCCGAGCTGCCCGAGGTTCTGCGCATGTCCGACCGCGTGGTGGTCATGTGCGAGGGCCGCATCACCGGCGAGCTGGACATCAGCGAAGCCACCCAGGAAAACATCATGCAACTTGCTACCATGCGGGAGGAAAATTGATATGAAGAAGAAACGCACCAGCGGCATGCAGAACATCGTCATTATTTTGGCCGCCATCGCTCTGTTTGCCATCTTTACCCTGATCAACCCCGGCTTTGCCACCAGCGGCAACCTGCTGGTCATGACCAAGTCCCTGGTGCCCTACGCCATTCTGGCCCTGGGCGTTACCTTCGTCATCGCCACCGGCGGCATCGACCTGTCCATCGGCACGGTCTGTATCGGCTCCGCCGTTCTGGCCGGCGCCCTTTGTAAGACCGGCGTCGCCGTTGACGAGGGCACCCTGTGGCTGACCATCCCCGTCATTCTGGTCACCGGTCTGCTGTTCGGCCTGCTCAACGGCTTCCTGGTTGCCAAGTGCAAGATCGCACCCTTCATTGCCACCCTGGGTTCCATGCTGGTGTCCCGCGGTCTGACCGCCGTCATCGCGCAGGTTTCCCGCGATGGCGCCACCACCGCCGTCAAGTACCCCACCACCGGCTGGTTCCAGAAGATCTTCACCAACCTCAACGGCTTCCCCATCGGTTTGGTGTGGGTGCTGGGCCTGACCATCCTGTGCGCGGTGGTTATGTACAAGACCAAGGTTGGCCGCTACATCCTGGCCATCGGCTCCAACGAGGAGGCCGCCCGCCTGTCCGGTATCAACGTCGACAAGTACAAGATCATCGCCTACGCCATCGGCGGCACCTTTGCCGGTCTAGCCGCTCTGTTCTACACCGCTGCTAACCCCTCTCTGACGCTGGCTGCCGGCAACGGCATGGAGCTGGACGCCATCGCCGGCGTGTACATCGGCGGCACCAGCACCACCGGCGGCGCCGCCTCCATCCTGGGCACCATCCTCGGCTCCATGATCCTGGTCATCATCCGTCAGGGCCTGAACCTGGCCATGGCCAGCAGCACCTCCATCGTCATCAACGCCACCAATATCACCTACGCCGTCACCGGCGTCATCGTGGTGGGTGCCGTCATGCTGGACGTGCTGAAGAAGAAATCCGCCGCCAAGGTCAAGATCCCTCCCACCGAGAAGGCCAAGGCTGAAGCAAAAACCTGACCTGCCGGAAACGCCGGCCCCAAACCCGAATTAAAACCGGAAGAAAGGTTTTAATTATAATTAAAAGGAGGAAAACAATATGAAGAAGCTTATTTCCCTGTCCCTGGCTCTGATCATGGCCCTGGGCCTAGTCGCTTGCGGCACTGCCGGCGGCGGCGAGGGCGACAAGACCATCGCCGTTATCGCCAAGGGCGAGACTCACGCGTTCTGGCAGGCTGTTAAGGCCGGTGCCGAGGCCGCCGGTAAGGAAGCCGGCTACGCCGTCACCTTCCGTGGGCCCACCGCCGAGAGCGAAGAGTTTGTCGGCTCCCAGCGCGAGATGGTTCAGGCCGCTCTGAACAACGCCAACACCAAGGCTCTTGTCCTGGCCACCATTGGTCTGGGCTTCACTGACGAGCTGGTCTCCGCCTTCGATAAGGGCCTGCCCGTGGTCGAGTTCGACTCCGGCCTGTACTCCGGCGGCGCCGACATCACCGAGGGCAAGGATCCCACCATCGGCTCCGTCGCCACCAACAACAAGGCCGCTGCCGCTGTTGTCGCCGAGAACTTCTACGCTTACCTGAAGGCCGAGGGTCTGGCCGCCAACGGCTACAAGGTCGGTGTCATCCAGCACGACTCCACCGCCACCGGTATCGACCGTGCCGCCGGCTTCATGGAGAAGATCGACGAGCTGGCCAAGGCCGAGGGCATCACCCTGGACATCAAGTGCGAAGTCAAGGCTAACAACGCCGGCGAGTACAAGCTGGGCCTGGCCGCTCTGAAGGACTGGGGCGCCGCCGCCATCTTCATGACCAACGAGGGTGTCGTCAACGAGGTCTTCCCCGAGGTCTCCGACAACGCCGCCGCCTATAAGGACATCCTGTTCTGCGGCTTCGACGCTGGCACCAACCAGTACGACTGGATGAAGGACGCCGGTGCCAACTACGCTCTGCTGGTTGGCTCCGTCGCTCAGGACTCCTACAACATCGGTTATGAGTCCGTCAAGATGGCCATTGCCAAGCTGGACGGCAAGGACGTTACCGACGTGGGCATCGCCGGTGTGTGGTACAACGCCGAGAACATCGACGAGCAGCGCGACCGCAACATCTTCTACATGGGCTGATCCTTTCCGGGATACGTTCATAATCTAACCTAAAAAAGGGCCGGCACCACATGGTGCCGCCCCTTAACTTATTGAAACTCCCGTTTCAACACACTGCAGCTTAATATGGGCAGGGGAGCTCGAGGGGGCGGCAGCCCGCCTCGAATTGGATCAAATGCCCCACACGCCTTGCTAATCAAGGCGTGCGGCAAGCGAAACGAGGACTTTTTCGCCCGATATCGGGCGAAAAAGTAACGGCATTATGAAGGCGTCAAAAAAGTCCAATCCGGACTTTTTGACAGCCTGAAGGCCGGCACCACATGGTGCCGGCCCTTTTTTGCCGTTTATTTGATCGTTCTGCCGTCCAGCACGGCCCGGGTCAGCACATCGCCCTCATAGCACAGCTTCAAAGAGAAGAACGGGGCATCCTGCTCCAATAGGCGCAGGAAAATTTCGTCTCCTTCCCAGTGAGGGATCACAGTCAGTTGGGACCAGTCCAGCCACTCCAGCTCGCCCTCGTCACACCGCTTCAGCTCACCCGCAAAACCGGTGGCGGTGAACAGATGCATATACTCCGTGGGCCAGCGGTCGGACACGAAGGTGACCACCCCCCGGTAGCGATAGTCGGTCAGGGTCAGGCCGGTCTCCTCCTGCACCTCACGCAGGACGCAGTCCTCAGGGCTCTCCTTATCCTCGAACTTGCCGCCAATGCCGATCCACTTGTCGTGGTTGAGATCGTTCTCTTTCTTTGTGCGGTGCAGCATCAGGCACTTGCCGTCCTTTAGGATGTAGCAAAGACTCGTGTTTATCATTTCCGGTCACGCACCTTTCTCCACAGGGTCAGGGCGGTAAAGCCCGCCGTCAAAAAGGCCTCCGCCATAAGCACGGAGGCCTTCAGCGCCACCACGGGATTCATGGCAAGGCCAGGCCCGCCAGCCGTGTCCGGCGCCAGTTAGTTTGCTCCATGGCGATTGCTCCCTTCAGGGGGCATCTGTTGACAAAATGCCCCGACCGAAAGGTCGGGGCATTTTATACAGGTCGGTGATGATTACACCAGCTGGACGATAGCCATCTCAGCAGCGTCACCGCGGCGGGGACCGATCTTGACGATACGGGTATAGCCGCCGTTGCGGTCAGCGTACTTGGGGCCGATCTCCTTAAACAGCTTGTTGGCAACATCTTCCTTGGTGATGTAGGCCAGAGCGGCACGGTAGGAGGCCAGGTTGTTGGTCTTGGCCAGGGTGATCATCTTCTCCGCCACGGGAGCGACTTCCTTGGCGCGGGTGACGGTGGTCTTGATCTGGCCGTTCTCCAGCAG
>JAZSAP010000049.1:0-20124 GCA_045601925.1 Lawsonibacter sp.
CGGGCGCTGGACCTTGGCTGCAAGCCAGTGTCCATGCTGATGGAGCGCCGGCACATTGACGGTCAGGCCGCCGACGTGGTGGCCCGCTGCCCCGGCGTGCCCATCTTCACCGCCGAGTTCGACGTGCTGACCCAGCTGACCGGCTTTGCCCTGACCCGGGGCGTACTGTGTGCCATGCTCCGCCCGCGGCAGCCATCTGTGGATGAGATTTGCAAAAACGCCCGCCGCATTGCGATTTTGGAGGACATTATGAACCCCACCAACGTGGGTGCCATCTTCCGCTCTGCTGCGGCCCTGGGTGTGGACGGCGTGCTGCTGACCCCCGGCTGCAGCGATCCCCTGTACCGCCGCTCCGCCCGGGTGAGTATGGGCACGGTATTTCAGGTGCCGTGGGCGTACCTGGGGGAGGAGATGTCCGACTGGCCCGGGCCGGGTATGGAATTGCTCCGCAACCTCGGGTTTAAGACCGCGGCCATGGCATTGAGCGACGACTCGGTGAGTGTGGACGATCCCCGCCTTGCCGCCGAGGAAAAACTGGCCATTGTGCTGGGGACTGAAGGAGACGGGTTGGCCACCCGTACCATCGCTGCCTGCGACTACACCGTGCGCATCCCCATGGCCCGGGGGGTTGACTCTCTCAACGTGGCGGCAGCCAGCGCCGTGGCCTTTTGGCAGCTGAACGGACCGTGTAAATGAGAAATATCAACGATTGAAAAGGCGAAATACTTTACAGATAAAACCACCCCCGACCATATGGCCGGGGGTGGTTTTTCGTATGTATCAGCCCAAAGAGATATCCCGGGTGGCGTAGGCATTCAGGTCCTGCCCGGCGGTATGGCCGGCCAAATATTCGTAGTAGCCCTGACAGCCGATCATGGCGGCATTGTCACCGCACAGCTTCAGTTCCGGCATATAGAGCTTCACGCCCGCGTCCTTGCAGGCGCGCTCCAGGTCGGCCCGGATGCGGCTGTTGGCGGCTACGCCGCCGGCGATGGCAAGGGTGTTGTAGCCGGTCTGGGCCACCGCCGCCATGGCACGGGGGACAAGGCTGTCGCTGATGGCCTGTCCGAAGCTTGCGGCAAAGTCGGGCAGGTTCAGCTCCTCGCCCTTCTGCTCGGCGTTGTGCAGAAGGTTCAGGGCGGCGGTCTTCAGGCCGGAAAAGGACATATCCAGCTCCGCACCGTTCACATGGGCCCGGGGGAACTCATATCGGGTGGGGTCGCCCCCCTGACCTAGCCGGTCCATGGGCGCGCCGCCGGGGTAGCCGATATTCAGCACCCGGCCCACCTTGTCAAAGCACTCGCCCGCCGCATCGTCCCGGGTGCCGCCCAGCACGCGCATCTCGGTGTAGGACTTCACATCCACGATGATGGTGTTGCCGCCGGACACGCACAGGCAGACAAAGGGCGGCTCTAGATCCGGGTGGGTGATGTAGTTGGCGGCGATGTGTCCCCGGGTGTGGTGGACGGGGATGAGGGGGACACCCAGCGCAAAGGCCACCGCCTTGGCAAAGTTGACCCCCACCAGCACCGCACCGATGAGGCCGGGGGCGTAGGTCACCGCCACGGCGTCGATGTCCCGGCGGGAAAGACCCGCCTGCTCCAGCGCCTGATCAGCAAGGACGCTGATGGCCTCCACATGCTTGCGGGAAGCGATCTCCGGCACCACGCCGCCGTAGATGGCGTGCATCTCCACCTGGGAGGCGATGCAGTCGCACAGCACCTGCCGCCCGTCCCGGACGATGGCAACCGCCGTCTCGTCGCAGGAGGACTCAATGGCTAAAATGTTCATGGGGTTACTCCTCTCTCCATTCCGCGGGCGGGTTGGGGTTCTCGCCCGGAGCAAGGGGGATTTGGATAAATCGGTCATAAACCTTCTTGGGCATATGGCTTGCGTAGATGGTCCGGTGGGCGGCCAGCAGTTCCGCTTCGGTCACGTCGGCATCGCCGCGAATCAGCGTTTCGTAATGCACGCCGTACAGGGCGCAGTCATAGCCGCCGTAGCGGAAGCCGTTGCGGTAGTAAAAATCCAAACGGCGGCGCTGCAGCGCGGCCTCCTCGGGGTCGGGGGAGGTGACACCCTCTGACTCGCCAAATACGCCGCGATAGGTGCTGTAACGCTCTGCCAGCAGGTCGAGACAGGCAGTGCCAAGGCCACCACCCCGCTTGCCCTCCATCACGCCAAGGTAGTCCAGCAGGGCGAAGGGGACTCCTGGCTCCAACCACATGAAGGCGTAGCCCAGCAGTTCCTCCCCTTCGAACAGGCCAAGGGGCTCGTAGCGGCCTTTGTCCCGCATATCCTCGATGGCGGAAAGGGGTTTCAGCTCGCTGGGCGGGAATGCCCGCTTCATCTCGCTGTTGTAAAGTACTTTTGTTTCACGCTTATTCAGCAGTTTCAGTTCCATGCTCCACAAACTCCCGGGTCATAATAATGGCATCCTCGCGGGGATTTTGATAATAGTTCTTGCGCAGACCCACCTGCGCAAAGCCGTGCTTTTGGTACAGGGCGATGGCGGCGGCGTTGGAGGCGCGCACCTCCAGGGTCAAAAAGGCAAGGTTCACCTCACCAAACCGGCAGAACACGTCCAGCAGGGCGGAGGCCACGCCGTGACGGCGGGCCGCATCTTCCACGGCCACGTTGTCGATGTACCCCTCGTCCAAAATGGCGTGGAGTCCGGCGTAACCCAGCACGCCGCCCTCGCCGTCCTCGGCCACGATGAAGCTGGCCTGGGGGTCAAAGAGGGCGTCGGTGAGCATTTGCTCGGTCCAGGGGGTGGAGAAACAGGCCTTTTCCAGCTGCACGATCTGCTGGATATGGCTGCGGTCCATGGGGACAATTTCGTAATACATATTAGCACTCCTCGGTGGAAATATTCCGTTTTTTTCGCTGCATCAGCCACCATACCAGCCAGCCAAGCACCACCCCCACAGCGGCGGCAATGGTGGCAATACCGAAAATCAGGGCGGCCAGCCTGTCCCAACCACTATTCCGCACGAAATAGAAGCCGGTAATACCCAGCGAAGCCAGCACCGGTAGTGCGGGCAGGGTGCGCAGCCAGCCGCTGCGGGTCACACGGCACATCAGAAGCTGGACGCAGAACGCGGGGACAACAGGTAGGATGAAAGACGGGATGTTGATAAAGGTCAGCCAGTTCCAGACGCAGACGACGGAACCGGCAAGCCACAGGACAAGCAGGGTGATATTCAATCGATTTTTCATGGCAAACCCTCCCTTTAGTGGGCGTCGGCCCAGCTTTTACCGCAGTGGGTGTCCGCAAGCAAGGGAACCGCCAGCTTGGCCACATTCTCCATCTCCTGCTGCAGCAGAGCGGCCACCTGTGCCGCTTCCTCCTCGGGACACTCCACGATCAGCCCGTCGTGGACCTGCAGCACCAGCCGGCCCTGCAGCCCGTCGGCCAGCAGGCGGTCACGGACCCGGACCATAGCCAGCTTGATGATGTCGGCGGCGGTACCCTGAATGGGGGCGTTGAGGGCCACCCGCTCGCCAAAGGCGCGCATATTGAAGTTGGAGGAGCGAAGCTCCGGCACCCAGCGGCGGCGGCCGAAGAGGGTGGCCACCCAGCCCTCCTGCTTGGCCTGCTCCACCACCGCGTCCATATAGGTCCGCACGCCGGGGTAGTGGGCGAAATACTTGTCCATATAGTCCTTGGCCTGGGCCACGGACACCTTGATGTCCTGGGACAGGGAGAAGGGGGAGATGCCGTACACGATGCCGAAGTTCACCGCCTTGGCGCTGCGGCGCATATCGGGCGTGACCTCGGATTGAGCCACACCGAAGACCTGGCTGGCCGTGATGGTGTGGATGTCCTCACCGGAGTTGAAGCCGCTGATCATGGCGGTGTCGTTTGCCATGCAGGCAAGCAGCCGCAGCTCGATCTGGGAGTAGTCCGCATCCACCAGCACCTTGCCGGCCGGGGCGATAAACATCTTGCGCAGTTCCGCGCCCAGCTGGGTGCGTACGGGGATGTTCTGCAGGTTGGGTTCCGTGGAGGAAAGGCGGCCCGTGGCGGTGACGGTGTTTTGGAAACTGGTGTGGATCCGGCCGTCAGGCATAATTACTTTACCAAGTCCGTCCGCGTAAGTGGATTTCAGCTTGGTCAGCTGCCGATAGTCCAAAATCTGCTCAATGATGGGGTGCTGACCGCGGAGTTTTTCCAGCACCTCGGCATTGGTGGAATAGCCGGTCTTGGTCTTCTTCACCGGGGGCAGGCCAAGCTTGTCAAACAGCAGCGCGCCCAGCTGCTGGGTGGAGTTGATGTTGAATTGCTCACCGGCCAGCTCGTAGATGGCGGTCTGGGCCCGGTCAATTCCGTCGGTCAGCAGGTCACCAAACTGGGCAAGGGCGGCGCGGTCTACAAAGAAACCTGCCTGCTCCATTTCGGCCAGTACGGCGCACAGGGGCAGTTCGACATCGTGGTACAGCTTGTCCATGCCTAGGTCCACCAGCTTGCCTTTCAGCAGGGGATAGAGGTGGGCAATGAGGGCGGCGTGCCTGGCCCAATGCTCCGCCGGGGCGATGGGGTCGGCAAGGGGGCCGAAGGCCTCCTCGGTCAAAAAGTCGTCCTCAGGCAGCTGGAGATTACAGTAGTGCATGGCCAGCTTGTCCAAGTCGTAGCTGCCATCGGTGGGGGAGAGCAGATAGGCGGCTACGCAGGTGTCAAAGACGAAACCCTCGGTGGACAACCCCTCCTCCAGCAGCTTGCGCTGCAGGGGTTTGATATCGTGGGCCACTTTGGTCACGGCGGGGGAGAAGAACCGGCGCAGGAATTCGTTGTATCGGGGTAGCCGGCTTGCCAGCAGCACGGCGGCGCAGCCGCCGTGTACCACGCACAGGCCGTCCAGACTGGGCAGGGGCAGGCAGGTGACAAAGTCCGCCTGCTCGTACCGAGCCAGCAGCTCCATGGCGCGCTCATCGCTGTCCACCACTTCGCAGGTGCAGGACAGATCCACCTCGCTGGCCGCGGGGGAGGTATCGCCGGGGGCGGTCAGGCCGTATTTATCGATCAGTTTGGAAAACTCCAGCCGCAGGAACAGGTTATAAAGGGCGTCGTTATCCACACCGCGGCGCAGGTTGGCGGCGGGGTCAAAATGGATGGGGGCGTCGGTATGAATGGTGGCAAGGTCATAGGACAGCCGGGCCATATCCGCCCCCTCGGCCAGCTTGTTCACCACGCCGGGCTTGGCGGGGACGCCCGGCTCCATCTCCGGGGCGGGCATGGCGGCGTACAGCTCGTCGATGGAATGGTAGCGCTGAATCAGGGCCATGGCAGTCTTTTCCCCCACGCCCTTGACGCCGGGAATGTTGTCGGAAGAGTCTCCCATCAGGGCCTTCAGGTCGATGATGTGGATGGGGTCAAAGCCGTACTGCTCCCGGAAGGCATCGGGGGTCATGTCCCGGGTCTCGGTGCGGCCCATGCGGGAGGACACCAGCTTGACGGTGGTGGTGTCGGTGATCAGCTGCAGGGAGTCCTTGTCACCGGTGACAATGGTGGGGTGCCAGCCGGCGGCGGTGTCCACGGCGGCGATGGTACCGATGAGGTCGTCCGCCTCCCACCCGTCCAGTTCGTAGGTGGGGATGTTCATGGCGTGGAGGACGTCCTTCAGCACGGGCATCTGGGCGGCCAGCTCCTCCGGCATACCCTTGCGCTGGGCCTTGTACCCCTCGTAGGCCAGGTGGCGGAAGGTGGGCGCCTTGCGGTCAAAGGTAACACACAGAGCGTCGGGCTTGTCCTCGTCCAGAAGCTTGTTCAGGATGTTCAAAAAACCGAAGATGGCGTTGGTGGGCAGGCCGTCCCGGGTGGTCAAATTTTGGCTGACGCCGTAAAAGGCGCGGTTGACGATGGAGTTTCCGTCCAGTACCATGAGCTTCATGGCTGTACCTCCTTGCCCGGCGGTATAAACCACCAGTTTACTAACTCCACATTATATCATTATTTTCAGGTGGGGGCAAGAAAAAAGACGGGTAAGGGAAAGGACTGCGGTCAGGATGGCTTGATTTTTACCTGGCAGGGAGGTAAAATAAAACATATTGGTTTGATCCCGCATGGGACGTGAGGAGAATGATGACTTATGATGAAACGGATGGTATCGCTCATGCTGGCGCTGGTGTTGGCGGTGGCACTGATTCCCTCGGCACAGGCGGCTTTTTCCTGGCGGCTGATAAACGGCACTCTGGTGTTTTCAGGTGACGGAGAGCTTCCGTATTCCAATTCGTGGAAGCAGGCCCAGTTCAGCCGCGCCACTGCAGTAGAGGTGAAAGCTGGAATCACCACCATTGGGGACAGTGCCTTTTCCACCCTGGCTAATGTAGCTAATATTTCACTGCCCGATACGGTGACGGAAATCGGCGCAAGCGCCTTCAGCGGCTGCTCATCGCTGCCGGCCATCACCCTGCCGGCCAATTTGACAGCCTTGGGCGGGAACGCGTTTCGGGGCTGCACCGTGCTGAAAACCCTGACCGTCCCTGCCGGGGTGCGGGTGATCAACAACGCAACATTCAGCGGTTGCTCTGCATTGGAAAGCGTGGAGTTCCGGGGCGAAGTGGTCAGTCTGGGTGCCGAAACCTTCAAGAACTGTATCCGGCTGAATGTGTTTGCGGTGCCCGAAGGGGTCAAGCGGCTGTACAGCCAGGTGTTCGCTTACTGCTCCGGCCTGCGGCAGGTCTATCTGCCCGCCGGCTTGCAGGAGGTGGATGCAAAGGCCTTTGACGGCTGCACCGGCCTGACCGACATTTACTACGGCGGCAGCCGTTCCCAGTGGGCGAAGATAGTTGTGGAGGACGAGCTGCTGGCAAGCGGCGAGGTGACCATCCACTACAACGCCGAGGCCGCCGATTTGGATGAGTCTATTCAGGCGGCGCCCTCCGGTCTGCGCTTTGACGATGTGCACCTAGACTCTTGGAGCTACGATGCGGTGATGAGTATTGCCAATCACGGCTTGGTCACCGGCACCCGTCAGCCTGATGCCGACGGCGTGGGCAGCTTCTCTCCGGAGCAGGCGGTGACCTTTGGCCAGTTCCTGGTGGTGGTGACCCGGCTGGTCTGCCCGGATAAGCGCAAGGATACCCCCGGTCACTGGGCCCGGGGCAGCTACAACGCGGCGGTGGAGACCGGGATCATCGAAGAGGGGGAGTTTTTGAGTACCGATTCCGCCCTGGACGCCCCACTGAACCGACAGAATATGGCTTACATCCTGGTTCGTGCCGCTAAACTGCAGGGGGAGACCTTTACCGTTCACCCCAATGCAAAGGGGCGCATCAAGGACTTTGGCTTTATTGCGGAGGACCGGCGGCAGGAGGTGCTGGAGTGCTATTCCAACGGCATTATCTCCGGCTACACAGACGGCACCTTTGGCCCCGAAAACACCATGACCCGAGGACAGATGGCGGTGGTGGTCTGCCGACTGGCCGGCTGGCAGCCCCGGGCCAAAGTGAGTTTCTGACTTGACAAATTCGCCCGGCGGCGGTAATCTAGTACATTATAACGCACTCCAAAGAAAAAGAGGTCATTGCCATGAACAAGCATCGCATTGCCACCGACTGCCTCCACGCGGGTTACCGCCCCGAAAACGGCGAACCCCGAAATATCCCCATCATCCAGTCCACCACCTTCCGCTATGAGAGCAGCGCGGAGATGGGCAAGCTGTTTGACCTGGAGGCCAGCGGCTATTTCTACACCCGCCTGCAGAACCCCACCAACGACCATGTGGCGGCCAAGCTGTGCGCCCTGGAGGGCGGCACCGCCGCCATGCTGACCTCTTCCGGTCAGGCGGCCAACTTCTATGCCATTTTCAATATCGCCTCCTGCGGCGACCACGTTGTGGCATCCTCCGCCATCTACGGCGGCACCTATAACCTGTTCGCCGTGACCATGAAGCGCATGGGCATCGCGTTTACCTTTGTGGAGCCCGACTGCTCCGACGCGGAGCTGGAGGCCGCCTTCCGCCCCAACACCAAGGCTGTGTTTGGTGAGACCATCGCCAACCCTGCCCTGTCCGTGCTGGACATCGAGCGTTTTGCCAACGCCGCCCATGCCCACGGCGTGCCTCTGATCGTGGACAACACGTTCCCCACCCCGGTCAACTGCCGTCCCTTTGAGTGGGGCGCCGACATCGTGACCCACTCCACCACCAAGTATTTGGACGGCCACGCCAACGCCGTTGGCGGCGCGATTGTAGATAGCGGCAAGTTCGATTGGACGAAGAACCCCCACAAGTTCCCCGGCCTGGGCACCCCTGGCGGGAGCTATCACGGCGTGACCTATACCGAGCGTTTCGGTCTGGAGGGAGCCTTCATCACCAAGGCCACCGCCCAGCTCATGCGTGACTTCGGCTCCATCCCTGCACCCATGAACGCCTACCTGCTGAACGTGGGTATGGAGACCCTGCCCCTGCGTATGGCCAAGCACTGTGAGAATGGTCTGGCGGTTGCCAAGTACCTGAAGAACCACCCCAAGGTGGCCTGGGTCCGTTACCCCGGCCTGGAGGGGGACAAGGAATACGCCCTGGCCCAAAAGTATATGCCCAATGGAACCTGCGGTGTTGTGTCCTTCGGTGTCAAGGGCGGCCGCGCCGCGGCAGAGACCTTTATGGCCGGGTTGAAGCTTGCTTCCATCGCCACCCACGTGGCTGACGCGAAGACCTGCGTGCTGCACCCCGCCTCCGCCACCCACCGTCAGATGAACGATGCGGAGTTGGCTGCCGCCGGCATCAGCCCCGATTTGGTGCGCTTCTCCGTGGGTATCGAGGATGTGAACGACCTGATCGCCGACATCGATGGCGCCTTGGCCAACGTGTAAATGAAACAAGAAAAGTTGGGTTCAGTCAATCTGAACCGGACTTTTCTTGTCCCTTGCGATCCTTTTGCGCGACGCTGTCCACCCAGGTCTGCCGACGCAGACGGCGCAGGTTGCCGCCCTGGTAGCTGCCCTGTGCGATGGCGGGGAAGAACTGGTGGCTGTCGGCAGTGGGCTGAATTTCATAGGTGCCGTAGCGGTTGACCTGCTGAATGCTGTCGGGTTCGTCACCGCAGACGGGCTGATCCATCAAAAAGGGGACATCCTCCCGATCCCGAGAGGGATTTTTGCTTTGTTGCATACGCTCACCTCGCGGACAGTATGCGCAAAAAAGGCCGTGCCCTTTCGGCAAGCGCACGGCCAAAAATTTGCAGTTTTTCAGCTGAGCAGGTACTGCTTCACCAGCGTGCGCAGCAGCTCGTCCCGGTCCACCTTGCGGATGAGGGTGCGGGCGTTGTTGTGGTTGGTGATATAAGTGGGATCCTCGGACAGGATGTAGCCGACGATCTGGTTGATGGGGTTATAGCCCTTTTCCTGGAGTGCCTGATAGACCGTGGACAGAATAGCCTTGATCTCCAGGTCGCGCTCGTCAGTCAGGCGAAATTTGCGGGTCAGATCCATTTCCATACAGACACCTCCTTAAACTTGCATATAGTTTAACACGGAAAAGCGGAGAATGTAAAGAGAAAACTTGCAAAATTTATATTAGATTTGTGTGGCAGAGGGCAAAACCTCCAGACCGGGGCGTCCCTGACGCACCGCCTCCACCAGTATGGCGGAGGGTGCGTGTGCCGGACTGTGCGCCAACAGCTGCAGCCGTTTGGGTTCCATACCGTGGGTGCGCAGGGAACACATCACGTCGCACAGCCGCTCCGGCCGGTGGCACAGGGCGAACCGGCCGCCGTTTTTCAAAAGCCGGCCGGCGGCGGCGCACAACTCGTCAAGGGAACAAGCTTCCTCACACCGGGTACTGCCGCCGCTTTTGCCGCTGCCTACCGGGAAGTAGGGCGGGTTGGAGATGACCAGGTCAAACTGCCCGGCGGGCAGGTGTGCTTGCCGCAAATCGCTGTGGAGGATGTTACCGTCCAACCCGTTGCGGGTCAGATTGCTGCGGGCGGCCTGGGCGGCGAGTTCATCCAGCTCCACACCGGTGAGGGAAAGGTTCTGCGCCCGTCCCGCCAGCAACAGCAGCAGCGGCCCACCGCCGCAGCCAAGGTCGCACACCTGCCAGCTGTCCCGAACGGTGGCAAAGCGGCCCAAGGCAAGACTGTCTCCGCCGAGGGGGAACACACCTTGGGGCAGTTCCAGCGTGTAGGGGCCAAGGTGTTCAGGTTTAGCCATGGGCGCACGACCTTTCTGCAGGGGATTTTTTCTATCCTACCAAAAAACGGGGACCCTGTCAAAGAAAGACTATGTAAATTGCGGAATTGTGGAAAAAGCCTTGCAAAATGAGCGCATTTGCGGCAAAATAGATATTGGAAAATTTTCAGGAGGCGCCAAGATGCAACAGACTTACGAAATCGTATTGAAAAAAGCGCTGACCCCGGAGATCACCATGATTTCCGTCTCTGCCCCTTTGGTGGCGGCAAAGGCGAAAGCGGGGCAGTTTATCATTCTGCGCGTGGATGAGGATGGCGAGCGTATCCCCCTAACCATCTGCCAGGCCCGTGACGGACTGGTCACAGTGGTGTTCCAAAAGATCGGCGGCACCACCATGGCACTGGACCGCCTACAGCAGGGGGACCGGCTCCACGACTTTGTTGGTCCTTTGGGCCGACCCACCGAGGTGGAGAATCTGGGCCGGGTCGCCGTTTTGGGCGGCGGTTTGGGCTGTGCCATCGCGCTGCCCGTGGCCAAGGCTCTGACCGAAGCGGGCAATACCGTGGACCTGATCGGCGGCTTCAAGACCCGCGACATCATTATCCTTGAGGACGAAATGAAGGACGCCTGCACCGACCTGCACATCTGTACCGATGACGGCAGCTACGGCTACCACGGCTTCGTTACCGGCAAGCTGGAGGAACTGATCGCGTCCGGCGTGAAGTTTGACCATGTGTTCGCCATCGGCCCGCTGATGATGATGAAGTTTGCCTGCAAGCTGACCGCCAAATACAACATTCCCACCACCGTCAGCATGAACCCCATCATGGTCGACGGCACCGGTATGTGCGGCGGCTGCCGACTGACCGTGGACGGCAAGGTGAAATTTGCCTGTGTGGACGGCCCTGATTTCGACGGCCACAAGGTGGACTTTGACGAGGTCATTGCCCGCAATGCTACATACCGAGAGTTTGAAGCGGCGGCGAAGGAAAAGCATGTCTGCCGCTTGGGAGGGGGTGCCATGAATGGCTAATATGCAGATGAACAAGACCCCTATGGCCGAGCAGGCCCCCGGTGTGCGCAGCGCCAACTTCAAGGAAGTGGCTCTGGGCTACACTGCTGAAGAGGCGGTGAACGAGGCAAAGCGCTGCCTGCAGTGCAAGAACCCCGCCTGCGTGAGCGGCTGCCCCGTGGGCATTCCCATCCCGCAGTTTTTGGCCAAGGTGGCCGCGGAGGATTTTGCCGGCGCGTACGAGATTTTGTCCAACGCCAACACCCTGCCTGCCATCTCCGGCCGTGTCTGCCCCCAGGAGCGCCAGTGCGAGGGCAAGTGTGTCCGCGGCGTCAAGGGCGAACCGGTCGCCATCGGCCGCGTGGAGCGCTTTGTGGCCGACTGGGCCGCTGAAAACGGCATTGCCAACGTGACCACTGCCCCCAAGAACAGCCACAAGGTGGCTGTGGTAGGTTCCGGCCCGGCGGGTCTGACCTGCGCCGGTGAGCTGGCCCGCATGGGTTATTCCGTCACCGTGTTTGAGGCGTTCCACACCGCCGGCGGCGTGCTGACCTACGGCATCCCCGAGTTCCGCCTGCCCAAGGACATCGTGGCACAGGAAGTTGCCAAGCTGGAGAAGATGGGCGTGGACATCGAGCTGAACATGGTCATCGGCAAGATTTTGACCATCGAGGAACTGTTTGACATGGAGTACGAGGCCGTGTTCATCGGCTCCGGTGCCGGCCTGCCTATGTTTATGAACATCCCCGGCGAGTCCTTTGTGGGTGTCTACTCCGCCAACGAGTACCTGACCCGCATCAACCTGATGAAGGCCTACCGCGAGGGGGCGGCCACCCCCGTTCTGCACGGCAGGAAAGTGGCTGTGGTGGGTGGCGGCAACGTGGCCATGGACGCTGCCCGCTGCGCAAAGCGCATGGGCGCTGAAGTGCACATCATCTACCGCCGCTCCGAGGCCGAACTGCCCGCCCGCAAGGAGGAGGTCCACCACGCCAAGGAAGAGGGCATCATCTTCGACCTGCTGACCAATCCGGTGGAAATCAAGGGTGACGAGACCAACCAAGTCAATGCCATCACCTGCGTAAGGATGGAGCTGGGTGAGCCGGATGCTTCCGGTCGCCGCAGTCCCGTGGTCATTGAGGGCAGCGAGTTTGACATTGAGGTGGACACCGTCATCATGGCCCTGGGCACCCGGGCCAACCAGATGAGCTATGATGGCACGCCCGGCCTTGATAAGACCAGCAAGGGCTGCGTTGCCGCCAACGAGGATGGCACTACCTCTGTTCCCGGCATCTTTGCCGGCGGCGATGCCGCCACCGGCGCGGCCACGGTCATTCTGGCCATGGGCGCGGGAAAGAACGCGGCCCAATCCATTGATAAATATATCAAGAGCAAGTAAATAAGCCTTACATCGACCGGCGCGGACAGGAGTTGTCCGCGCCGGTTTTTTGCGCATATTTGCCGTTGAACTGGGAAAAGTAACGGCGAAAGAAGGTGTTTCCATGTCGTGCAAAAAAGTGGGTGGACAGACCCTGGTGTTTGACGACGGCCCCAGTGTTCTGGGCTTTGGCTGTGTGGTGGGCAAGAAAGAGGGGCAGGGGCCTCTTGGCGGGCAATTTGATTATGTGGACGCCGATGACCGCTTCGGGCAGGACAGCTGGGAGAAAGCGGAGTCGGAGATGCAGAAGCGGGCGCTGGATGCGGCGCTGTCAAAGGCCGGGGTGCAGGAAGGACAGGTGGACTTCCTCTTTGCCGGCGACCTGCTGAACCAGTGCATCGGGTCCGGGTATGCGGCTCGCGGGCGGGAAGTCCCCTTTTTCGGCCTGTACGGCGCCTGTTCCACCATGGGGGAGGGATTGTGCCTTGGCGCCATCACCCTTGGCGGCGGGGCGGGACAATATGCGGCGGTATCCGCATCCTCTCATTTTTGCACAGCGGAGCGGCAGTATCGCAACCCGCTGGAGTACGGCGGTCAGCGCACCCCCACCGCCCAGTGGACGGTGACGGGGGCGGGGGCGGTGGTGCTGGGTAAAACCGGGAAGGGCGTCCGGGTGACCGGCTGCACCGTGGGCCGAGTGGTGGATAAGGGCATCACCGACGCCAACAACATGGGGGCAGCCATGGCCCCCGCCGCCGCCCACACCATCTCCGCCCATCTGCAGGACACGGGGCGTACCCCGGCGGACTATGATTTGATCGTCACCGGCGATTTAGGCGTGCTGGGTAGCCAACTGCTGCTGGAACTGGCCGGGCGGGAGGGATACGACCTTGCCGACCGGCACACCGACTGCGGCCTGCTGGTCTACGACCTGGAGGGGCAGGACGTCCACTGCGGCGGCTCCGGCTGCGGGTGCTGCGCCTCGGTGCTGGCGGCCCATCTGCTGCCCGGGATGCAGACGGGGAAGTGGAACCGGATTTTATTCTGCCCCACGGGGGCCCTCCACTCGCCCACGGCCACCATGCAGGGTGAGTCTATTCCTGGCATCTGCCACGCCGTGGTGCTGGAATGCGAAAGGTGAGAATGTATGGAATATCTAAAAGCGTTTTTGTGCGGCGGCATTTTGTGCGTCATCGGTCAGGTGCTGATCGATAAAACCAAGCTGACACCGGCTCGGATTTTGGTGGGTTATGTGGTTGCCGGCGTGATTTTGGGCGGGCTTGGCCTGTATCAACCCCTTGCGGAGTGGGCCGGTGCCGGGGCGGGTGTGCCCCTGACCGGCTTTGGCAATTTGCTGGCCAAGGGCGTGCGGGAAGCAGTGGCGGAAAAGGGCCTGTTGGGCGCGCTGACCGGCGGATTTACCTCTGCGGCGGCGGGCATCGCGGCGGCCATCTTTTTCGGCGCGCTGGTGGCGCTGATCTTCCGGGCAAAACCCAAACGGTAATGGGTTGAAAAAAACAAAAAATTTGGTATACTGTTTCCTGTAATCACACCCGTGAAAGGATGAGTCCCATGTCCGCACAGGAGCCAACGCGTACCATTGCCTATATCTGCCCGGAATGCCGCCAGTCGGTCATTGTGGAGCGCAGTTTGTTCAGCCTGGCCGCCGCCCCCACCAAAGTTCCCTGTCCCTGCGGTAAGTCTGCCCTTGGGGTGGAGTTTTTGGCGGACAGGGTGAAGCTGGACGTGCCCTGCCTGTTCTGCGGCACGGAGCATAAGGTCACCTGTTCCTCCACCGCCTTCGTGCGGGAAAAGACCCTGGCCTTCTCCTGCGCGGCCTCCGGCCTTGACTGCTGCTACGTGGGGGAGGAAGGGCCTGTCTTTGCCGCCACAGCCCGACTGGAGCAGACTGTGGACAAGCTGGAGCGGGACGCCGGGCAGGACAACGTCTTTTTGGACGAGATCGTCATGCACGAGGTGCTGTCCGAACTGAAAGATATTGCGGCCCGGGGCGGAGTGTCCTGCGCCTGCGGCAGCAAGCAGTGGAGTTTTCAGGTCAATTACAGCTCGGTGGATCTGATGTGCGCCGAGTGCGGTGCTGAAATGCGTCTGCCCGCCGCCACCGCCGACGATATCGACGATATCTGCTGCAAGAATACCATTCTCATCCGCGGCAGGAACAAGGAGTAATTCCATGAGCGTGTGGTATGAGCATAAAACCGTCATTGACACCCGGGATGTGGACGGCCGCAGCCACTGCCGACCCTCCGCCCTGCTGGGTCACCTGCAGGAGGCGGCCACCCAGGCCGCCGAACGCCGCGGCTTCGGCCGGGACGTGCTGATGGACGGCTACGGCGCCTTTTGGATGCTGGCCCGGCTGTGGTATGAACTCAAGCGCCCCCTACGCTGGGGGGAAGAGCTGACCATACACACCTGGCACCGGGGCGGCAGGGGCGCATCCATGTACCGCGACTTTGACCTGTACATAAACGGAGAATGGGTGGGCCAGGCGGTGTCCTTGTGGGCGCTGGTCAGTTTGCAGGAACGGAAAATGCTGCGCTTGGCCCAAATCCCTGAGCTGGAGGGTACCGGCGGCGGGGAACGCAATAAGGACATTGTCCTTTCCAAATTAAGCCTGCCCAAGCACATGGAACTTGCCGAGCGGCGGCTGATGCACTACAGCGACACGGACATCAACAACCACGTGAACAACACCCGCTATGCGGATTTTGTCTGCGACGCCATCCGGGCAGATCGGCTGCCGGCGGACGTGTTTGTGTCCGGAATGCAGCTGGGCTACCACGCCGAATGCCGCGCGGGCGAGTATATCGATATGCTCGCTGCCCGGGAAGAGGGCGGTTGGTTTGTCCACGGTATAGACGAAACTGGCAAAACTCGCTTCGACGGACAAATGTTTCTTGGGCAAGACATTCCTTGACAATCCCACACGGCGGGGTTAAAATAATCAAAATACCCATTTTACATGACTGCCCCTTTGGGGCTTATTGGAGAAAAGGAGTTGTGACAACATGGATGCATCCCAGAAGTTTGTCAAGCAGGGCCTGACCTTTGACGACGTGCTGCTCATCCCCGCTGCCAGCGACGTGCTGCCCGCCGACATCGACCTGCATACCCAGCTGACGAAAAAGATCCGCCTGAACATCCCTCTGATCAGCGCGGCTATGGACACCGTGACCGAGTACCGCATGGCCATCGCCATTGCCCGCGAGGGCGGCATCGGCATCATCCACAAGAATATGTCCATCAGCCAGCAGGCCGAGCAGGTGGACATGGTCAAGCGCAGTGAGAACGGCGTTATCACCAATCCTTTCTGGCTGGCTCCCGGTCACACTCTGGCCGAGGCGGACGAGCTGTGCGCCAAGTATAAGATCTCCGGCGTGCCCATCTGCGACAACGGCAAGCTTATTGGTATCATCACCAACCGCGACATGAAGTTCGAGACCGATATGACCCAGCTGATCGACAACGTGATGACCAAGGAAAATCTGGTCACCGCCCCCGAGGGTACCACCCTGGCCGAGGCCAAGGAGATCCTCCGCCGCCACAAGATCGAGAAGCTGCCCATCGTGGACAAGGACTTCCACCTCAAGGGCCTGATCACCATCAAGGACATCGAAAAGGCCGAGGTGTATCCCAACTCCGCCCGTGACGAGAAGGGCCGCCTGCTGGTGGGTGCCGCCATCGGCGCCCCCGCCGACGTGCTGGACCGCGTTGCCGCCCTGGTGGAGGCCGGTGCCGACGTGCTGGCTCTGGACTCCGCTCACGGCCACAGCCAAAACATTATCGAGACCGTTCGCCGCGTGAAGGCCCTGTACCCCGACGTGCAGCTTATCGCCGGCAACGTTGCCACTGCTGAGGCGACCCGCGCCCTCATCGAGGCCGGCGCCGACTGCGTTAAGATCGGTATCGGCCCCGGTTCTATCTGTACCACCCGCGTGGTGGCCGGTATCGGTGTGCCCCAGATCACTGCCATCCACGACGCTGCCCAGGTGGCTGCCGAGTACGGCATTCCCATCGTGGCCGACGGCGGCGTGAAGTACTCCGGCGACATCGCCAAGGCCATTGCCGCCGGCGCCAACGTGGTCATGCTGGGCTCCCTGCTGGCTGGTTGTGAGGAGTCTCCCGGTGAGACCGAGATCTTCCAGGGTCGTCAGTTCAAGGTCTACCGCGGCATGGGTTCCCTGGCCGCTATGAGCAAGGGTTCTAAGGACCGCTATTTCCAGACCAACAACAAAAAGCTGGTTCCCGAGGGCGTGGAAGGCCGCGTTCCTTACAAGGGAGCGGTTGGCGAGACCGTGTTCCAGCTGATGGGCGGTCTGCGCTCCGGTATGGGTTATACCGGCTGCGCCACCGTGGATGAGCTGCGCGAGAAGGCCCAGTTCATTCAAATCACCGCCGCCGGTCTGCGCGAGTTCCACCCCCACGACATCTATATCACCAAGGAAGCCCCCAACTACACCATCAGCCCCAACGGCTAATTTGTGTGCACAGCAGAGGCAGGTCACTGACCTGCCTCTGTTTTTTTGTCGTAGCCCTTTTTTTGGGACACAAACTGTGCTACACTAATAAAAAACGAAAGGGGAGGGGAACACAATGCTGAAACTGATCATTGGCCGCGCCGGCACGGGCAAGTCCACCCAGGTGTTGAAGCGCATCTGTGAGCAGAGCGGGCAGCAGCACATCCTGCTGGTGCCGGAGCCCCAATCCCACCAGACCGAGCGGCGGCTGTGTGCTCAAGGCGGGGCGGCTGTGTGCCGCTACGCCGAGGTACTGACTTTCAGCCGCCTGGCTAACCGCGTGTTTCAGACCGCCGGTGGTGCAGGCCGGCAGGAACTGGACGCCGGCGGCCGCCTGCTGCTGATGTGGCGGGCGGTGCATTCGGTGGCCGATATGCTGCACTCCCGCCGTCCGGCCTTCCTCAGCGGCCTGCTGGCCACGGCGGACGAGCTGAAAAGCTGCTGCGTCAGTCCGGAGCAGATGCTCCGGGCCGGGGAGGAGATCGGCGGCAATGACGGCGCCCGTCTGCGGGATCTGGGCCTGATCTGTGCGGCCTACGACGCCATGGCGGCAGACATTGCCCTTGACCCCCGGGACCGGCTCAGCCGCGCTGCCTGCAAGCTGAATGAATGTGGCTGGGGTGCGGGGAAAACCGTTTGGCTGGACGGCTTTATAGACTTTACGCCCCAGCAGTTGGAACTGGTGGAGCTTTTGCTGCGGCAAAGCGAGTGCGTGACCGTGGCCCTGACCTGCGACAAGCTGGAGGAGACTGACGGCGGCGCCGGCGTATTCTCTCCCGCCCGACACACGGCGCGGCAGCTGGTCGCCATGGCGAAAAAGCTGGGGCAGGGGCATGAGGTGGAAGTGTGCGATTCGGCTGCTCCTGCCCGCTCGGCGGCCATGGTGCAGCTGGAGCAATATTTGTTTAACACCCGGCGGGACACCGCACAACCCTGTAATGGGCAGGTAAAGCTGTTCTGCGGTGCTGACCCCCGCACCGAGGTGGAGTGGACCGCGGCCCAGATCCGCACACTGGTGCGGGAAGAGGGCCTGCGTATGCGGGACATTGCCGTGGTGGCCCGCAATTACGGCAGCTACGACGGACTCGTTGAGTCGGTGTTCGACCGATACGACATCCCGGTGTTCCGCTCTGCCATGAGCGACATTCTGCAGCGTCCAGTTATGACCCTTGTAACCGCCGCACTGGACACCATCGCGGGTGGCTATACCTATGACGATCTGTTCCGCTACCTGAAAACCGACCTGACCGACTTGACGCGCCAGGAGCGGGACGAGCTGGAAAACTACGCCCTGAAGTGGGACATCCATGGCAGCCGCTGGACCCAGGAAAAGCCGTGGACCATGCACCCCGGCGGCTATGGATTTGCCATGGAATCGGCGGACATGGAGCGGCTGGAACGGCTGGATGCTCTGCGCCGCCGGGCAGTGGGTCCACTGGAGAAAATTCGAACCAATCGCCTGAAAACAGGGCGTGGGCAAGCACAAGCGCTTTACAGTTTTTTGGAAGAGATCGGCCTGGATAAACGGCTGGAGGAGCGGTGTGAGCAGCTCACACAGCAGGGGGAACTGGGCCTTGCTCAGGAGTATCGCCAGCTGTGGGAGATCCTGTGCGGCGGTCTGGAGCAGTGCGCGCGTCTGCTGGGGGACACCCCTATGGAGCTGGACGAATTCAACCGCCTGCTGCGGCTGGTGCTCAGCCAGTACGAGGTGGGTACCATCCCCGTTTCCCTGGACCGCGTGACCGCCGGGGAACTGGTGCGCCAAAACGGTCATGGGGTCAGGGCACTATTCGTGCTGGGCGCGGACGATGCCTCCATCCCCGGGGTGGGACAGCCGGTTGGTCTGCTGTCCGACGATGACCGGGAGCTGCTGGCCGGCGTGGGCGTGGAACTGGGCCTGCGGGGCAAGGACCGCCTGTATCGGGAGATGACGGCCATCTATACCGCCTGCACATGCCCGGACGAAAAGTTATTTGTCACCTGGCCTGCCCGCAGAGGGGGCGAGGAACTGCAGCCATCCTTTTTGGTGGAGCGGCTGCTTAAGATATTCCCCGACCTGCGGGTGCAGACGCAGGGGGCAGGGGGCTTCCGCCTGTGCGCCCCCCGGGCGGCACTGGAACAGGCGGGAACCCAGCCTGCGGTGCGCCGGATTTTGGGAGAAATGCCGGAATGGTCGGCGGCGGTGCAGCGGCTGGAACGGGCCGAACAATGGCAGCGGGGCAGCCTGTCCCGACAGGCGGTGGACCGCCTGTACGGGCGCAAGGTGCCCATGTCCGCTTCCCGCATGGACAAGTACAAGTCCTGTCACTTCTCCTATTTCATGCGTTACGGCCTGAAGGCGGAACCCCGCCGCCGGGCTGGTTTCGATGCCCCGGAATACGGCACATTCGTCCACTACGTGCTGGAGCAGGTGTTCCAGAGCGATGCCTGGCGGGACGGCGAAGGCGGCGTGGACCGGGATAAGCTGAAGGAGCTGACCCGGGCCGCGGTGGAGGACTATGTCCGGAACAACCTGGGCGGTCTGGAAAACCAGAGCGCACGGTTTATCTATCTCTTCCGTCGCCTCATTACCGGCGTGGACGCCGTGGTGGACAACGTGGCCCAGGAGCTTGCGGTGTCCCGCTTCGTGCCGGTGGACTTTGAACTGGGGTTTGGCCGGGGTCAAGAGCTTGCTCCCGTGGAGATGACCGAGGACGGCGTGACCATCAGCGTTACCGGATTCGTGGACCGGGTGGACGGCTGGCGGGATGGCGAACAGCTGTACCTGCGTGTGGTGGACTATAAGACCGGTAAAAAGACCTTCGACCTGACCGAGGTGGCCGGTGGATTGGGCCTGCAGATGCTGCTGTACCTGTTCGCCCTGGAGCAGGGAGGCGAGCAGGTGCTGGGCAGCGGCCCGGTCAGCGCCGGTGTCCAGTATTTTCCGGCCCGGTTCCCCTTCCTGACCGAGGACGGAAAGCTCTCTGAAGCGGAGGCGGCAAAGGCGCGGTTCACCCAGACCAAGCGCCGGGGCCTGATTCTCGACAGTGAAACAGTAATCCGGGCCATGGAGCCGGGGGAGGAGCTG
>JAZSAP010000050.1:0-11955 GCA_045601925.1 Lawsonibacter sp.
AATCTGGAGGACGCCATCAAGGCTCGCAGAAGGGCAGAGGAGGATATCTTCGGAGCCTTCCTGGATTCTCTGGCCGAAGAGCGGGTTTGATTGGGATTGAATCAGAAACGCACAAACAAAAGCGCCCCATGGCAAGCAAAGCTTAGCCATGAGGCGTTTTTGTTAAGACAGGCGTTTTCCCTTACGCATCCAAGGGTGTCCACACCCAGCGGCAGATATCAACTTTCTGGTTATTGATGATAATCGTTTCCACCACTTCAAGGCTGAATGTGCCACGGGTGGAATGCTGCTCGGGTTCAGGTTCAGGTTCGGGATCGGGATCGGGTTCGGGTTCCGGCTCAGAAACCTCGGTCACTGTCAAACTGATCTCATGGGCCACGCCGTGGCTCTTTCCATCCATGTCTAGCAGTTCGACGCCGATCGTTCCCTGGCCCACTTCACCAAAGGTCACAACACCGTCGGCACTCACGCTGGTCACAGCCGGTTCAGAGGCGATATATCTGATTGTGGGTGCCGGCGTTTGAGCCGCCAGATCCTGTCCGGTGAACTTCGGGTCAAGGGTCACGGTGTCGCCGGGGTTGCCGGACAGCTGTGCAGGCAGGCCCAGGCTCTTATAGGGCTTGGAGAGCTTCAGGTTGTCAATTCGCACCGCATAGGACGCGTTTTTAACATTACGGGCGCGGGTCTCGATGCTCCCGGCCTTTTCGCTGTTCAGCAGTTCTTCCGTCAGACCGTCATGCTTCAGCACGCACACGCCGGCAGCGGAATCGTCCTCAGGTTCCTGTTCCCCTCTGGGCCAAACCTTCAACATAAACTGGCCCGGTTCCACAGTCAGCTTGACCGTAAACCACGTGTCCACGGTGGGCACCATATTCGTACCATCCGCGTTCTTCACGTGCAATGTACTACCGTTTGTGGGTTCTTCGAAATTTTCCACCAGTCTAAACGTGTTGCCCGGGTTGGTCGAATTCACACCGTCGATATAAACTCCGGGCAGGCCGGAGGAAATACCGTTCAGCAGACTCAATTTAACGCCGGGAACGGAAGTTCCGGTGGTGGAATTCTGCATATAGAGATCAAGGGTCATAGAATAGGCACCGGAAACCTTGGTGGTGGTGAAATAGTTGGCCACCTTGTAGTTGCTGACCAGCTCCAGCATCTCATCGCTGTTTTCCTTGATGACGTTGTAGTAGGAGGAATACGTGGTACCGCCAAAGCCGGGGAAGCCGCCCTCGGTATAGGTGTGGTAGCTTTCACTAAAGCCGCTGTACTTGCTGTTGTTCCAGAACTCATCCTGACCCACGGTGCAGTCACTGAAGTCGTCGCTGCGCACGACCCACTCGTTATCCATCTCCGGCCGCAGCTTGGTGATGATCAGGTTATCAAACAGCGCAACCTGCTCCGTAGTCTCCTTCGCACTGAAGGAAAGGCGGAATTTGGCCGCGTTGTCGGTGTCCATCTCATCTGCCAGGCCACAGTACTGCCAGCCGGCGGGCTCGGGCGCACCCTTGGGCCACACCTTGGCATACATACCGCCGTCTACGCGGGCGAGCTTCATCGTGTTCCACGTGCCGACACTGTGACTGTAGAACACCGGGGAGCTCACGTAGTCGCCGGTCTGGGCATCTATGTGCTGGTAGTTGAAACGATCTGCGCCCATCTGCATCATAGAGTATATGCCGTCAACATCGTGCCACATATTGACATATATATTGGCGTCGGTGTTCGCAGCGCTGTAGAGGAAGTCAAACTGCGCAGTGTAGTCGCCGAAGACAGGCGTATCCACGACGCACCAGGGATAGTTGGCGTTGCCGCTTGTGCTGACCAGCTGCAGATACTTGTTGTCATTCTCTTCCACAATGTTGAAGCCGGTCTTGGCGTACTCGGCGGGCGTGGTGTATCCATGGGATGCCATCGCATCATAGAAGGTATTCGTACCGGCGGTGTAGCTCTCAAAATCGTCTTCAAAGAGAATTTTGGTCTCACCTTCTCCCATGACCTCAGCCGCGGCCGCCCCCACTTCGTAGGTGGCAGAAACGCTTTGATCCCCCAGCGTGGCAGTGATGGTGACCGTACCGGTCCCCACAAACTTGACGGTGCCCTGACCGTCCACGGTGGCGATGGCGGGATCGCTGGTAGTCCAGGTGACCTTGTCGGCCATCTCTGCAGGATTCATCCACAGAGGAGCAGTACCCATCATGCCGGCAGTGGTTGCACCGCCCTCACCCATGATCAGGGTGGCTCTGCGGGTGACCTTCACAGTACCCAGGGTGACTGCGCTGCCGACAAAGACAGCCTTGCCGCTGTTCTGGTCGGTGCCGCCCTTAACGGCGGTCCAATCCGCCGGCTCCGTGCTGCCCACAAGCCACGTCTTGACGTAGGTGGCGCCGTTGACGACGGCCACGCGCAGTTCAGTAGCCTTGTCGGTCTTAATGCCGTACTTGCCCACCGCAAACTCCACTTTAGCGCCGTTGGCGGCAGTGATGGTCAGCTTGCCGTCGGCAGCGAAGGTGGCGGTGAAGTTGAGGGTGTGGGTGAAGGGCAGATCATTGCCCACCGTCAGGTTGACAGAGCCGGGGGTAACTGTCCGCAGGGTGACCTGGGCTGCATCATCGTTCAGCTCGGGCAGCTGGAACTCCGGCGCATCGGGGTCAAGGAACTTGCCGTTGATGGCGCGGAAGGTAACATCGTACATAATGGTCAGCAGCTTTCCGTTCTGCAGCAGCTTACTGGAGGGGTCACCGGCATCATGGGGCATGCGGTAGTAGTTCTCGTGGATCACCTTGGGCTGGGTGGCCTCCCAACCGGCGTCAAAGTAGACCATCTGACCCTTGGTATCACGGGCGGGGCCGTTGTCGAAGGCCCAGGTGGCAAAGGCACGGTTCTCGTCAATATAGGCCCAGCCGGGCTGCTCCACATTGCCGTCGATGGTGTGGATATGCTCCCAAGTATAGCCACGGTCATAAGATACTACAGCCTGACCGTTGTCGCGCACAAAGCCATAGACCACTTGGCCGTCTGGGTCGGGGGCGATAAAGGACGGCTCGGTAAATTCGGTGGTGTAGACGTACATGGGAATCTCCGTCTCGTATTCGGTATCCCACTGCTTGGTGTCCACATTCCACTGCAGCAGCACGCCGGACACCTTGGGGTTGGCGTACATGGGGAATAGGATCTGACCGTCGGAGAACACGGCAATGTCGCCGCGCTTGCCGCCGCCGGTGTCCAAAACCTTGGAGCTGATGCGTTGAGGCTTGGACCAGGTCTCGCCGCCGTCAATGGAGTGCAGCAGGAAGGTACCCGCGAATTTGGTACCGCCGGACTCCATAAACAGGTTGGCAAAGAAGGTGAACAGCAGCACCTCGTCCTCGGTACCGTCATTGTCCATGTCATGGTACATCAGACCCAGGTTGGCATCACGGGCGTCAATGAAATAGGCGTAGTCGCCGACACCGCTCTTCAGCAGGTCGTAGCGCTTGTACAGATTGGGCGCGATGCCCCACTCCTCCAACTCGTGCTGGCCGATGGTGAGCAAAGGCTCGTCAAAGTACCATGTCTTTCCGTCGGGGTCGCCCTTCCAAATCTTCAGCTCACCGTAGCCTTCCTTGCCGGTCTGCTTGTAGTCCTTATCCTTGGTAGGCACGTGAGCCACCGACTCGTAGGCGCCGGCGTAGACGGTACCGTCCTGAGTCACAACAATGTCTGCAAAACGCAGGTTCAGGGGTGCTACTACCTGTCCGATGGTCACATCGTCTGGGTCAGGGGTCACATCCTCCACCTTCGGGGGGTTGGGGGCGGCCACGGTCGCAGGTGCCTTGTTCAAATCAGCACAGGCAGCCTCCACACTCTGACGGATCAGAGTCATGTTGGTGGTATTGTTGGTGTAGGCGGGGTCCCCGGAAAAGGTCTGCCCACCGTCCATCTTGTTGGTGACTAGGAAAGAGCTCACCGCCGTCGGCGTGATCGCGCTCAGGTCAACGCCGGGGAACAGCACCTTCAGCACCGTCATGGCGGCGGTCAGGCGGCCAGCCTGCAGGGACAGGTGGTAGCCGTCACGGGTCAGGGTATCGCCAAAAGCGGTGGCGCGCAGATTCTGAATGGCGGCACCCACAGGGAACCAGCCGTCAAAGTCGGCACCAAACTCAGCGTCCGCACCCACGATATACTCGTCCAACGCATTCACAATCGCGTTGTACATAACGCCTTGCTCGCTGTCATAGAGGGACTTGAAGTCCTCCGTGCGATTCACGGTGTTCTGCTGATGGGCCCAGGTCATGTTCCAGTACACCTTGGCCTTAGGCTGGGCATCAGCCAGATAGTCCAGCAGATAGCGCAGGTCAGCGTCGTAGGTGTTGGGCATACCGGCCTCTTCCACACCCTGCTGCAGCATAATGATGTCCCAGTTTTCACTTTCTACCACGTCGTTGATGGTGCTCACGGTAGCGGTATTATTCGTCGCACTTGCGTAGTAGTTATACTCCGCGGCATTTTGGGCCACGTTTCGGGCGTGGTAGCGCAGAGTCGCATTGTCCAGGGTCAGATAGGCACTGTCAACACTCTGCCCCACCAATGCGGCCAAATTGTCAAGATAATAGAGAGTGTCACGGCTGTAGCCGTTGCCGATGGACAGAATGCGCAGGGGCTGTTCTCCCGCCGTGGACGCGGAGACGGTCAAGGGGATTCTTCTGGTAACACCGGTGCCATTGCCGTCGATGTCGGCCAACTCCACCGTGACCGTACCCTGTCCCGCAGTATTCAGCGCCAGATAGCCGTTGGGTGTCACGCGGCCCAAAGAGGGGTCGAAAACGGTATAGATAAACTTGGGCGCAGGCAGCTGGGCCATCAGATCCTGACCGGTAAAGGCCGGCTCGATGGGCAGAATCTCGCCGCTCTCGCCGCTCAGGGAATCAGGCAGAGTCATATCCGCATAAGGCTTGGCAACCTTAAGGTTATCCAGCCGGACCTTGTAGGGAACGCCGGTATCTTCACGTCCACGGCCTTGAATCACCGCAGCCATACCGTTGTCCAGTCGTTCCTGGGTAAAGGCCTCGTGCTCGAACACGATCACACCGGTGGTGGCGTCATCGGCCGGCTCCGCCTGATCCTGGGGCCACACCTTCACCATAAACTTGCCCAGTTCCACGGACAACTTGAGGGTATACCACGTGTCATAGGCAATCACCATGTCGCCATTCGCATCTTGTACACGCTGTTCTCCACCGACATCGGTGGTGACAGATTGCACCAATCGAACTCCGTACCCCTTAGTCGGCTCAACATAAACCGTCACACCACCGGACAGACTGGGGGAAATGCCGGTGAACATGTTGATGGAAAGGCCGGGGACAGACTTTCCGCTCGGCTTCACCATACACAAATCTATGCTCAGGGACCAGGCGCCGGAAACCGTGGGTGCAGTAAAATTTGCATTGAGCGGATTGAGCACCCCTTCAGTGTCCGTTGGATTTACGGTAACCATCTGCAGCATCTTGTTTTCGCCTTCCGCCACAATGTCGTAGGTGGCGTAATTTTCACTCTCGTAGATGCCGTGATAACCACTGGAGAACCCGGTGTACCAGTCGTTCTGCCAGAAGGTGTCCGTACCCGTGGGGTATCGGCTGAAGTCATCGTTGCGTACGATCCACTCGTTGCTGCCGACACTGCTGGCCGCAGCGGCAGGGATCGCCGTTGCCGGCACCATGCCAATGCACAGCACAATGGCCAGCAACGCGGAAAGCATCTTGTTAAACATTTTGTGGTTCATGTTCACTCCTCCGTTTCTTAACGCCTATAGCCGTCCACATTGTATTTAATATATACCATTTCTCTCAAGAACACAAGGGAAAACTTTCTTTTTTGCACAATTCTTTCACGCAAAACCCCGCCGTCCAAAAGGGCTGCGGGGTTTTGCAAAGGAAAAACAGGAAGCACACAAATTTAGTTGGTCCAGAGGTAGTTGGTCCGCATCTGGGCCGTCTGGGCGCGGGTGGTGTTTCGCCTTTTTCAGTGAAAATGTCCCATTCCAACAGCGACAGTGCCGCCACTCATATTGCTCATAGCTTTGTTGTGACTCCAAATGTGAAACTGCCGGAAGCTATAACAAAATCAAAAAGCTGTCTGAACGGACACATTCCATTCAGACAGCTTTTCATAACAGCTTCTTTATGTTAGCTTTCGCAATCCTTTGGGGTAATGGTTCTTGGCTCGGCCTGCCGTCACCTTCACGCCACCTACGGAACAACCTTTCGTGGTTACCACGGCCCAGCCGTTTTCGCAGTCCACCAGAAGTTCCTCTCCGTGCAGGTACCGCTCCAATTCCGCACTGTCAGGTGCAAGCTCGATTCGGCGCTTGAACTGTCTGCCCATAGCCATGAAGAACTGGTGATGCGGCTGGATATAGCTTTTGCGAATCTCGCCGATGGTAACGCCGCAGGAAAAGGCAACATTCTTGTCCAACACAAGCACAGGGGCTGCGTAAACGGGGGTTGCGTGATACATGGACACCTGATTCAGGTCGTAATCCGCAAGGGTATCATTGAGAAAATCAACAACAACCGGGTCAAGCTTCCCTGCCGGGAGTTGCCTCTGAACCAAACGCGGCACGCAGGGCCGTTTATCGTGAAGGACAGCCATAAACTGCCCCTCGCCCCTGCTCCTGTGGGGGTAAAACCTGCGTGCATCATACAAATTGTGGCAGGTGCATCCGTCATAGCTGATTGCGTCATCGGTATAACGCCTGACGACCTCACGCACAGGAATCAATTCAAAATTGGGATGCGCCTGCAGGAAGTCATCCACCACCATTTCATTCTCCTCCAAAGAGAAGGTGCAAGTGGCATAGATGATATATCCGCCCGGGCGCAGCGCGGCAGCCGCCTGCTCCAAAATTCCTTTTTGCCGGCGGGCACAATGCAGAACGTTCTCCATGCTCCACTCCTGAATGGCAGTATCATCCTTTCGGAACATACCCTCGCCGGAACAGGGGGCATCCACCATGATCATATCAAAGGTTTCCGGGAATATTTGCGCAATACGCGCAGGATCCAGACATGTTGTGGCAGTATTGCGAAAGCCAAGTCGTTCCACATTTCCGGTCAGAATTTTACAGCGCGAAGGGACGATTTCATTGGAAATCAAAATACCGTCTTGGCCTAATTTGTTGCGCAGCTGACTGCTTTTTCCGCCCGGAGCGGCACACAGGTCAAGAATCCACCAATCGGGCTGAATGTCCAGACACTCGGCGGTGGCCATGGCACCGGGATCCTGTACATAGATCATGCCCGCATGGTGGAACGGATGGTTGCCGATCTTGTCGTGATCGAGATAAAAACCGGTTTCTACATAAGGGATCGGCTCCGAGGAAAACGGGTCAATTCCCGCAAAATCCTCTACCGATATCTTTTCCGTATTGACCCGGAACGCGCGTACCGCGTTTTGACGGAAGGACTCCTCATAAAGAGCAAACTCCTCCTCGCCCAGCAGTTGTTTCATTCTTGCCGCAAATTCAACCGGCAATGTTTTCACTGTTCGTCACCGTCCAAATTCATCTCCACATGCAGCATGCCCAGGGCAACCGCCGTTACTGCGGCCGTTTCCGCTCGCAAGATGCGCTTCCCCAAAGAGATAACCGTGGCACCCGCCCCACGGGCAAGGTCTATCTCCCTTTCCTCAAAGCCGCCCTCCGGACCGATCAGGATTCCAACAGACATACCGGGCCTGATGCGGTCCAAAGCCTTCCGGGTGGCGGCCATGCCAAGTTTATTCTCATAGGGCACAAGGAACAGGTCCAGTTCAGCAGCCTTTCCCATAGCCTGCTTATAAGTCAGCACATCAGACACTTCGGGAATCACATTTCGCTTGCTCTGCTTGGCGGCACTTTCCGCAATAGACTGCCACCGCTCCCTGCGTGCCCGTTTCTTTTGTTCATCCAGTTTCATGACACAGCGGCTCATTTCCACGGGAACGACCCCCGCCACGCCCAGTTCCACAGTTTTCTGAATGATCAGTTCCAGTTTATCGCCCTTGGGCAAGCCCTGGAAGAGATAGAATCGGACGGGAAGCTCCGTATTCCGGTAATCTTCCTCCACGATCTCCGCCTCAACCATGTCGTCCTCAATGCACTTCAGACGGCACAAACTGCTCGTTCCTGCACAACTGACAAGAAAGGTATCACCGATCTGCATCCGCAGCACGTTGCAAATGTGATTGCGATCTCTTCCACTGATTCGGAAGCTATCCCCTGCGCGAGCGCACTCATCAACAAAAAAATTATACATTCCGCACTACCTCGACATTTCGTTCCCAAGATATTGATGTAAGTGTAATGTATCATATATCACCGCCTTTTTCAAGCAACCCCCATTCTCTCCTGCCGCCGGCCGGCCAAACAGCGTCCAAAAGCGCGGCAGACCGGCGCCGTCTGCCGTGCTTTTTTGTGCATTCTTCCCGATTGACAGGACGTGGCGAATGGGATAGAATAGTGACACAAAAAGAAAACCTTTGCATGACTGACGGATCAGCGGACAAACCGCGTGGGAATGCAAAAGGCGAAGTAGCCGACCGTCTGGGCAAGTCAGTTCATACTGATTTGCCCATTTTTTGTTTTTGGGAGGAAATTGATATGACACACGAAAACTGGAACGGCTTTTGCAGCGGTGTCTGGCAGGATGAGATCAACGTCCGTGACTTTATCCAGACCAACTACAAGGAATACCATGGGGACGATTCGTTTTTGGCCCGCGCCACCGACCGCACCGAGGCACTCATGGCCAAGGTCCGCGACTTGTTCCGTCAGGAGCGGGAAAAGGGCGGCGTGCTGGACATCGACACCGAAACCGTCTCCTCCCTGACCAGCTATGCCCCCGGCTACATCGACAAGGACAACGAACTCATCGTGGGCATGCAGACCGACAGCCCCCTCAAGCGGGGCGTCAACCCCTTCGGCGGCATCCGCATGGCCCGCCAGGCCTGCAAGGCCTACGGCTACCAGCTCAGCGACAAGGTGGAGCAGGAGTTTATGTTCCGCACCACCCACAACACCGGCGTGTTCCGCGTCTACACCGATGAGATGCGCGCCGCCCGCAGCAGCCACGTCATCACCGGCCTGCCCGACGCATACGGCCGCGGCCGCATCATCGGCGACTACCGCCGGGTGGCCCTGTACGGCGTGGACCGGCTCATCGAAATGAAGCAGGCGGACAAGGCGAAAATGGGGCAGCAGGACTTCTCCGCCGACGTGGCCCGCGCCTGCGAGGAGCTGTACCAGCAGATCGCCTTCCTTGGCTATATGAAGGAAATGGCCGCCATGTACGGCTGCGACATCTCCCAGCCCGCCAAGAACGCCCGCGAAGCGATCCAGTGGACCTACTTTGCGTATCTCGCCTCCATCAAGGAGCAGAACGGCGCCGCCATGTCCCTGGGCCGTGTCAGCACCTTCTTCGATATCTATATCGAGCGGGACATCGAGCGCGGCATCCTCACCGAAGCCGGTGCCCAGGAGTTGATGGATGACTTCGTTATCAAGCTGCGCATCGCCCGTCACTTGCGCACCGCCGAGTATAACGAGCTGTTCGGCGGCGACCCCATGTGGATCACCGAGGCGGTGGGCGGCATGGGCGAGGACGGCCGCAGCCTGGTCACCCGCAGCAGCTTCCGCTTCCTCAACACCCTGTACACCCTCGGCTCTGCCCCCGAACCCAATATCACCATCCTGTGGTCTGCGCAGCTGCCCGAGGCGTTTAAGCGCTTCTGCGCCAAGGTGTCCATCGACACCGACTCCATCCAGTACGAGAATGACGACATCATGCGCCCCCACTACGGCGATGACTACGCCATCGCCTGCTGCGTGTCCGCCATGAAGGTGGGCAAGCAGATGCAGTTCTTCGGTGCCCGCTGCAACCTGGCAAAGCTGCTGCTCATCGCCCTCAACGGTGGCTACGACGTGCCCAGCGCCATGCACCTCGGCCCCCAGATGGGCGTCATGGAGGGGGACGAACTGGACTTCGACGCCGTCATGAAGCGTTATGACGAATACATCGCATGGCTCATGCGCCTGTACGTCAATACCATGAACGTCATCCACTATATGCATGATAAGTACGCCTACGAAAAGACCCAGATGGCCCTCCACGACACCGAGGTGGAGCGACTCATGGCTTTTGGCGTAGCCGGTCTGTCCGTAGTGGCCGACTCCCTGTCCGCCATCAAGCACGCCAAGGTGCGCCCCATCCGCAATGCCGACGGCTTTATCGAGGACTTCGAGACTGTGGGCGACTTCCCCAAGTACGGCAACGACGACGACCGGGTGGACCTGCTTGCCAAGGAGCTGACCCACAAGGTCATCACCGAGCTGCGCAAGACCCCCACTTACCGCGACGCCATCCACACCCTGTCCATTCTGACCATCACCTCCAACGTGATGTACGGCAAGAACACCGGCGCCACCCCCGACGGCCGCGGCGCGGCCCAGCCTTTCGCTCCCGGCGCCAACCCCATGCACAACCGGGAAGAGAACGGCGCACTTGCCTCTTTGAACTCCGTGGCTAAAATCAGCTATGACGACTGCCGTGACGGTGTGTCCAACACCTTCTCCATCACTCCGGAGACTCTGGGCAAGACCGCCGACGAGCGCAAGACCAACCTGGTGTCCATTCTGGACGGCTACTTCACCAAAAAGGCCCACCATATCAACGTCAACGTCATGAACCGGGAGACCCTGCTCCGCGCCTATGAAAATCCCGAGGCGTACCCCAACCTGACCATCCGCGTGTCCGGCTATGCGGTCAACTTCAACAAGCTGTCCCGGGAGCAGCAGCGGGAGGTCATCAGCCGCACATTCCACGAGGCGATGTAATGCTGCGGGTCCATTCCATCCAGTCCCTCGGGACCCTTGACGGCCCCGGTGTGCGCTTTGTGGTGTTCACCCAGGGCTGCCCTCTGCGTTGCAAATGCTGCCACAACCCCGATACATGGGCGTTCGACGGCGGACAGAAGCTTTCCACAGAAGAATTGGCCCGCCGCGCCGCCCGTTACAGGGAATATTTCGGTGCAGACGGCGGCATCACCGTCTCCGGCGGCGAGCCACTGCTGCAGGCGGCGGAGGTTTACGAGCTGTTCACCCTCTGCAAGGCCCAGGGCATCCACACCTGTCTGGATACCTCCGGCTGCCTGCTGAACGACGATGTGCGGGACCTGCTCTCCGTCACCGACCGGGTGCTGCTGGATATCAAATACACCAACGACCCGGACTACCGCACCCACGTCGGCTGCTCCCTGTCCCCCGTACTTGACTTTCTCGCGGAACTGAACGTGCGGAATATCCCCACCACCTTGCGTCAGGTCATCATCCTCACCCTCAACGACAGCGAAGAGAACATCGAATTTCTCAAGCACATTCGGGATACCCACCCCTGCGTGGACAAGGTGGAGCTGCTCCCCTTCCGCAAGCTGTGCTCCACCAAATACGATGCTATGAATATCCCATTTCCCCTCCACCACGTCCCGGAACCTTCAGCGGAAACCATGAAAAAACTAAATGGGCTCTTATAAGCAAATAAATATCCCCCCCGCATAGTGTACTGCCCCAGTTTGTACGGACAGCACAAAAAACACCCCCGTGTAGGAGAATATTGAGTTTTAGCCGGAGTGGCGCAGCGTGAGCGGCGCCACTCCCGTTTTTAACTGGATACGCTCGTGGTTATAAAAGTGAATGTAGCAATCAATAATTTCATTTGCTTCGTTGAGTGTAGTTGGCTTGTGCCTGTAGATACACTCTGTTTTAAGAATAGAAAAGAAATTTTCCGCCATAGCATTGTCATAGCAATTACCACGTCTTGACATGGACGGAGTTATGCCGTATTTTTGAGTTAGCTTAAAATATGCTTGTGAGGTATATTGAAAGCCTTGGTCGCTGTGGAGTTGCAGCTCTGCAGCGACCCTCTTTTTCTCTTTGCGCAT
>JAZSAP010000051.1:0-3880 GCA_045601925.1 Lawsonibacter sp.
CGCAGCTTCTTCTCCTTCATTTCTACCTCGGTGGCAGCGCCCACCTTGATGTCGGCAACACCGCCAGCCAGCTTGGCCAGGCGCTCGGTCAGCTTTTCCTTGTCGTACTCGGAGGTGGTGACTTCGATCTGGGACTTGATCTGGTTGACGCGGGCCTGGATAGCGGCGGGATCACCGGCACCATCCACGATGATGGTGTTCTCCTTGGTGATCTTCACCTGACGGGCCTGACCCAGCTGGAACAGCTGAGCTTCCTTCAGCTCCAGACCGACCTCGGAGGAGATAACGGTACCGCCGGTGAGGATGGCGATGTCCTGCAGCATCTCCTTGCGGCGGTCGCCAAAGCCGGGGGCCTTGACGCAGGCTACGTTCAGAGTGCCGCGCAGACGGTTGACGATCAGGGTGGACAGAGCCTCGCCCTCCACGTCCTCGGCGATGATGACCAGTTTCTTGCCGGACTGCACCACCTGCTCCAGCAGGGGCAGCAGCTCCTGAATGGCGGAGATCTTCTTATCGGTGATGAGGATGAGGGCGTCGTCCATGACGGCCTCCATCTTCTCGGTGTCGGTGACCATGTAGGGGGTGATGTAGCCACGGTCGAACTGCATGCCCTCCACGACCTCGGAATAGGTCTCGGCGGTCTTGGACTCCTCCACGGTGATGACGCCGTCGGCGGAGACCTTCTCCATAGCCTCGGCGATCAGACGGCCGATGGTCTCGTCGCCGGAGGAGACGGTGCCCACGCGGGCGATATCCTCGGTGCCGTTGACCTTCTGGCTGTTGGCCTTGATGGCATCGATAGCAGCCTCGGTAGCCTTGGCGATGCCCTTCTTCATGATCATGGGGTTGGCACCGGCGGCCAGGTTCTTCAGACCCTCGCGGATGATGGCCTGAGCCAGCAGGGTGGCGGTGGTGGTGCCGTCGCCGGCCACGTCGTTGGTCTTGGTGGAAACTTCCTTCACCAGCTGAGCGCCCATATTCTCAAAGGGGTCGTCCAGCTCGATTTCCTTGGCGATGGTCACGCCGTCGTTGGTGATCAGGGGAGCGCCGAACTGCTTGTCAAGCACCACGTTGCGGCCCTTGGGACCCATGGTGATCTTAACGGTGTCGGCCAGCTGGTTGACACCGCGCTCCAGCGCCTTGCGGGCGTCCTCGCCATAGCAGATGATTTTAGCAGCCATAATGATAATCCTCCAAATTCAGATGATAATATTGTTTCGCAGCTATCACGTCTCGCCTGTTCGCGACGCGCGGCTTCCCTCCGACTCGGAGCACAAACAGCAAACATGGTTTGCTTGGTTTGCGTTCTTCACTCCGGTCCATCCGCGCTGCTCACGACGGCTCAAACGCTTACTCTTCGACGATAGCCAAAATGTCGCTCTGGCGGACGATGGTGACTTCCTCGCCGTCCACCTTGACCTGGGTGCCGGAATACTTGCCGGTGATGACCTTGTCGCCCACCTTGACGGTCATGACGACCTCGTTGCCGTCCACAATGCCGCCGGGACCGACAGCCAGTACCTCGGCAATTTCGGGCTTCTCCTTGGCGGCGGCGGTCAGGATGATGCCGCCCTTGGTGGTCTCCTCCGCCTCCACCATTTTGATGATGACGCGGTCAGCCAAAGGTTTCAGATTCATAATGGGTTCCTCCTTATATATAATCATTCATAATATGCGGTAGGGGGTTACCGGGGGAATTAGCACTCGGCTTGTTTAAGTGCTAATTCATAATAACCGCTTCGGAAGGAAAAATCAAGTCTTATTTTGAAAAAAGCGGAAATTATTTACGGTTCGTTCAAAAAGCCGCGGCGGGGGTGCGGGTTTCGACGGAATAATCGGCGTGGGCGGGGTAGAAGAAGTTGACTTTTTTGTCGGAAAGGCCGATGGTGAATTGGGTGGCCTCCACCACTTCGCCGTCCACCACAGCAGTCAGGGGCTGGGGGGAGGAGAAGGTGACAGACTGGCCGTGATAGTCGCGGACCAGATGGGGCAGATCCTTATACCGGCCGGAGGCGTACTTGCCGATGACCCCGGCCACGGTGAGCAGGCCGATTTTGGGGATCATCAGCATATCCAGCACCCCGTCGTCGGGCATAGCCTCGGGCACGGGGTTGAAGCCGCCACCATAGTGCCGGCCGTTGCACACGCACAAAAGGGTGGTCTCGTCGTCCCAGCTGTGGTCGCCCATGGTACCCTGCATGGGGCGGGTCAGGCCCCGGAACAGTACATGCTCGATCAGGGACACCACATAGGCCGCCGGGCCGAACAGTTTTTTGTAGCGGTGGACGCCGGCGCCGATGCGGGCATCCACACCGCAGCAGACCACGTCGATGCCCAGCTTGCCGTTACAGTCTATGAGGTCGAAGGGGGTCTGGGGTCCCTGGGCAAGGGCCTCCAAATCAAAGAACAGGGTGCGGTAGTCCGGACCAAAAATTTTAAGGAAGTCGTTGCCCGTGCCCTTGGGCACGCAGGTGACGGCGGCATTGTCAAACCCCGCTGCGCCGTTGACCACCTCGTTCAGGGTGCCGTCGCCCCCGCAGGCGTAAATGCGCACTTCCTCACCGGTTTCCGCGGCCCGTCGGGCGAAGTCCTCGGCATCCCCGGCCTTTTGGGTGTACAGAACCTCGTGAGGGAAGGACAGCTTGGACAGCAGCTTTTCCAAAGCGGCGGTGCTTTTCTTTTTGCCGGCGGCGGGGTTGATGATAAACAGATGGCGCATAGAATACACCTCGCATTAGAGTGGAGAGTTGAGAGTTAAGAGTGAGGGACGGAGAAATCTCCACTCTTCACTCTTTCAAAGGTACATAAACAAATCGCACTTGAGCATACCGTTATACAGCTTGCGCTTCTTGTCGGCCTGTTTGCCGAAGGTGCGCTCGAACTCCGTGTGGGAGGACAGCAGGTACAGGTTCCAGCCCTCGGGGAATTTCTGGTACGCCTTGCCGAAGGCGCGGTACAGGTCCTCGGCCTCTCTCCGCTCCATGATGCGCTCGCCGTAAGGCGGGTTGGTGACGATACGGCCCCGCAGGCCGCCAAAGTGGAAGCGGGTGGCGTCGGACACCTCGAAACTGATGAGGTCGTCCACCTCCGCCAGACGGGCGTTATGTCGGGCCAGCTCGATGGCGGCGGGGTCCAGATCGCCGCCCCAAATTTCGTAACTGCCGTTGAATTCCTTATCCATAGCTTCGTCGGCAGCATCCAGCCACAGCTTTTTGTCCAGCCAGCTCCACCGCTGGGCGGCGAAGCTGCGGTTCAGACCGGGGGCGCGGTTCTTGGCGATGAGGGCCGCCTCGATGGGGATGGTGCCGCTGCCGCAGAAGGGGTCGCACAGGGGGTCACGGCCCCGGTAGCGGGACAGCAGGACCATGGCGGCGGCAAGGGTCTCACGCAAGGGAGCCACCACGCCCTGGGCGCGGTAGCCGCGCTTATGGAGCCCTGCCCCGCTGGTGTCCAGCATGAGGGTGGCGGTGTCCTTCATAATGGAGAACTGGATTTGATAGATCGGGCCGGTTTCGGGCAGGGTCTCCATGCCGTATTTCTGTCCCAGCCGGGCGGCGGCCGCCTTTTTCACGATGGACTGGCAGGCGGGGATGGCGTGCAGGGCGGAGTTCAGGCTGTGGCCCTTGACGGGAAACTGGCCGTTTTGTGGGATGAACTGCTCCCAGGGCAGATTGCGCACCCCCTGAAACAGCGCCTCGAAGGTGGGGGCGGGGAAGCTGCCCAGCACCAACAGCAGTCGCTCGCCGGTGCGCAGATTTAAGTTGATGCGGGGGATGTCCGCCATGGTGCCGGAGCAGAGGACTCGGCCGTTCTCTGCCCGCACATCGGCAAGGTCAAGGCGGCGCAGCTCGTCGGCCACGAGGGACTCCAACCCGAACAG
>JAZSAP010000052.1:0-38405 GCA_045601925.1 Lawsonibacter sp.
CACCGCCAGCAATGCTTCGTTGTAGTACATCCCCAGGCAGTACATCTGCTGGGCGTACCACAGTTCCGCGCTGCCGTCGTACAGCAGCTGCGCCACTTGTTTGCCCGTGGTGTTGTCCAGGCCGTGGGCAGTAAATCGGTCGCTGCCGTCGCCGGCCGTGTCCCCGCCAAATACATAGGGCACCCGCTCCTCCGGGTGCTTCCACAGGGTGATCTCACCCCGCTCGTCCTCCTGCCACCGCCAGTCCACCGGGCATCCGTTCTCGCTCTCTCCGTAAACGAAGCGCCCCCGGCTTACCGGCTTCGGTACTGTGCGCATCCGCACCAGCACCCCGGCATTGTCAAAAAACGGGTTGCCCGACAGCAAAAACGCCTCTTCCGGGCAGCTCGGATATTCCTGTTTGAACTTCTCGCTGTCGCCGCGCAGCTGCGTCTTAATGCACCAGCGGCGCCACGCCAGCTGTTCGTCATCCAGGTCGTACGCCTCGCGCAGATCTTCCTCTTCGGCCGTCCATACCGTCCCCGGCTCCACCGGCCGTCGGTATCCCGGCTCCTCGTACCAGGCAAAAAACAGCGGCACAAAGCCGTTTCGTCCTGCCACAGCATCGTCCCACAGGGTCTTAAAGGCGTTAAACCCGTTGGGCGTACTCTCGATAACCACCGCCGTGTCCGGGCTGTCCGGCACGGCCTGCATCACAGCGTCCAGCGTTTCGTTCATATTCCGCCAGAATGCCGCCTCCGACGCGTGAATGTTGGTCAGCGTATCGCCTCGTCCTACACCGCCGCCGGCGGCCGGCACACAGCGGATGGAACTCATCAATCCAGGCTCTTCTTTTTTCTCCTGCGCATCCCGTGTCGGGTTCTCAAATACGATCTCCTGGGCATTACTGTTCTTCCGCATGGGTTTCAGCGCGTCCGGGAGCATATCGTAAAACAGCTTATTCATGCGGAACAGCTTGCTGGTTGACTCCTCGTCGTGAGCCAGAATCATGGTGCGCACCAGCTGCCGGGTGGCCGCATCGTGAAAAAATACGCCCTCGATTACCGTGGAAAAGCCAAGCTGTCGCGCTTTCAGCACGATCATGCGCACCGGGCGCCCTGCTTCGTACTCCCGCTTCATAGCCTCGTACAGCTTTTCCTGCGCGGGCTTCAGCTTCAGCGGTGCCAGCTTGCCCTCCTTGGTTCGGATTATCAGAAACCGCTCCATGTACAGCCGTGGCGTCTTCAGCACCCGCTCCACTTCGGGGTTCAATATCTTCGCCCCCCTCCGCCCAATTCTGCCAGCAGGCCCTCAAGCCCATTCCCGGACGGATTGTTTTTCTTCGGCGCTTCCATGCCCAGGAGCTTGGCGATATTTTCCAGCGCCTTCGTGGCACCCTTGGCGTCAAACCGCCACACACCGGACTCCACCCAGCATTTTTTCTCGCTGTCCCACGTCATCACCGGCTCGGCCGCCATACACCGCCGCCAAACCTCCAGCTGCCGCAGCAGCACATTCTCCCGGGTCAGCGCCATATCCTCTACGCTCTCCCGCAACAGCGCGTCCCGGTAGGCCCGCACCCGCGGGTCTTTCAGCAATCGGGACGCCTGCACCGCCGCGCTGGCGTTATCCTTGCCGGGTGTGTACCCAGCCTGTATAGCCGCCTGAGTCCCGTTCAGACAGCCCAAAAATTCCTTGGTGAACTTGGTTTCTTTCAGCGTCATGAATGCAGCAATATCCTCCGCCGTCATTCCCGCGGCCTTCTCCGTGTCAAATTCTTCTTTTCGCCGCTTGGCCACGTTTGTTCACTCTCCCGTTCGCTCTCCCGTTCGCTCTCCCGTTCGCCCACCCGTCCTCCCACGGGGAAGCTCCATCTTTCGGGTGGCAGCCCCTTGGCAAACCCTCCACAAGCGGCACCTTCGCACCCATTTTTCCTTCCCTGTGATAAAAGCGTAACACGGATGGCGTGTCCGTTATCACGGACTTTATTTTCCCGCTTTCCCTTGCGCCCCTATGCCGCACCGGCATTTTCGCTTTTCCCTGTTGTCTGTATCCGGCCATAAAAAAGCAGGGACCCGGAAGCCGCCCACGCAGCACAATCCGGGTCCCTTGAAAGGAGTTGGTCCGTTCAATGCACCCGGACCCACGGTGCGCAGGCAGGCAGGCTCTTGCACCCCCCGCCTCATATCACTTTTCCCATCCCTCGTAAAAGGCTTTTCTGCGCTCATACAGCACGCTCTCACTCACCGCGTGCGCCTGCGCGATCGCCACCACCGACCTCCGTGTGGTCATCACCTCGAAAAGAGCGCAGGAATACGGACCCCCGTGCTGCTCACACAGGCGTCTGATCTTCTCCTGTTCCCATTTCGGCCGGCTGGCATAGTTCAGGCAGGTGTAACGTATCAACCCCTGCCGTTCCTCCGACAGCCGCACCCCCCGCAGCCTTCGGAAGCTCACTTCGCACCTCCGTTTTTTGTTTCCAACGCGTAGGGCCCGATACCCTCATCGGGCCGTTCGGAAGTATCGTCCGCCTCCCACAACGCCCGTTCCTTGTGTCCGCCCACCTTGGGCGCTCTCGGCTTTCGTATGTAGCGGATGTAGTGGTTCCCGCTCCCGGCCTCGTAGTGGCTCACCTCGCTCACCTTGGCCCCACCCGGGGCGCGCAGCTCTCTGGGTCGGTCCACCACGACCTCCCGCTCCACCACCGGTTTCTTCAACCCGCGGCTGGCGTGCCACTTGCGCTCGTCCGGGCCGTCAATGGCCTGCCGCACGCAGTACACCGCCAGCGGCGTGTAATCATCCTGTTCCCGCAGCGGCTCCACGTCGATGCCGCCCATGCCCCACAGCTCGGCCAGCTCACGGCCGCCCACGCTGCACTCAGCCAGCTGTCCATCCTCGCCCCAGCGCACCGTCACGCCCTGGCAGGAAATGACCGCATGGTGATGCAGGCGCACCGGCTCCCGGGTGTCCGCATCCTTGTCCGCCGTCAGCCAGTAGCCCCGCAGCTGCACACCCTGCTTTTCCAGTGTCCTGCGCAGGCGCCGCCACGCCAGCTCCATGCACCGCTCCGCTTCCTTTTCATCTGCCGGCAGGTGTTCGGGATCATAGTCAAAGGTCAGAAGCAGGTCACGCGCTCCCCAGTTGCAGTTGATCATCCGGGCCATGCGCCGCACCGCCGTGTTCATGTTCTTGTCCCTGCGCTCCATCGAGGTGCCGCCCTTCTTCCGGTCCGCCCTTGGTTTGCGCTCCCCCACGTAAAACAGGGACTTCTCGATTACCTTTCCACTTCTCAATGTCCGTACCATCCAGTATCCACCTCCCACGATTTGCCCCTCCTGTTTGAATGAATTTCTATCACGCGCACGCGCGCACCACCCGCCTGCACGCGGCGCCCTTAACTTTTCTTAGCCAAACCAATTTTGATATCATGATATCTTCGTCCGGGAGCAGACGTCTTGCCGCCGTCCTTCCCGTCCTCCCCTCCGCCGCAGCGAAAAAAGCAATTTGTCGCGCCGTTTTTCGCCTTTGTATGCGTGCGTGGTCCTACAGTTATCCTCTTACGGACCGCCTATATACGCGCGCGTGCGCGTATATAGGAATGTGTGTATTCGCCTGTGTGCGGATCTCCATCCCGATGCCGGCACCCGGCAGCAGGATGCAGCCCCGCACGGGACTGCAAAAGCCTTCCCCCTAAGGGGGAAGGTGGCACGGCACCAGCCGTGACGGATGAGGGGGGCATTGCCGCGCAATCCCCTCACAAAGCACTTGTCAGCTCTTCTGCCTTGCCTGCTACGCACGATGCGAGTTTTCTCACACGCATCAGCCGCTCCATGATCCCCGGCTCCCGGTCGGTGACACCGCAGCGCTCTTCCGCATCGCAATTGTCTCTGAGATCTCGCCCGTTCACAGCTTCCAGCGCACGATCCAGCCGCTCTTCTGCCACGCGCAGGCATTCCATGATCTCGTCCAGTTCCTGCCGAACGGTACCTTTCGTTGCTTCCATTTCGCGTTCCTCCTTTACAGCTTGTCCGCCAGCTCCTCGGCAGCCCGGTTCGCCTCGGCCACGATAGTGGCCAGCAGCACGCACATATCCATCGCCTGACTGCCCACAGCATTCAGGTGTACAATGACAGACTCATCATTGTCGTCCTTGATGGCATTCCAAATGTCGCCATGCAGGCTACCAAGCGTTTTCTTGGCCGTTTCCGCCCGCTCCAGCAGGTGTTTCAGCCTGGCCCAGGCCTCATATCCGCTGGCATAGGGACAACCCATGCGTGCCTCTTCCTTCTCCCGGCACTCCTGCACCGCCTGCACAAAGGCCTTGGGGGTCTCTTTCAGTTCACTCATGACAATTCTCCTTTCACTCCACGATCATCCAGTCGTCCGCCAGGATATCACTCTGACTTGCCAGCCACATCTGGAACGAACCATCCACGCATTTCATCTGCAGGTAGGGCCGCACCTTAAACAAACTGCCCTCCGGGATGCCCACGGCATCCGCCGTGTTCTTGTTGCACGGGATGCCCTCGGGGTAGCCCGTGCGGTACACCACCCACATCCCCTTGCCGTTCCATCCCGCGCGGGTGATCTTCGCGCCCCGCTTGGCCGCCTCGATGGCCAGGCCGAAGTTCATCCCATCCACCGGACGGTACGCTTTCTCAAACACGTCCTTGGGACTCCAGCTCTCATAGCCGTCCTCATAGCGCACCCGGTATCCGTTTCCGGATGGTGCCGCATCCACAATCTTGGTTCCTATGTAACGTTTCATTGTTCTCACCTTTCCTTCTTCTTGTTTCGTTTCAGCTGCAGCCGCAGCTTCCCGGACGGCCCGACTTCCAGCAGACCGTCCCGGATCATCCCAAGCCGTCGCCCGGCTTCCGCCGGGTTCCAGCCGCACCGCACGCATTCCGTCTGCTTGTCGCAGACCACGCCCGCCGTGCGCTCGCAATCCCGGTATCCCGCGTTTTATCCCTCCTATCGTTTCGGCATCGCCACGCCAAGGCTATCCAGCACCCAAGCCATGCACTCCGGGCACAGGTTACACAGCACCCGCTGCGGCGCACTCCCACCGTCCCGCACGGACAGCGTTACCATATTTTTCTTCAGGCCGTCCCGCCCGCATTTTGCGCAGTACCCGACCCATTTTTCCGGTATCCCTTCAAACAGGTCATGCATCGCGCTTCACCGGTCCTTTCAGCCACCGCAGGATACATTCCTTGTGCCGGCGCTCGTCGCAGTCCACCTCGCCATCTTTGTCGATGCACCCGCTCCCGCCATCACACCACCTCATGGAAATATCCTCGAACTTTGTGTCGTCCATTGTCCCGCGGTATAGTTGGTACAGCTTGTCCACCAGCTCCTCGTCGCTCATGGCCCGGATCACGTCCCCCCGGGACGGCGTCTGATAGGGGCAGGGGCCAAATACGCACCAGCTGGTCACAGTCTCGCTGGAGAGCTTTGCACACACGCCCTCCCTGTGATAGGCGCAAGGGTACTCCTTCCCAGCTCTCTGCAGGACATATCCACCCTCGGCCACCACCGCATCCGCCGGCAGCTTCGCCACCAACCGCATCAAGTGCCTGTGTTCCTGAGTATGTACCATCCGGGTCTCCACCGTCCGGTGTTCGTTCTCGGCCAGGGACTCCTCGATTGCCGCCAATACCTTGCTGCGCTTCAGCAATTCGTCACTCATTCCGCACCCCCGTCCAACGGACAATACAGTGCCGCATACACTTCTTCGGTCATAGTCTGGATTTCATATCCCCAGCATGCGACAAACTCACATACTTCTTCTTCCGTAAAGGTTTCGGGAATCCGCATCTGTGTCGACCACAAGAATGCGTGGGTCAGTTCATGCGCAATTACTCTTTTGGCCGTTTGTCTTGTCAGATCGGCAGAAAGGCAAATCCTCTGATGTCCACACCAAGTTGTTCCACGGCATGTCACTCCGTCCGCCAATAATTCGGCACTTGCGCCTGAAACAATTGAAATATCCCAGACCAACCCATTAATTTTCTTCTTCATATCATTCACCGTCCATCCTCGCCCCACAGTGGCAGTACGGATAGATCTTTTTTACCCCTCCCCACGGAGAAGGTTCTTTTCTGCCACATCGGCTGCACTCATAAAATCCCTTTCTGATAGCTCCCCAGTCAGCGTGGACTACCTCCGCCACATCGGCATCCGGAATTTTAGTCAGCACAGTGTCCCGGAAGTCACAAAGAACACCGGCGGCAAAGTTCCCTTGAAATGTCTTTTCCGCAATATAGTCCTTGATTATACCGTCCAGCGCTTGGCATAACGCCCCACGCTCGATATACTGCATATCCTTTAGTGGCTCCGCAGCCTCCTGAAGCCATGCCAACCAACCCTCTCGTAGGCTCTCAAACTTGAACGTTCCGTCCTCCCGCACTTCATGGATGGCTTTGCACTCTTCCTCCTGCACCCCATCAAGAAACGCCGCCAATTCCTCATCGCTCATGGCACGGATGTGGTCGGCGTTGGTCATGGGTGCGGCACTCTCTTTGCCGGCTCTTGTTTCTTCCCAATCTTTGATAAATGGCATAAACATCTATCATTCTCCTTTCGGCGGTTCCGGCAGGGGCATCCAATGGGTGATGTGCAGATACTCCTCCCCCTCATCCCAATCGTTAAACGTGTTCCAGCAGCCATCGATATACGCCCTATCCTCGTAGGGGTTATATCCCGCTACATCAACCTCCACCCGGTAATCCGTCTCCCAGGCGTACTTGCTTTTGACCACCACAAGGTAGTCGCCAATGTCCTCCGGCAACCTCTCCTCCACGCTGATCCACTTCTGGATGGTCTCGCCGTTGGCGATGAGAGCGTCGATGACATTTCTTACTCTGGCGCAAGGCATATACTTGCAATGTCTGCCGCATCCGTCATCCAGTGCATCGCAAATCAACTCCACCAGCTTTTCCTTGATGTCAGGCATTGCCTGCTCCTCCCTCCAGCATCAGCTGATTATCGCGGTAGGCTTGAAAAAGAGTCTGCCCGGAGCCGTTGACCATATAGGGCAGGAAGATTTCGTCCATCTGAACCATCTCACTCTCCAAGATGGCCATTTGAGCCTCCACCCAGTCCTTGACGATACGCCACGCCACGCGCTCGGCCTGCTCCCGGTCACACTTGACGCGCTGCCGGGTGAGGACAGCATGAACGGCGTCTACGTTGGCCGGCAGACGAATACCGCGTGGGCCGGTGGGCGTGTCCACAAGAAAGGACAATGCGACGATGTTTCCATCGTCGTCATAGTCCTGCATGATTTTCTTGGCCCCGTGCTTCACAAGCTGCATCTGGATTTCACCCAGCGTCTTGAACACGTTGACCGAGGTGGTGTAATTAAGTATCGGCATCGAGTATCCTCCCCCACCCCTCCAGCTGCGCCTTCACGGCCCCCAGCATCTTGGCCCGAGTCTCCTCGTCCAGTTCCTCCAGCGCATCCCGCACAGCTGCAAACGCGTCGTTCCAGTTGGCAAACCGCATTTCAAACCGGGCCATTTCCCGGCCGCTCATGGCCAGCTGCTTGCGCAATCCGGCCACCTCCTCGGTCAGTTCCTCCCGGGCAGCCTTGTCCTCCGCCCCGGCGTTCTTCGCCTTGTCTTTGAGTTTCTTGACCTTCTCCGTCAGTTCGGAGTTTTTCTGCTCGGCAGCATCCAGTTCTGCCTGCTTATCGGCCAGCTTCTTCTCCCACTCCGCCTGCACCTCGGCCCGGGCGGCATCCACCGCGCCTTCGTCCGTTTCCACCGCCACCTCCACCGGTCGCCTGCGCAGCTCCTCCAGCTCCCGGCGCAGGCGCTCGGTCTCAAACTCCGCTTCCTTCTGCTTTTCCTCCAGCTTCACGTACTCGTCGTGCACCTTGGCCCGCAGTTCCCGCTCCTCCTCGGCCCTGGCTTCCGCCTCCTTTTTCTCCCGGATGGCCTGTTCCAGCTCCCGGGCGCTCATGCTCTCCGCGCCCACCTCGGCGGCGAATTCCTCCCGCTCCTCCGCAGGCAGCGCAAGCAGCGCCAAAGCGTTGGAAATACTCAAATTCGCCAACGTTGACGAATTTTCCACAACCCCAAAAATGACCGTCTGCTTGGTGCCGTATTCCTCAAACAGCTTCATAAACCGCCCGGCGGTAGACTGAGAAAACTCCGTTTCCCGTTTCAGCCACTCCGCCCAGCCGCCGTGGCCCACCATCTCCTTGGCACTGACCAGCCGCCGGCCGATCTCGATGCCAAAATGCAGGCTCACCCGCTTGGCTTCCAGCGTAAGGCCGCGGATCTCCGCCCCCAACTGCTCCGGGGTGACCACAGCCACACCCGCATTCACAACATTCAATTCGCTCATTTTTCAGCGCTCCTTTCAATTTCCGTTTCGCATCCGGCGCCGCACCTCTCTGACGCACGCCGCCACAAACTCCGAGTTTGTAGCCTTTCCTTTCTCGCTTGAAATTCCACTTCCGAATAACGACTCCAGCGCATCATACCCGCCTTGGTTGAAAGCTCTTTCGATACCATGGCGCATCGCTCGTTCTACGCCCCGGTCAGTAGCATCAAACCGCTTCGCCACCTCGGGGTAAAGTCTCTTGGTTACCTGCCTCAAATACTCGTCATCCTCAACAGCCAGCGCAACTGCACACGCAAGGTAGTCAAAACCCAAAAGTGCAGGTCCAACCCCCAGCTCCTTCAGCAAGTTCGTCACGCAATCTTCAAGCACAAAGGTGGCTTCCACCTTTGTGTTCTGTTGCAATAGCGTGGCTGCCCGCTCTGCAAGTTCACCGCGCCGTTCCGCGCTATCCGCCAGGATCCATTCCAAACAAGTATTGATTTTCTCTTCAAAAACACGCATCTCTCTATCTCCTTTTGTGTTTATTCGGAAGAGTCGCCCCTCACGCACTCTCCCGCTTTTCTTTCTTCACCGGCTCAATGGGCCGGCCTTTCTTATCCCGCTTGCATCCGGCCAACTGCCACGCCATCCACCGCTCCTCAAACGCCTTGATCTCCGGCGTCTGCAGGCAGTTTCGTCTGCCGTGGTTTTGAATGACCCGTTCGCCATCCTTACTCAGCTCCAACGTGTAAAACGGCACGTCCGGGTCTTCTACCCGGCGAATGAACAGGATGGTGGTATCCCCTTGCGCGTGCCGCTTGGCATAGCTGGCCACGCAGTGGTTCAGCACCTTGCCCTCCATCAGCAGCTCCCGCTCCTGCGTCGGCGGTCGGATCAGCAGGCCGTCCGCCTCGAAGTTATACCGGCACAACTCCTTGTACCGTCTGGCGAATTTGATGCACAGTTCCTTCGACTCCTTGAACTCGCCGTCCATGACCATCTGATCGTGGGCCCGCATCAAATGCCCCGGCCACAGCACGTCCCGTGCCGTCATATCGCGCCCCTGGTTTTTCGCCATATCCCAGTAATCGCATAGCGTTCTTATATGCAGCACCCTCTTCTCTGCAGGGAACCGGCGCCGCTGCGCGTCAATATAGCTTTGTGCCTTGCCGATCCGCTGTCCGTGTGCGAAGATCCGCCCGGCCTCCTGCCTATCCATCCCGTTCAGGCTTTTGATATCTTCCGGCAATCTCACTGGCACGCCGCCCGCCTTCGCCGCCATCCAGTTCCGCAACCCGTTGGCATTCAAACCACCCTTCATTGCCGCGCGCAGCTCCTCGCGGGTCATGCGCAGCATCTGCGATGGGCGTTTGGCCTTCCAGTCCACTTCCACCAGCCTTGGGACCAGCGACGAATAGTCCTCTCGATAGTTTCTTGCCGCCTTTTCCTCCAAAATCATCCCGGCCACCAGCTTCCCGGCCCCGGCCGTCAGCAGGGTCTCGATGTTCCGGTGCCACAACCACAGCCGCAGATAGCTGATCGGGAATTTCACTTCCTTCAGCCCCATGTACAGGTCCAGCTTGCTGTTCTCCGCCGTGGTCCCGATCAAATCTTCCGCCACGCCATTGGCAGAGATCACATTCCCGCTTTTGATGTCTCTGATCTCATCCCGAAAGGTCTTAACCTGCCGCCACGAGGAATTGATCACGACTTGCCCACAGAACCAACCTTGCCAATGGGAGCAGCGCACGATTTTTCGCTCCTCCACGATATAAGCCTCCCACGGTACCGCCGACAGGCACTGCACCGCCTCCTTGTTGATCCAGCGGTTGACCCTCCAAAACATCAAGATCAGCGGCGCCGGCGTATCGTCCCGCTCCGCAGGAGCGTGCATCAGCTGCATCACCCACTCATAGCAGTTTGCAACATACTCTGCTCGCCCGATATGCGCCGCCCTTACCGCGCACTTTTCCTTTTTACCTGTCAGCGGATTCCGCCACCACCCGTCGCGGTACACCAGCAGTTCCCTGCCCCAGTTGTGTTCCTCCGCCCACCGGCGCACACACTCGTCCGCCACTTCCGGCAGATACTTGGTGTAATCTCTCGTTTCCATCCTGCAGCCCCCTTAAAAGAAGGCCGACAGGTCTATTACACCCGCCGCAGCTTTCTTTTCGGACACCGCTTCCGCGTGCAAACCATAGAACTCCCGGATAATACGGTCCGACTCCGCCGGAGTCACGCAGGCAAAGTTGCCCGTTTTATGCTTGTCCGCATATTCCTTGATTTTCTTCTCGCAGGCCGCAATGGACATACTCTCGTTCTCCATGTCCTGCAGCACCAGTTCGGCAAGCCCCGGCTCGCCGCGCAGAATATCCTTCAGCTGTTCGCCCACCATCCACACCGCCGTGCGCTCCTTGGGCTGCTGCTTTTCGATGGCTGCAATAGCCTCATTCAATTTCATATTCATGCTTGCACCATCTCCGCGCTCGTGTTATAATGAGCGCGGAGAATTTTATCCTTTCCGTTAAAATTCATCCGTTTCGCAGTCGACCCCTGCCCGGGTCGGCTGCTCTTTTTTTGCTTCGTAGGGGCCGGCGTCCTCGACGGCCCGGTTCTCTACCGCCAGCACCCTGGCGTCCGTGATCTCCGACCAGTCACACCCCCACCGTTCCGCCGCGCACAAAATAGCAGCAAACGGCGATGCACCCGGCACGATCACTTCGCCGTACTTTTTATGTACTACCCGGACCTTGCCCGGGAACTCCTCCCGGTGCCGTTCGGCCCGCCGCTCTGCTTTCCTGTGCCGGCGCCGCTCTTCTTCGTTCATTCCAAGACCACGGGCCCACCGCCAGCCCCATTCATCCCGGCGGTACCCATCGGCTTTTCCGCCAACAATCCTCCTCGTTGGGCGCGCCGACTCAGTGCGTCGCTCGTCGCTCACAGCAGCACCACCGCCGCCAGCGCAGCCAGACCCAACCCCTCCACAACAGCAAGACCCAACGCCCACGCGCCCATCCGGTCCGCCTTCCTACGTTTCCGGCTCTCTCTGCGCATTTCTTTGCGGATCGCACGGATATTTACCCCCGCCAGCGTCACATAATCCTCTTGGCGCATCTCCACCCTACCCACTCTGCACTTCAGCTTGTCCACATCCTGAACAACGCCCTCATACATCCGCAGCGCACGGCGCACCGTTTTCTCTCTTTTCCCGCTCATTTTTTGTTTTCCTCCTTTACTTGTTCATACTCCGCTCCGTACCGTGTCCGGCCGCAGCGGTCGCACTTAACTTTTTCGTTCCGCATCCGGTCCAGCTGCCGCAGCCCCGCCGACCCCGCGCATATCGCGCACTTGGAACATAACTTGATTTTCTGCATGGTCTCCTCCTCTCACGAATAGTACCGCTCCATCAGATACTTCCTAGGCACCCGGTTTTCCACCACAAGATACCCTTTCTCCTTCAGCTCGCGGTTCAGCTGGCGGATAATTTCATACGCCTTGTTGATTCCAACATCCAGCAGTTCCGCCACATCCTTCGCTTTCAGCAGATCCATAGTGTCCCTCCTAACCGGCCGCCTCCGCGGCCTTTTTCTTTCGGTACTCCACCAGCCAGGCCTGGAACGCTTCCTCCACCCCCGGCTGCTCGAAGTACGCCATGACCCGCTCCAACAAAGGACGGGCCAGCTCGTCCCGAATAACGCGCGGCACCGCCGCTGCGTCTATGTATCCAACTTCCATAACCCATCTCTCCTTTCGTCCATCAGCCTTGTTTTTTCCTACCGAATGTGATAAAATAACCAAACTTTCAATGTGAGGTGTTTTTATGGAAATCAGCAAATTAATTTCCTTTCCCCAGTTTGGTAACCGCCATACACAATACGACGAGCCCTCCACTTGCCCTCTCTGCAAGCATTCGATTAAACCCGTGGAGTTGTCAAACCATCCTTTCTGCGACGAAGAGAAACATCTCTTCTTGTCCTTCACCTATTTGTGCAAGCATTGTTATCAAACGTTTATTGTCTTGCACAAAGCATCTACCGCAGATCACACAGTCACCTGTTCCACTCGACTGCTATATATCGAGCCCAACCGGTTCACCGAGCAGGCCTTTGATCAAAGCGTTTCCAACCTTTCCCCCCAGTTTGTCAAGATTTACAACCAGGCATTGGCCGCAGAGTGCGCCAAACTCGATGAACTTGCCGGTCTCGGCTATCGAAAGGCCCTCGAGTTTCTGACCAAGGACTTCTGCATCTACCTGCATCCCGACGATGCGGAGAAAATCAAAGGCTTTCCTCTCTCCAAATGCATTGCATCCTACGTGGACGATCCCCGTATCAAAACTCTTGCGGAGCGCTCCGCCTGGATTGGTAACGACGAGGCGCACTACATCCGTAAACAAGCCGACCGCGACGTTGACGATATGAAAGCTTTTATCAAAGCCATGGTTTACTTCGTCAGCATGGTTCTCATCACTGAGGACGCCGCCTCCATGTCGCCCGCCTAAACTTCGACAACCTCCAACCGAACAGACAACTCAAAGCGGGACAGCTGGGCAATGGTGCTTCTCAGTTGTTCCGCTTCTTTTTCTGCTCGCACCAGCAGTTCCTTGAACTCCGGCAGGTTGGTCGCGGAGATCAGCAACTCATTGCCGCACGACCGCATATCCATCTTTCCGCCTTCCATCTCTCACACCTCCTTTCGCACATATTGCCCTCGATCATTCCTCTATGCCATCGTCCGGCTCCGCCATCAGCTGCTCCATCATCACTCCCGCCTGCGCTTCCGAAATCTTAGCAAAACAGGTTTCCTTTTCTGTTTTCGACCACACTTCCAACTTCGCCCACACGCACCGTTCACCCTTCGGGGTGGGCGGTTTCTTCTCCTGCCGGGCGGCAAAAGCAGCCTCAATCTTTTCTTCGATGTGTGCAACCGACTGAGTGTGCACTTCCGCCGCCTCGCGATAGGCCGCCAATGCCAGTTCATAGGCCAGTTTCAACTCCTTTTCCCCGGCCATGTGTTCTGCCGCTTCTTCGATCATCGCCCGGGCAATGAGCTTCGCACGACCTACGGTCTCCCTTATGTCCAGTGATTCTTCACCTTTTTGCAGAACCATGCATTTCTCCCTTCCCTCTTGCTCTTCAAAGAACCGCGTCCACGCAAAGCCCAGCGTCCCGGCGATTTTCTTGGCCGTCTCCACCGATGGACGACGTTCTCCGCTCTCAATCAGCGAAATATAACACTCCGCCACACCCGTTTCCTGTGCCACCTGCTTTAGTGTCATGCCTTTTGCAAGCCGGGCTTTCTTTACAAAATCCACCTTTCAAACCTCCTCACGCACTCTCCTGCTCTTCAAAAAACTTCGTCCACTCGAACCCCAGTACCTTGGCAATTTTTTTAGCCATGTCCACACTGGGATTCCGCGTTCCAGCTTCAATGGATGCAACAGCACTCTGCGAGATTCCGATTTCATCTGCCACGTTTTGCTGGCTCCGCTCTCCTCGAAGCTCAATCAGCCATTTGCGCATTTGATCACCTCCATTCACTACTATCTGTGCTGACTATATCACCACCTTCCGCGCTTGTCAATACTACTTGTGCTAATTTTGTAAAAAAATAAATCACTCCTTGCGTTAACCACAAAATGAGGTTACTATAACTACAAGGAGTGATTGTTATGTTTAGAGTTAGAATTCGGGAACTTCGAGAGTCTGCTGGCTACCGCTCGCAGCAGGCCTTCGCCGACGACTTCGGCGTCGCCCAAACAACCGTCGCAAGTTGGGAGGGTGGAAAACGTGAGCCTGGATACGAAACCACCATCCGTTTGGCCGACTTTTTCCACGTCTCCATCGACTATCTTCTTGGCCGCGAAGATACTTTTGAAAGTTCCCCCTACATGAAAGCATTGCGTCGCTATTGCTCTATCGCAGAGGAGGCCTACGGTGAGGACCGCTATCCCGCTATAGTTAAATTCTATGACGAACACCCGGAACACGTAAGCCCCCGACTGAACGGCCTTTCGATGAAACTCCCGGAAAGACAGGCTCTCCGGGATATTCTTGGCTTAGACGTGTCAATCGCAATCGCCCTCGGTTGTTCCCTGTGTGAAAAGGCCGAGGACTACGCCGACTTCTATGAGTCCAGTGAAGACACGCTGACCAAAATCGGCCAAAATGTAATTGTCGGTCAGTTTACCAAAGAAGACCGCGATTTGCTCCACGCCTATCACAGTGCCAGCCCTGAGGTTCGCGGTATCCTTGACAGTATTGCCCGCCAATGCACCCACCCCAGAGCAGCAGCCGCCCGCGGCGACATCGACCTCACCAAGGAAGACCCTTCCGCTTTCATCCTTCCCGATTCCGAGGAGCCGCCCCATATTCCCTGATAAACGGCAAGAAACGCTTATACACCTCCCGCTCCAACGGCGAGGTCAGAAACTTACCCCTCTGGTACAGCGCAGCCATCCGCTCCGCCCGGAACTGCGCCGCCTGTGCTGATAGGTTGCACAGCTGCGCTATCTCTTCCGGTGTATGTATGTCTAACCCCCACAGCACGCAGGCCGGGGCCAGTAGCCGGGCCGCAAACTGGTTGGCCGCCGTCTCCATAGGATCATCCGCAGGCGACGGCTCCCGGTTGACTGCGCTTTGAACGCCCGGAGCCACGTGTCCCAATACCAGGTGCCCTACCTCGTGGGCAATCGTAAAACGAATGCGTGCAGGCGGTTTGTCCTGGTTGAACAGGATCACGGGCCTTCCCCACCGAAAATAGGTCAAGCCGTCTGTCTGCCGGGCTGTGTCAGACATACCGCCCATGTCCGCATATCTGTGTACTCGCACCCCGAGCCGCCGGCATATGCCGTTCAGATCCACCGGCAACCGCTCCACGCCACAGTCCAGCAGTATCCTCCACGCCGCATCCCGCGAATTTTGATAGTCTTTGTAATTCATTGTCAAAAACACCTCCAAAACCATTTTAGAGGCACTTTTTGGAAATGTCGCTATGTAAATACTGGAAACACCAAACGAAAGGATGTCGCTTTATGAGTTCAGATCGCCGCTCCCCATGGGACGCCATCGAGCAGCAAGAGCGTTTCGACGCCGAGATCCAGCGAGAGATTGACCGCGAAGAACGGAGCAAATGGAAAAACCTCTCCGCCCAAGAAAAACTGTGGCAAATTGGTTGGTTCATTGTGTTAGCTCTTTCTGTTTGCGGTATCGATGTTGTTGGTGATTTCTTCCATCTCCCGGGCATTTTTGATACCATCCTGTGGTGCGTTGTCGGCCTGACCCTGCTTTATTCCAAATTCCGCAAGTCATAACCACAGAAAGGAGCATCCCATGTCCGTATCAAAAATGAAAGACGGCAAGCGGTGGTATGTCTACCTCCGTTATAAAGACTGGACTGGGAAGCTCGTCCAGCACAAAAAAGAGGGCTTCACCACCCGCGCCGCCGCCAAAGAGTACGAAGCCGATTTCCTCGCCAAAAAGAACGGTTCCCCCGATATGACCGTTTCCTCCCTCTATGCGCTCTATATGGAAGACTGCAAAAGCCGTCTCAAACCCACCACCTACTCCAACAAAGAGTTCCTATTTGAGCGCCATGTCCTGCCCTACCTCGGCACCCTCCCCGCCGATCAGGTCGGTCCGGCTCAGGTGCGCAAGTGGCAGAATGCGTTGCTCTCTGCCACCCAGGACAGCTCCGATAAAGCCTATTCCCCCACCTACCTCAAAACGGTCAACAATCAGCTGTCCGCGCTGTTCAACTTCGGCGCGAAGTACTACGGCCTGAAAACCAACCCCTGCCGGCTGGCCGGCTCCATGGGCAAGAAGAAAGCAGACTCCATGCAGTTCTGGACCGCCGATGAGTTTAACCGCTTTTTGGACGCCGTCTCCGACCGTCCAAAGTCTGTCGTTATGTTCTCCCTACTCTACTGGACCGGTATGCGTTCCGGTGAAATGCTTGCCCTCACTCCCGCCGACTTCGATTTTGACGCCGGCACCGTCAGCATCACAAAGAATTTCGCCCGGCACAACGGCGAAGATCTCATCATGGAACCCAAAACACCCAAGAGCCGTCGCACCATTACCCTGACCCCCGCCCTGTCGCAGATGATGCAGCAGTATATCGCCCTGCAGTACGACCTCGACCCCGCCGCCCGCATCTTCGACCACAACACCAAACGGTACGCGCACTATGAAATGGACCGCGGCTGCAAGCTCTCCGGGGTCAAGCGCATCCGCATCCACGACCTGCGCCACTCCCATGCATCCCTGCTCATCGAGCTCGGTTACTCCCCCCTGCTGATCGCCGAGCGCCTGGGTCACGAGAACATCGAAACCACCCTCCAAACCTACTCCCACCTGTACCCCAACAAGCAAAGCGAACTGGCCGAAAACCTCGGAAAATTAGAAAAGTGCTACGATTTTTCTACGACACAAAACAGCGTAGCAAAATAAAATAACAAAAACGGCGATAATCTTTACGATTATCGCCGTTTTCTTTCGCATATTACACTTTCTAACGCACTATAAAATATTGCGTATTATTCCCACTCGATTGTGCCGGTGGGCTTGGGGGTCAGGTCATACAGCACGCGGTTGATGCCCTCCACCTCGGCGGTGATACGGGCGGTGATGCGGTGCAGCACGTCGTAGGGGATCTCCTCGATGGTGGCGGTCATAGCGTCCTTGGTGTTGACGGCGCGGATGATGGCGGGCCAACCCTCGTAACGCATCTCGTTGCGCACACCCACGCTCTTCATGTCGGGCACGGAGATGAAGTACTGCCACACGGACTCAGCCAGGCCGCACTTGTCAAACTCCTCACGCAGGATGGCATCAGCCTCACGCAGGGCGTGCAGGCGGTCGCGGGTGATGGCACCCAGGCAACGCACACCCAGACCGGGGCCGGGGAACGGCTGGCGGTACACCATAGCGTGAGGCAGACCCAACGCCTCGCCAACCACGCGGACCTCGTCCTTGAACAGGAGCTTCAGCGGCTCCACCAGTTCCATTGCCATATCATCGGGCAGGCCGCCCACGTTGTGGTGGGACTTGACAGGCTTGCCGCTTTCGGCGGCCTTGATGCTCTCCAGAATGTCGGGGTAAATGGTACCCTGGGCCAGGAAGGAAATGCCATCCAGCTTGGCGGCCTCTTCGTCAAAGACCTTGATGAACTCACCGCCGATGATCTTGCGCTTCTTCTCGGGGTCGGCAACGCCGGCCAGCAGGTTCAGGAAGCGGTCGGTGGCATCGACGTAGATGAGGTTGGCATCCAGCTCCTCACCAAAGACCTTGATGACATCTTCGCTCTCGCCCTTGCGCATCAGGCCGTGGTTGACGTGGACGCAGACCAGCTGCTTGCCGATGGCCTTAATGAGCAGAGCGGCCACAACGGAAGAGTCGACACCGCCGGACAGGGCCAGCAGAACTTTCTTATCGCCCACCTGGGCGCGGACAGCCGCAACCTGCTCGGCGATAAACGCATCGGCCAGTTCGCGGGTGGTGATACGCTGCATGGATTCGGGACGGACGTTACCAGACATAATAAAATGCCCCCTGTTTCAAAAATGTAAGATAATTATACAACTGTTGCGCTCCGTGCGCAAGAAAAAATTCGACATTCTCTCCCCTGTTACTTCCGTTTTTTTGCACAAAATCTTCCCGGTTCAGTTTGGCCTACCGGCGGAAAAAGCATACATTAAATTCGCAAGTTTTTACCGACCATTGACCGGGCAGAATGGTTGTGGTAAAATAAAACAAACCTCTTTCGAAAGTGAGGACGTATCAATGAACGACAAGTTGGTTTTTGCCGCGGATATTGGCGGTACTACTGTGAAATTGGGTCTGTTCCGTGCCGACGGCGCGCTGCTTGACAAGTGGGAGATCCCCACCCGCACCGAGCAGGACGGCAAATTCATCCTGCCCGACGTGGCCTCCTCCATTCGTGAAAAAATGACCCGGGACAACATTGCCCCCGAACAGGTGACCGGCATCGGCATCGGTGTCCCCGGCCCGGTGGACGAGCATCACGTGGCCATTCACGGCTGCGACAACCTGGGTTGGGGCCGCGTGGCAGTCAAGGGCGATATGAACGCCCTGCTGCCCGAAGTGCCCAACGTGGTGGCCGGCAACGACGCCAACGTGGCCGCCCTTGGTGAGGCTTGGCTGGGCAGCGGCAAGGGTTGGCGCAACTCCGTGCTGTTCACCCTTGGCACCGGCGTGGGCGGCGGCGTGATCGTGGACGGACGCATCGTCCCCGGCCGCAACGGTGCCGCCGGTGAGTTGGGCCACGTGCTGGTCAATCCCGACGAGACTATTCCCTGCGGCTGCGGCAAGTGCGGCTGTTTGGAGCAGTATGGCTCCGCCACCGGCATGGCCCGCTTGGCCCGTGAGGCTTTGGCTGCCTGCGATACTCCCTCCCCCTTGCGGGATTTGGAACGCGTCACCGCCAAGGACGTGTGCGACAACGCCCGGGATGGCGACCCCCTTGCCAACGCGATCCTTGACCGCTTTGCCGACTACCTGGCCCGGGGCATGAGCTTTGCCAGCTGCACCGTGGATCCGGAGGTCATCATGGTGGGCGGCGGTGTGAGCCGGGCCGGTGACACCCTGCTGGACCCCGTGCGCCGCTACTTCCGCAAGTACGCCTACCACCCCTGCGTGGACACCCCCATCGTAGCCGCCCAGCTGGGCAACGACGCCGGTATCTACGGCTGCGCCGCCATGGTTCTGGGCATCTGACCAAAATGTAAAAGGGCCTCTCCCATCGGGAGAGGCCCTTTATATTATTCAATTCTCCGTACAGTAGTTTCACTATACACCGCTTCTATATCAGCTTTTTGCGGTGGCAGCGTCCCCTCTGTCATACAGGCGGCAGTGCCAAAGGCCACAGCTCGGCGCAGACAGTCGGCAGCATCCACCCCATCCCCCGTTGCGGCAAGGAAACCGGCAACGGAGCTATCTCCTGCGCCGATGGTGGAGCGCACCTCCACCTGCGGAACCTCCGCGCGGAACACGCCCGCGTCACAGGCCAGCACAGCACCGAGGCCACCCATACTGACCATCACGTTGGCAATGCCCTTTTCGCGTAGCAGGACGGCCGCCTGTGCGGCCTGCTCCATGTTGGACACTTCCCTGCCCAAATAGGCGGAGATTTCCTCCTGATTGGGTTTGATGAGCCAGGGTCTGACCTCCAGCAAATCGTCAACGCCGAAGGACCGGGAGTCCACCACCACCTTGACCCCTCGCTGCGCGGCCCAGCGCAGAAACGCCTTGACCTTGGACAGATCCATTCCCTCCGGCACGCGGCCAGTCATGGTCAGGGCGGTATCCGCGCCCAATTTATCTTCCAGCAGGTCCGTCACCCGAGCCAGCACGCCGTCCGAAACAGCAAAGCCGGGGAAGCTGATGCGGGTTTCTTTCCCATCCGGGGTGTGGATGGTGATATTCTCGCGGATCCGTCCGGGAACAGTCAACACCTCGGCACAGACGCCGTCGGCAGAGAGACTACGCAGAAAGCTGTCCGTATTCTCCTCCCCCAGCAGCAGCACCGCCGTGTTTTTGCACCCGGCGCTGACCAGCGCACGGGAGATGTTCACGCCCTTGCCGCCGGCCTGGCACAGTTCCATTTGAATTAAATTCTCGTGATTCAGCACCAACTCGCCGCTGCAATGCATATCAAAGGCGGGACTTAAAGTCAAAGTAATGATGTTCATTGTCAATCTTCGTAGCCGTTGGGGTTGCCCTTCTGCCAGCGCCAGCTGTCGCCGCACATGTCCTCCAGGCCCAGCTGCGCCTTCCAGCCCAGCTGTTCGGCGCTCTTGGCGGGGTCGGCGTAGCAGGTGGCCAGATCACCAGGTCGCCGGGGGGCGATGACATAGGGAACCTTGACTCCGCTTGCCTTTTCAAAGGCGTGGACCATGTCCAGCACGCTGTAGCCGTTGCCGGTACCCAGGTTGAACACCGCCTCGCCGGTATGCTCGGACAGGTAGTCGATGGCGGCCACGTGGCCCTTGGCCAAGTCAACCACGTGGATATAGTCCCGCACGCCGGTGCCGTCGGAGGTGGGGTAGTCGTTGCCAAAGATGTTCAGATGTTCCCGCCTGCCAACGGCAGTTTGGGAGATGTAGGGCATCAGGTTGTTGGGGATGCCGTTGGGATGCTCGCCAATGGTGCCGCTGGCGTGGGCGCCCACGGGATTAAAATAGCGCAGCATCACCACACGCCAGCGCTCGTCCGCCTTGGCGATGTCGCGCAAAATCTGCTCGCACATATACTTGGTCCAGCCGTAGGGGTTGGTGCAGTTGCCGGTCTTGCTGTCCTCACGCAGGGGCATCTCGTTGTCGCCGGAATAGACGGTGGCAGAGGACGAGAACACGATGCTGCGCACGTTCCACTTGTCCATGACGCGACACAGGGTCATGGTGGAGTTGAGGTTGTTATCATAGTACTTCAGAGGGATGGCCACAGACTCGCCCACCGCTTTCAGGCCGGCGAAGTGGATCACGCAGTCGATGGCGTGCTTGGAGAAGATACTGTCCAGCACCGCCTCGTCCCGCACGTCGCCCTCATAGAACGCGACGGGCTTGCCGGTGATCTTCTCCACCCGCTTCAGGCTTTCGGAGTTGGAGTTGCACAGGTTGTCGATGACAATGGGGGTGTGGCCCTTTTCAATCAACTCCACACAGGTATGGCTGCCGATATAGCCGGCACCGCCGGTAACCAACACGTTCATTTGCTAACCTCCTTTACAATATCATTCATCTTCTGCCACTTGGCCTCCATATCGGCCACCATATTGTTCACCTGCTGGAGGATAAACCGCTCCACCAGATATGTTTTGTTGATATGCCCGTGGCCAAACTTTTCGCAGCTGACCACCTCATCCGTCAGCGCAAAGTGCGCCACAATGGGTGCAAGCTGTTCCTTCATTGGGGGCAGCCCCTTTCTGTTTCTATCCCAACCATTTTATCACGCTGTTTTTGAAAAAGAAAGTATAACTTTGGTTCAGCACGTCTAACTTTGGGCCGTCCGGGATCTTTTTTCATAATTTGTTCTTGCATCGGGCCGAAAAACGCGCTAGTATAGTCTCAAAGGATTTTTTGGAGGGATAACTATGCAAAATCCTACTCTTGTTATCATGGCCGCCGGTATGGGAAGCCGCTTCGGCGGTATGAAGCAGATGACCCCCGTTGACCCCCAGGGTCACTTCATTATGGACTACTCCATCTTTGACTCCCTGCGCGCCGGTTTCGCCAAGGTGGTGTGCGTTATCAAAGAGGAAATGCGCGAGGATTTTGAAGCGCTGGTGGGCCAGCGTGTGCGCGCACAAACCGAACTGGTCTACGCCTATCAGAGCCTTGACCGTATTCCCGAAGGCTTCTCCATTCCCGAGGGCCGCGTTAAGCCCTGGGGCACCGCCCATGCGGTGCTGTGCGCCGCCGATGTGATTGACGGCCCCTTCGCCGTCATCAACGCCGATGACTTCTACGGCTACGAGGCGTTCCGCGCCATGGCCGACTTCCTCAAGCAGGATCGCCCTGCTGGTCAGCAGGCCATGGTGGGCTATGCACTGGAGAACACCCTGACCGAGAACGGCTCCGTGTCCCGCGGTGTGTGCCAGGTGGATGCCCGCGGGTTCCTCACCGGCGTGACCGAGCGCACCACCATTGAAAAGCGCCCCGGCGGCGCCGCCTATACCGAGGACGGCGGCAGTACCTGGACCGACCTGCCCAGTGGCACGGTGGTTTCCATGAATATGTGGGGTTTCCAGCGCCCCGTGCTGGACCTGATGGGCGAGATGTTCCGCGAGTTTTTGATCAACACCGTACCCACCAACCCCATGAAGGCAGAGTTCTTCCTGCCCCTGATCTCCAGCCGTATGATTGCGGAGGGCACCGGCACGATCGAGGTGCTGACCACAGCCGCCAAATGGTACGGCGTGACCTACAAAGAGGATCTGCAGGGCGTTGTGGATGCCATCGCCTCCATGAAGGCCGCCGGCACCTACCCCGACAACCTGTGGACGTAACGCAACAGATACAAAAACCCGGTTCGGTTTGATACCGAACCGGGTTTCTTTTTTATTCAATCAGCACCAGGAACACGAATGATGCCCACGGGGCATTCCTTCACGCACAGCTGGCAGCCAACGCACCTGTCCTGGTCGATGACCGCCAGATTGTTGTCCACAATGATAGCATCCTTGGCACAGACCTTCGTACACTTCATACAGCCGATACAACCGGCGGAACAGGCCTTGCGGGTGTCCGCGCCCTTATCTTTGCTGCTGCACAGGACCACCGGCTTGCGCCGATTCTCCAGCACCAAATGTATCACGCCGTTGGGACACACCCCAGCACACAAGCCACAGCCCACGCACTTGGCCCGGTCAACCTTGGCGATTCCCTGATCCATGCAGATGGCATCAAAGGGGCAGGCCGCCATACAGTCGCCATAACCAAGGCAGCCGTAAGTACACGCGCCGTCGCCGCCGTACAGTCCCTTGGCCGCCGCGCAGCTGTTTAGGCCCCGATAATCAAAGCGCTTGGAGGTATGCTCACAATCGCCGGAGCAGGCAACTACCGCTTTCATGCTGCGGGTCTGCCCCGCTTCTACACCCATGATGGCGGCTACGGCTGCCGCGCAGTCGGCACCGCCGGGGGTGCACCTGTCGGTCGGCACACCATCCTCCACAATACCGCGGGCATAGTCGGCACAGCCGGCATAGCCGCAGGCACCGCAGTTGGCACCGGCCAGCACGGCGTTTATCTGCTCCACCCGCTCGTCCATGGGCACGTGCATCATCACCGAGGCGGCCACCAAAATCACCGCACCGATCACGCCGATGGCCGCAACCACCAAAATGGCAGACAAAACAGGATTCATATCGTTACCCCTCCCTGTCAGCCAAAGATGGCGTCCACAATGCCGCCAAACCCCATGAAGGACAGGGACACCATGGCCGCAGACACCAGCGTGATAGGAAGGCCCTCAAAGCACTTGGGCGGTGCAGCGTCCTCTACACGGCGGCGCACGCCGGAAAACAGCACCATGGCCACCAAAAAGCCAACACCGGCGCCGGCGGCGCAGACGATACTTTCAATGAAGTTATACCCCTCGTCCAGATTGAGGATGGTAACGCCCAAAATGGTGCAGTTGGTGGTGATCAAGGGCAGGTAAACACCGAGGGCACGGTACAGGGTTGGAACGTACTTCTTCAGCACGTTTTCCAGCAGCTGCACCAGGATCGCGATGATCAGGATGAACACGATGGTCTGCAGATACTCCAGCCCGTTGGGTACCAAAATCAACGTGTGAACGGGCCAGGTGACCGCCGTGGCCAGCACCATAACAAAAGTAACAGCCACAGACATACCCACTGCGCTGTCCAGCTTCTTGGATACGCCCAAAAATGGGCAGATGCCCAAAAACTTGGTCAACACGTAGTTGTCCACTAAAATCATGGTAAAGAAGATGCTTGCCAGCTTGACAGCCATCAGCCGTTACCCTCCTCCGCTGCGGCGGGTTTCTTGCAGGCGGTGAGCCAGGCTGCGCCCGCCATCAGCACGCCGAACACGAAAAATCCGCCGGGAGCACTGGTCATCAGGGTAAAGGGGTCCAGCGAGGTAGGAAGCACCTGAAGGGCAAACCCCTCCGGCAGGAAGGGCAGCAGGCCATCTAGACCGGCCAGCCAGGTACCCGCACCCAAGATTTCCCGGATACTGCCCATAACGGTCAGGGTCAGCGTAAAGCCAAGGCCCATGCCGATCCCGTCCAAAGCGGAGTCCAGCACGGTGTGCTTGGATGCAAACATCTCGGCACGGCCCAGGATGATGCAGTTGACTACGATCAGGGGCAGGTAAACGCCCAAAGCCGCATCCAGGCTGGGGACAAAGGCTTTGACCAGCATCTGCACCACGGACACAAAGCCGGCGATCACCGTGATATAACAGGGAATGCGCACCTGGCCGGGAATGACCTTACGCAGGGCGGAGATGACCACGTTGGAACAAAGCAGCACAAAGGTCGCTGCAAGTCCCATGCCGATTCCGTTGGCGGCCATGGTGGTCACAGCCAGGGTGGGACAAGTGCCCAGCACAAGCCGAAGCACGGGATTTTCTTTGAGAATGCCGTTGGTCAGCACACCCAGTTTCTTTTTCTCACTCATGTTAGTTCCCTTCCTTTCAGCGGATGGCATAGTAGGCTTCCACGGCGGCATTGACCGCCTCAAGCAACGCACGGCTGGATCTAGTCGCACCGGTGACGGCGTCCACATCCTCATTCAGCACCAGTTGCCGGGCGGGCAATCCTTCGTACTGGGTCCAATACGCAGAATTATCGGCGACCTTGCTGCCGATGCCCTTGGTTTCAGTCTGCTCGGTGACCTTGATGCGCTTGATGGTATCGTCGGCGTCAAAGGCCACCATGACCGTCATGTCGCCGCCGTAACCCTTGGCCTCGGCGGTAACCACAACGCCCACACCATTTAAGGCCACGCAGATATCGCTGACGCGCTCCCCCCCGTAGCCGAGCATTCGTTTGAATCCCTCCGCCTCGGGCAGCAGTTCAAGCCGCGCTTTCTCCTGCGCCGCGCGGGTGGCCTCTTCGATAACCGGTGCTGTCAGGCTGTTGGCTGCCGCAAGCGAACCGGCAATCACGATGCAGACCAGCGTCAGCACCACCACAGGCCTGAAAATTCTATCCCAGCTGCTCACTTGTCGGCACCTGCCTTTCGGGTCTTTGCAATACCCAGCCGCTTTTGCCGAGTATGCGCTTCGATGTAAGGCACCAGCAGGTTCATCAGCAGGATGGCAAAGGATACGCCCTCGGGTACCGTTCCAAAAAATCGAATGGCACAGGTGATCACGCCCAGACCAACGCCAAACACAAACTTACCTTTGCGGGTAGTGGGGGACGTGACGTAATCCGTGGCCATAAAGAACGCACCCAGCATCAGTCCGCCGCCCAGCAGCTGGCCGATGGGGTCTTTGCCCGCTGCAACGGACAGCAACGCTACTGTGCCGAGATAGGTTGCCGGGATGATTGGACTGATGACCTTGGTTGCAATGAGGTAGATGCCGCCGGCCAGGATGGTCAGGGCGCAAGTCTCACCCAGCACACCACCGTGGGTACCCAACAACAGCGCCTTGTAGGCCTTGGCGGTCAGCTCCACCGACATGGGGGTAGCGACGGACAGGGCATCTACGCCGCTTTCGGGGAAAGAACACTGCGCCATCCGCCCGGCAAATCCAACAGAAAGCGCAATACGGGCCACGATGGCGGGGTTTGCAAAGTTGTGTCCCAAACCGCCAAACAGCTGCTTGACGATGACAATGGCGATAAAGGCACCCACCACTGCCATCCACCACGGCAAGGTGTCCGGCAGATTGAATGCCAGCAGCAGGCCGGTTACCACGGCGGAAAAGTCATCCACGCAGACTTCCTTCTTCATCAGCCTGCACCAGCTGTACTCGAACAGCACGCAGGCCAGCACGGTCAGCACGGTCAGCAGCAGCGCGCGCAGACCGAAAATGATGGTGGACGCCGCAAGGGTGGGCAGCAGGGCGATACACACCCGCTGCATGATTTTCTGCGTGGTATCTGCCCCGGTTATGTGAGGCGCGGCGGTAACGATCAGCTTGTTATCCATCACGTCTTCCCTCCGTTCTTCATCAGCAGCTTGGCCAGCGCAATGTTTTGCGCCAGCGGCCGCTTGGCAGGACAGACGAAGGTACAGGTACCGCAGCTCATACACAGGTCCGCATTGAGCCGGGCCAGCAGCGCGGTATCCCCCTTGAGATAGGCCCCCACGATCTCCTTGGAGGAAAGGCCCAGGGGGCAGGCATTGGCACACCGCCCGCAGTGGATGCAGTTGGTGGTCTTTGCCGGCTGCGCTGCCTTACGGGACAGGGCGAGAATGGCGTTGTTGTTCTTCAGCACCGGCTGGTCGAGATCCGCCACACACAGACCCATCATGGGTCCGCCGTACAGCACCTTGCCCGGCACCTGCGTCAGGCCGCCGCAGAACGCCAGCAGCTCACGGATAGGCGTGCCGATCACGACCTCTACATTTCCGGGATTCCTAACAATGTCACCGTCCACAGTCAGTCGTTTGGTGACCAGAGGCATGCCGGTCTTGAGATATTTGCCGATAAAGGCCACGGAGGTGACGTTCAGCACCACCACCCCCACGTCGGAAGGCAGGCCGGGGAACGGTACTTCCCTGCCGGTGCAGGTTTCGATCAGCACTTTTTCCGCACCCTGGGGATAGGTCTCCGGCAGGCGCTTGACCTCCACGGGCATGTCTGCGGTTGCGGCAGAGAGTTTTTCAATTTCCTTGGGTTTGTTGCCCTCGATCCCAATGACACACCGCGAAATTTCCAAATACTGCATCACGGCACGGACGCCGTCCAAAATAAAGTCGGTATCCTCCTGCATGCAGCGGTTGTCGGAGGTTATGTAAGGTTCACACTCGGCACCGTTGATGACCAAAGTGTCGATCTCGTCCAAATTTTTGGGCACCAGCTTGATGGCAGTGGGAAAACCCGCGCCGCCAAGACCCACCAAACCACTATTGTGAATTGCCTGTTGGAAGGACGCAAGGTCGGTGACCTGGGGCGGCTTAATTTCGGGTGAAATCGTCTGTTTTCCGTCGGGGACGATGACCACTGCGGTCTGTTTTCCCCCATTGGGCGCAGTAATGGTGACCAAACCCTCAACCGTGCCGGACACGCCGGAATGGATATCCGCAGAAACAAAACCGGAGGCTTTGCCGACCACAGAACCCACATATACATGGTCGCCCTTGGCAACCACGGGGGTGGCGGGCGCACCGATGTGCTGGCCCATGGACAGCACGATTTGGGAGGGCAACGGCATACTCACCGTTTCCAGATATGCCGTGTTCTTGTTGTGCGGCACGTTTGCGCCCAAGGCAGCGCGCTTGAATGGGTTTTTCACTCTGTCCGTCACCTCCTTTGCACGAAAAGTATCACTCACACTTTTACAATTTTGACCGCCTGTCCATAACTGCTGTACAAAAAGCGGCGCCCGGGGGCGCCGCTTTTCCGGTCAATCAGCAGCCGCAGCCGTTGTTGCAGCCACAGCTGTTCCCGCAGCCGCCGCCGTTGCCGCAGCAGCAGAACAGGATGATGATCAGGATAATGATCCACAGGCAGCCGCCACCGCCAAAACCATTATTACAGCACCCCATATGAGTACCTCCTTGACAAAGATGTTTGAGAACGCCTGCGCGTTTCTCAATCCATCTTATGTACAACGGTCGTATGGGTGCCTATGTCACAGGTATTTTTCCGCAAAGGCGGCCACAATTCCGGCCACCTCGCCTCTGCCGGGGCAATCGTTGGGACGCAGTTCACTGATGATCCCAGCGGCCACCGCCCAGCTCATAGCCTCTTCTCCCCAGCCGTCTGCCCGGAGAGTGTCAATACCGTCATAATCGCTCAAGTCGGCCCGCTCGGTCAACGCCAGATCAAGATAGGATTTTCCAAAATTGTAAAGGAACTGGATCACTTCCCGCCGGGTCATGGTGTTCAGCGGACGGAAGGCACCGTCGCCGTAGCCCGCGCCGATCCCCTGCTGGCCCGCCCAGCGCACGTAACTTTCGTACCACTCCCCCGCCGGAACGTCCGGGAAGGTTACCTCAGCGGCAAAGCGTTCCTCGTCCGGGTCACCGGCCAGGTGGAACAGGACCGTCATCATCATGGCCCGGTCCAGCTTGACCTCCGGGGCAAAGATGGAGCCGTCACCCGTGCCAGCAAACAGGCCCATGTTATAGGCGCGGTTGACCGCATCGCGATACCACTGATGGATGGTGATGTCGGTGAAGGGTGTTGCACTTTCACCGCTGGGGACCACGAGATACGCCCCCTCCACAGCCACGCGGGCCGCGTCGGACTCCACCACAAGCTGCGCCTGGGTTTCCTCGGCCACCAGATAGCGGTGACCAACAGTCAGCACGCTGTCAGACGGCACAGTCTGTCCAACCGTCACGTCCACCACGGTACCGGAATGGGTCAGCTTCAGGCTGCCGGCCTCCACAATGACGCCGCTTCCGCTTTCCAGCGTCAATTCATCCCGCACAGCATAGGTGCGTCGAGCGTAGCTTTCACTATACCCGCCGTTTTGTCCTGCTCCAACCTGGGCAAGACACTCCTGCGCCAAATTGTCAAGGGCGGCGGACGCCTCCCCATAGACCGAGTCCAGCGCTTCAGTGGCCTTTTCATAGCCATCGTCCACCAGTTTGGGGATAAAGAACTGCTCTAAATAGCTCAGCGAGATCAGGCTGTCCCCTTCTCCAAGACCGGCTGCAAGCACCGACCCGACCAGCAGGGCGGTACACAGCGCGGCGATGATAATCTTTTTCATTCGTTTACTCTTGTTCATTCCTTTTCCTCTTCGTGGGCCGGTTCGCCGATCATATAGCTCAAAGCCAGTAGACTATCGGAAAAATGCACGTTCTCCACGATCACGTTGGGGTTATTCAGCTTCAGCTCCACGTTGGCGAAGTTCCAAATGCCTTTCACGCCACCGTCGGCCAGCTTCTGTGCCATTTCGGCGGCAAACGCACGGGGCACGGTCAGCACACCTACATCCACCCGGTAGGTCCGCAGATACTCTTCCAGTTCGTCGATGTGATAGATCTGGATGGCGCCGATTTTAGTACCCACAAGACTATCGTCCACGTCAAAGGCAGCGGTTACACTGAACCCGTTGTTGCCAAACTTAAAATTCTGTATCAATGCGTGGCCTAGGTTGCCCACGCCCAAAATCACGGCGGTGTTGCCCCGGTTGATGCCCAAAATGTCACCAATTTCCTCCCGCAGTTTTTCCACGTTATAACCGTAGCCCTGCTGTCCAAAACCGCCGAAGCAGAACAGATCCTGCCGAATTTGAGACGCCGTGAGCCCCATATCCTTGGCCAAAGCACCGGAAGAAATGCGCACCACACCATGCAGACGCAGCTCGGTCAGCTGGCGATAATATCTAGGCAGCCGCCGGATAACGGCATTGGAAACTTTTTCGCCCGTTTTTTTCATGCTCGCATCTCTCCTTTCTCTCTGTTTCTACCTCATTTTACACCCTTCTTTTTCACATGTCAATTTTTTTAACAATCTTTTAGAACGTTACTTTTTTCACAAAAACAGCCCGCTTTCCAAGGGGAAAACGGGTCTGCACTTACATTAGCTTTAATATCTCCCGGCGCATTCGGGCAATGATCCGTTTCTCCAACCTTGATATATAGGATTGGGAGATTCCCAGCTCATCTGCCACTTCCTTCTGGGTGCGCTCCGGACGGCCGGAAAGACCAAATCGGCTGGTAATGATGTAGCGTTCCCTCTCGTCCAGCCGTTCCAGCGCCTGCCGCAGCAGCTGGCGGTCTACGTCCGCCTCGATGGGGCGCATGACCAAGTCGCTGTCCGTCCCCAGCACGTCGGACAACAGCAGCTCGTTGCCGTCCCAGTCGGTGTTCAGCGGTTCGTCGATGGACAGCTCCACCTTTTGGCCCGCCGTTTTGCGCAGGTACATCAAAATCTCATTTTCGATGCATTTGCTGGAATAGGTAGCCAATTTAATACTTTTTTCCGGATTGTAGGTATCCACCGCTTTGATCAGACCAATCGTACCGATTGAAATCAGATCCTCCAGACTGATGCCCGTATTGTCAAACCTCCGGGCAATGTAGACCACAAGGCGCAGATTATGCTCGATCAACTTATTTTTTGCCTCAACGCTTCCTGCCGCCAAGGCGGAAATGGTCTGCGCCTCCTCCTCCCGGGACAGGGGCGGCGGCAGGGTGTAGCTGCCCCCTACATACATCACCTCACCCAAGCACCCGAATCGTGCCAAAATCCGCACCAGCCATAGCCGCAAGTTCAATTTCACATTCACGTGTACACATCCTCCTCTGTTTCTGCCCTAAAATGACCGGTCAATCAAGTCCCGCAACCAGTCCCCTCCAGCCGCCGCCGGGCGACACGGGCGTGGGGGAAAGTGCCAGCCTCATGCGCCCCTGTTCCCTGCCGGCAACCATCACGCGGTCGGGTCGCAGGGTGACTAGCATACCGCACTCCACCCCAACTGCACGATAGGGTATCAGCCCCCACCTGCCCCGCCAGCGCCCGGTGTTCAGCCTACCGACCGCCTTTACCGGATCGGCAAGTTCCTGCCGCCTCAGTCTGCTCTCCGCGCCAAGCAGCGGCAGCGCCGCTTCCCAGTCCAGCACGATCACGCCACGACCGGAAACCGGGTCGGTCAGGGTATTCCCTGTGTCCTGCAGAGCTGTAAAGCTTATTTGCTTTTCATATACTTGTACTTCAACTGTTACAACCTCACCGCTCACGACGCTGCGCCGTCCGGCACCTTTCAGAATCATGCTCCATACCACGTAGCACATCGCCGCCGTCAGCAGCACGATTTTCATATCCATACCGGAAAAGAGCAACCCTTTTGCCGGGTGCAGTCCCCGTCCACCTAACAGCGCCACCGCCAGCACACCGCCGCCGAAAGCAAATGCCAGCGTGAAAAAAATAATGATCTGCCGCAGCAGACGCCGGCTTGCGCCCAACCCTACCAGAACCATCAGCACCGCTGCGGCAAGTTTGCACATTGAGGTGGACAGGACCTCCATACCGGGCAGAAACACCGCTGCAGCATACCCGCCGCCCAGCAACGCTGCCGCGGCCATTCGCAGCCGGTTCAGCGGCTCCCCCGCAATGCGTGCCGAGGCAAGCAGCAGCAGGTAGTCCATCATTGCGTTGAGAAAAAACAGACTGTCTATGTACACCACCTGCACGGCCACCCGCTCCTTCCTGTCCCACTCCATTATATCGGCCCGTCAACTCCGAAAAAGTCGCAACCCGCCTGGGCAGCAAAAAAACAACCTTACGCAATTGCGTAAGGCTGTTTCCCTTGTCAAGCGCTTATATCCCACGATTCAGCGTCTGGCGCAGGCCAATTTTGCCGGCCAGCGCCCGGTCAATCAAGGTCAAAAATTTCTCTTTGTCCTCCGGAAGGCCGCCCTTGAGGGGCAGGTAGTTGGATGCGTGGTTACTGGTGAAATGCAGCGGGTCCACATCTAGATTTTCGATCAGCAGCCGACACTCCTGCAGGATGTGTTCTGGGGTGCAGACCTTGAACCGATTGGCCAGCACGTCCTCTCCAAGGGGGGTACCGGCGGCGGGGGCAAAGGTCATGGCAGAAAGATGGCGTGGGCGCATTTCGTTGATGATTTGCGCGCTGGACAGCACGTGTTCCCGCCAGTCGCCGCCCTGACCCGTCAAGCCGAGGATCACAATGGCCCACAGGTCAATACCCGCCTGCACCAGGTTTTGCCCCGCCTGCAGCATTTGGGCCGCAGTGCAGCCCTTGTTGATGGCGGAAAGCACCGCATCGCTGCCGCTTTCCACACCCAAATAAGCGCGGGTCAGGCCAGCCTGCCGCAGTTCGGTCAGCTCGGACACGGATTTAGCAAGAGTACTGTTGGGTCCGGCGTAGGTGGTGACCTTTTGCAGGTTGGGAAAGTTGTGATACAGCTTTTCCAGTATCTTCAGCAGCTGGTCCGTCTTCATGACGATGGCGTCGCCATCCATGAGAAACACCCGCTCCACGTTGGGGCCGTAGTAGTCCAGCGCCATGTCGATGTCCTCCAGAATTTCTTCCAGCGGACGGACGCGGAATTTCTTTTCCTTATACATAGCGCAAAAGGTGCATTTGTTGTGAGAGCAGCCGATGGTACACTGCAGCAGATAGCTGCGCCACTCCCCCGGCGGACGGTAGATCAGGTCGCTGTCGTATCGCATGGCATTATTGCTCCTTGTCGGCAGGCAGCCACTTTTTCACGCTTTTCTCCGCCTTGCTCCGGGGGAGCATCAGCTCGTGCCCGCAGCCTTCACACCGCAGCTTAAAGTCCATACCTACCCGCAACACCAGCCATCTGCGGCTGCCGCAGGGGTGTTCCTTTTTCAGTTCCAGCACATCGCCCACATGGATATCCATCGCCGCAACCTCCGTTTCTTTGATTGAGAACATTATAATTTCCCGCCTCGCCCGTGTCAATTATTTGCCAAGTTGTTTTGCAAGGCAAGTTTTTCAAAACCTCTTGCAGTTGTCCGCCTGCGGGTTTATAATTATATGTTGTGTAAATCATGAAAGGAGTCCCGTATGAACCGACTGTTTGGCCGCGCAGCAGCCGTTATTCTGGCCCTGTGCGTTTTGATCATCCCGACCCATGCTCTCACCGTTGAACAGGCCATCCCCCTGCTGGAAGACCGCTATGTGGATAAACTGCCCGATGCCGCCTATCAGGCCCAAACTATGGACGAGCTGATCCAGGCCATCGGCGACCCGTACACCGCTTATCTGTCCGGCGAGGAGTACGAGGCATTCTTGGCCTCCTTCAACGACCAGCAGACCATTGGTATCGGCGTTTCCATTCAGGACCACGACCAGGGCGTGCTGATCTCCTCCGTGCTGGAGGACACCCCCGCCGAGGATGCGGGCCTCGTCAGCGGCGACGTTATCCTGTCTGCAGACGGTGTTCCCATCACCGACCTCAACCACGCCTCATCCCTGCTGACCGGTGAAATCGGCACCAAGGTCACCGTGACTATCCTGCGGGAAAACGGTTCGGTGCAGGAACTCACTCTGACCCGCCGTTCCTTTACCGTCAATACCACCGCCACCTTTTCCATCTCCCAGGACGGCAACGCAGGTGTGATCCGCTGCACCGGTTTTGGTGACAAGACCTCCAACCACATTTTCTATGCCGTACGTGATAACGACCAGCTGGTCAACACCTGGATCGTGGACGTGCGCAACAACCCCGGCGGAAACGTCTCCACCTCCGCCGGCAGTGCGGGGGTGTTTGTGGGCGGCGCAATCATGGTATACTTCCGCGACGGACAGGATAACTACAATTACACCTTTACGCACCCAAATTTGGAACCTAAAACGGAGAAACCCACAATCATACTGACTAACGGCTACTCCGCCAGCGGCGCAGAGCTGTTCACCGCCGCCATCCGCGACCACGGTGCCGGCATCGCCATCGGTCAGCGCACCTTCGGCAAGGGCATTGCGCAGGTGGTCCTGACTGAAGACCAGTATCCCGACCTATTTGAGAATGATGCGCTGAAGGTCACCGCCTATCGCTTCTTCTCCCCCCACGGCACAACTCACGATCAGGGCGGCGTGCTGCCCACCCTGCTGATTTCTCCCATAAACACCTCCCTCGTGGCGTTGCTGCTGTCAGAACCTGCTCCCGAAACTGCCGCCGGCTGTCTGAACATCAACCTGGCAGGCTTCGAGTTCTTCATTCGGCTGGACACCGCGCTTTCCGATACGTATCGCTCCGCTTTTGTTGAATTACTGGAGGCATTGCCTCCCTCCGCCCGCTTCTGGATGGACAGGGGCAACGGAAGCTTCGGTGAGATTTCCCTTGAGGATGTGCTTGCCCGCACCGGGGTGGCGAACGCGTTTGACTCCCGCACCCTCCCCGACCTGGATAGCTGCAGCTACCGGGATGCCATCAATACCCTGGCTGCCTACGGCCTCGTATCCGGCTACGGCGACGGTCTGTTCCGCCCCGACGCGCCCATCACCCGGGCAGAGTTCTGCGCCATGCTTGCCAACGCCCTGGGCATCCGCCCCACAGGCAGCTCGGAGCAGGTCTTCTACGACGTGACTCCCGACTCGTGGTACTACAACTGCGTGATGGCCCTGCACAAGCAAGGTTACATCAGTGGCTATTCCGACGGCGGGTTCTATCCCAACCAGCGCATCAGGACGGAGGAAATGGTGTCCATCCTGTCCAAGGCCGCCGCGTGGATGAACATGAATGCTTACGACCTGCACCAGGCCGGGCCGGACGCGGAAGATTTGACCGCTTATCCGGAGTTCAGCACCTGGGCGAAGGAAGCTGCCTGGCTGCTGGACAGCATGGAAATCGACCTGTCCGACCTCTCCCCCACAGAATACGCCACCAGGGCCGAGGCCGCTGCACTGATGTACCGCCTGCTGATGACCACCAACGTAATTTGGCCCACCCGCCCCGAATAAGGAAAGGATGTTGTGTTATGACGAAAATCGATATTATCTCCGGCTTTTTGGGTGCCGGCAAGACCACCCTCATCAAGAAGCTGCTGCAGGAGGCCTTCCAGGGCGAGAAAATCGTGCTGATCGAGAACGAGTTCGGCGAGATCGGCATTGACGGCGGCTTTTTGAAGGAGGCCGGCGTGCAGATCACCGAGATGAACTCCGGCTGCATCTGCTGCTCCCTGGTGGGCGACTTCGGCACCGCTCTGAAAGAGGTGCTGGACACCTACACCCCCGATCGCATTATCATCGAACCCTCCGGCGTGGGCAAGCTGTCCGACGTGATTGCTGCCGTGGAACGGGTCCGCGACGGCGGCGCCGCCCTGGAACTGAACAGCTTTGTCACCGTGGTGGACGCCCTCAAGTGCAAGATCTATATGAAGAACTTTGGTGAGTTCTTTAACGATCAGGTGGCCCATGCCAGCGCCATTCTCCTCTCCCGCAGCCAGAGCGCCGACGAGGCAAAGCTGCACGCCGCTGTGGAACTGCTGCGCGGGCAGAACCATAACGCCGCCATTCTGACCACCCCCTGGGATCAGCTGACCGGCAAGCAGATCATAGACGCGATGGCCGGTGGACACGACCTGGCCGGCACGCTGATGGAGGAAATCGCCCACCACCACTACCATCATCATCACGACCACGATGAACACTGCGACTGCGGCTGCCATGACCACGAGCATCATCACCACGATCACGAGCATGAACACGAGCACCACCATGAGCATAACGAGCACTGCGACTGCGGCTGCCATGACCATGAGCATCACCACGACCATGAGCATGAGCATCATCACCACGACCACGACGAGCATTGTGAGTGCGACGCTTGCCACGCCCACCACCATCACCACCACGCCGACGAGGTATTCACCTCCTGGGGCCGTGAGACTCCCCGCAAATACAGCCGTGAGGAGCTGCAGGACATTCTGTCCGTTCTGGCCATGAGTGAGGATATGGGTGCGGTCCTGCGCGCCAAGGGCATGGTCCCCTGCGCCGAATGTGACCACTGGCTGCACTTCGATCTGGTCCCCGGCGAGTTCGAGATCCGCAAGGGCGGCGCCGAGTATACCGGCCGCCTGTGCGTCATCGGCTCCGGCCTGGACGAGGCCGGTTTGGAAAAGCTGTTCGGTCTGTAAGGGGGCATTGCTATGAGTCAGGCACGTATCGCCATCTATCTGGTCAACGGCTTTTTGGACAGCGGCAAGACCACCCTGCTGCGGGACACCATGAGTATGGACTACTTCAACGACGGACAGCGCACCGTCCTCATCCGCTGCGAGGATGGCGAGTGCGAGTATGACGATGCTTTCCTGTCCGCCCACAACACCGTCATGGTCAGCGTGGATGAGCCGGAGCAGCTCAATGCGGAGTTCTTCAGCAAGCTGCGGGGTCTGCACAAGCCCGAGCGGGTGCTGATCGAGTACAACGGCATGTGGCCCATGGAGCATATCCTCTCCGCTCGACTGCCCCGGGACTGGGGCATCTTCCAGATCATCTCCGTCATTGACGGCAGCACCTTCGAGCTGTATCAGAGCAATATGCAGTCCCTGATCGTGGACGCGGTATCTCAGTCGGATATGGTGCTGTTCAACCGCTGCCGGGCCGACCAGCCTCTTGCCAACTACAAGCGTTCCGTGCGGGCGGTCAACCGCATGGCGGAGATCGTCTTTGAGGACGACAAGGGCATCGAGCTTGAGGTACAGGACATCCTGCCCTACAGCCTGGAGGCCGACTCCATCACGTTGGAAGATGCGGACTACGGTATTTGGTATCTGGACATTCAGGAACATCCCGAGCGCTACCTGAACAAAACTATCACCTTCAAGGCACAGGCTATGGTCAGCCCCAAGCTGCCCAAGGGCAGCTTCGTTCCCGGCCGCAACGCCATGACCTGCTGCGAGGATGATATCCGCTTCTTTGGTTTCCTGTGCAAGTACCCCAAGGTCAAACAGCTCAAAACCGGCGAATGGGTCTGGGTCACCGCTGAGATCCGCTGGGAAAACGCCCCGGTTTACGAGGGTATGGGTGTGGTCCTGTACGCCAAAACCGTGGAGTCTGCCCTGCGTCCGGAGGACCCACTGGTCTACTTCCGATAAAGTAAGGAGTGCTGTTTATGAACACCTATACCATTAAAAAATTTTCCGGTCAGCCCGATTGGAATACGGTCCCCGCCCTGTCCATGGACGAATGCTACGCAGGGGCAGAATTCGGCATCACCGCCGGGGCACAGATCGCCTACGATGACGAGCGCATTTGGGTCCACCTGTTCAGTAACGAGACCGACCTGCGCACCGAGGAGGACGGCCCTCTGGCCAGCAGCTGGCTGGACAGCTGCCTGGAGTTTTTCTTCTCCCCCATCCCCGGCCACACTCACTATTTTAACATCGAGATGACCGCTAGGCCCGCCCTGCTCATGGCCTATGGCCCCAACCGGTACAATCGGTTCCGACTGCTGCCCTCCGACGGCATCGAGGCGCTGTCCCCAACCGTCCACATCCGCGATGATGGCTGGGAGCTGTTCTATCAAATCCCCTACTCTCTCATTCGCATTGTGGTGCCCGAGTTTGCTCCCGTCAGCGGGCAGGAAATGCGCGCCAACTGCTACAAGTGCGGCGACAAAACCACGCACTATCACCTACTGGCCTGGAATCCCGTAAACTTGAAGCCCACCGGGTACCACACCCCCCAGGACTTCGGCACCATGATTTTCGAATAAAAAATGCCTGCGAGCGTTGCTCGCAGGCATTTTTTATCCTTCCCGAAGGGTCTGCGTCAGCTGCTGGCCAAACTTCCAAATGATGGGGTCGATCCATCGGTCCCGCACACTGCACAGGTACAGGGTCTGCCTGCGGTCCTGCAGGGGAACACAGATGACGTTGCGCTGGGGCTTTGCATACTCGTCAGGCACCAGGGCCACCCCCATACCCGCCGCTACCAGCGACATGGCCATCTGCGCGGTATTCACCGCACACACGGTGTACTTGGCCTGCTGGGTACCTGCCGCCCACTGCTCAAAGCTGTGGCTCATATCATAATTAAAAGTGATCTGCGGATCCTGGGCGATGGCCTGATATTCGATGGCGTCCGAGTCTGCCAGGGGATGGGACAGGGGCATAGCCGCATACAGTTCCCGCTGGCACAGCCTGCGAAAATAAAGGCTGCGGTCCGTATCCTGCTCGTCCACCACCGCCATATCCAGCCTGTCCTGCCGTACCATATTGATCATTTCCTGATAGGAACTCTCCACCAGCTGAAAGCGTACCCGGCGGTTCTGTCGGGTGTATTCCGCTATCTCCTGCGCGATTTTCGGCATCATGGAGCCGGTCACAAAGCCAAGGCGAATGACCACCGGGGCATTTTCTTTACCGGCCATAATGGTCTGGGCTGCGGCATTGAGTTGATCCAGCGCCTCGTCCACCTTCTTTTGATAATAACGCCCTTCCTCGGTCAGACGGATGTTGCGCCCCACCTTTTCAAACAGCTGCACGCCACCCAATTCCCGCTCCAAATTGCGAATGGCGCTGCTTAGGGATGGCTGGGAGATGCCCAGCTGTTCCGCCGCGAGGGTGTAGTGTTCCACCTGGGCCAGTACGGAAAAGTATCGCAGGTAATTGTAGTTCACACAATCGCCCCCAAATCCATAGTTTTAATCTATCAATAAAATATCACAACCTACTTGGTTTTTGCAAGGCAAAAGTATATAATTTTGTCTGACTGTGAGGAAATGTGTTTTCTTTGCACAGTTAGCGATAGGAAACTCTTCTCCTATCGTTTTCCCCTTGGTATTCTCTCCCCTTCGGGAGGGGCGCCAAACGCATCGTTGAAAAACTATAAATAAAAAACAGGAGGTAAATTATGGCTCATATCAACGAAGCTGGCGTCAAAAAGATTTGCGAGATCTGCGACAGATACGCAAACGACAAGACGCCTCTGATGATGATCCTGAGCGACATCCAGAACGAATACGGATACATTCCT
>JAZSAP010000053.1:0-38708 GCA_045601925.1 Lawsonibacter sp.
AATGCTCTTGTAGTCGGAGTCCAGACAGGAGTCGATCATGACCAGCGTGTGGGTGTCCGACTGGCGCAGGAGGTACTCGGCCTCGTGAATTTTGTAAGCGGTGTTCACCGTAACCAGCACCGCGCCGATCTTGGCCGAGGCCCAGAAGGAGATATACCACTCCGGGACGTTGGTGGCCCAAACGGCAACCTTCTTGCCCGGCTTCACACCCAAAGATACCAGCGCACGGGCGAAGGTGTCCACATCCTCCCGGAACTGGGCGTAGGTGCGGGTGTAGTCCAGGGTGGTGTACTTGATGGCGTACTGGTCAGGGAACTCCTCCGCCATGCGGACCAGCACCTGGGAGAAGGTCAGGTCGATGAGCTCGTCCTTTTTCCACACGTACTGGCCGGTGCCATCGTGGTTGAAGTAGAGGGATTTCTTTTTGCCCCGGGGGTTGTCAAAGCGGTTCATGTAGTTGACGAAGTAGGGGAAGATGACCTCCGGGTCCTGCAGGTCGTCCAGATACTCGGGCTTCCACTCCAAAGAGATGAAGCCGTCGTAGTTAACAGAGGATAGAGCCAGCATAAAGTCCCCGATGGGGGCGGTACCCTCGCCGATGATGGTGTACTCGCCGCTGTCGTCGGAGTCCCGCAGGTGGACGTGGCGGACGTAGTCGCCCAGATTTTTGATGGTGGTGTCGCCGCTTTCGCCGAAGTCGCGGTAGGGGTGATGCACGTCCCACAGCACGGCCAGCTCGTCACAGGCGAACTCGTCCAGCAGGCGGCGCAGACGGGCGGTGTCGGCATAGATGCCGCTGGTTTTGATGAGGATGGTCACCTCGAAGGCGCTGGCATCGGCCAGCAGGGCAGAGAGGTTCTGCTTGATCAGTTCCTCCTTGTCGGTCAGGGCCACGGCGGAGACGTACTTGACCCGGGCGTTGCGGGCGGCCTCCATCAGGGTGCGCAGCTGGGCCACCGCATCCGCGTCTGCGGACAGATCGCAGGAGGTGTCAAAGCAGGGGATGGTGAGTTTCTTCTCTTTCAGCTGGCGCACGGTGGCGGCCGCTTGATATTTATGGAAAGGGCCGGTGCGGTCCACAAGGGGGTCGCACTTGGGAAGGTTGTAGACCTCGATACCGCTGAAGTCCATATCAGTGGCAAGGGAAACTACTTCATCCCAAGTGAAGTCGGCCCAGCCGCGGGTGGAGAAGGAAAGTTTCATACAGATTCATCCTCGTAGACGATTTTATTCAGCGCGCTCAGGTAGGCGTTGATGCCGGCGCACACGATGTCGGTGGAAATGCCCCGGCCGGAATACAGCTTGCCGCCGGAGCGCAGGCGCACGATGGTCTGACCCATGGCCTCACGGCCCTCGGTGACGGCCTGAAGCTGGAAGTCGTCCAGCTCATAGTGGCGGCCGGTGATCTGCTCGATGGCCAGGAAGGCGGCGTCAATGGGGCCGTCGCCAATGCACACGCCCTCCAAAACCTGGTCGTCCTTAATCAGGCGCATGTGGGCAGAGGAGGAAATGGTGTTGCCGGAGTTGATGACGTAGGTATCCAGCCGGTAGGCGGCGGGGCCCTGCATAGCGGCGGAGGCCACGATGGCGACCAGCTCCCGGATGCCCACCTGCTCCTTTTTGGCGGCGATGGCGCGGAACGCCTCCACCACCTTGGCACCGTCCTCCTCGGACAGGTCATAGCCCAGCTTGGCCACGGCCTTCAAAACGGAGTCGGCCTCGTCATGGGCGGAGAGGTAGATATCCTCGTCCTCCCGCACGCCGTTGTCGAAGGGAGAGGTCTTTTTCTTCTCCGTCTGGCACATCCAGGTGATTTGACCGATGATGCGGCTGAGCTGGGCGGTGCGGACGGAGGAAACGGCCTGCAGGCTGTCGCCCCGGGCGGCCAAAATCTCGGCAAGGTTGGCAACAGAGGCGGTATTTTGGGGATAGGCGGCGGCCTTCACCTCGCCCGCGCCCATACCCACGGCGGCAATGGCGCAGGCATCGGCAAGGGACAGGGCGTTGCTGCAGTCCACACCCAAAGTCACATCTGCCAAAGCGGGTACGGTCTGATACAGACCGGTGACGAAAGCGGAGAACTCCCCGGGCAGCATGGTGCCGGCGGAGTCGCAGACGGTAACGGTGGCGGCGCCGGACTCGATGGCGGCGGTCAGGACCTGGGCGAGGAAGCTGCCCTCAGCCCGGGTGGCATCGTCAGCCACGAACTCTACGTCCTCACACAGGCTGCGGCACAGACCGACGGCGGTTTTAATATCCTCCAGCATAGCGTCCGCCTTTTTGTGGTACAGATACTCCATCTGAACGGAGCTGACGGGGGCGCAGACCTGCAGGCGGGGGTGCTTTGCGGTCTTCAGCGCGTTCCACACGGCGGTGATGTTGCCCTCGTCCAGCTGAACGGGGACGGCCACGATGCTCTGCTGCACCGCCTGTGCCACCGACTTGACCCGCAGGGCATCGGTGCGGCTATCTGCCACGCCCTCCAGTTCGATGACGGAAACGCCAAGGCTGTCCAGCAGCTTTGCAAGCTCGATCTTCTCCCGGAAGGAGAGGGTGAAGCTTTTCCCGGACTGCTTCATGGTCACATCGCTTATTCGGATCTGTCGCATCAAAATCAACTCCTAAAAAATAAAAACCCCGAGGTCCAAAGGACCTCAGGGACGAATTTACATTCGCGGTACCACCCTGATTATCTCCCAAAAGGGGGAAATCACTCGTCGGACTTCCAACAAAGTCCCAGCCCGTAACGGGGGCGCCCGGGCTGCATTACTGACCGCCCGAAGCGGGTTCACACAGCCGACTCAGGAAGCAGACCGCATTACCCATCGCACCGGTTTGCACCAAACACCGGCTCTCTGAAGCGAATTTGACAAGGCGGATTTTCCATCAACGTCTTTGACTATATGACAGTAATATAAAGGAAAGAGGACCATTTGTCAACCGTGTGAAAAAATTTTTTCTTTAACGCTGTAAATTGCAAAAAAAGTATTTGACAAAGGGAGCGGTTCGTGGTAGAGTATGTTCAATCGAAAAAGCAAAGACTGTGACGAAGACGGTTCGGTCCTTCGAATATTCAGAGAGTCGGCGGTTGGTGCAAGCCGATCATTCGAAACCAAAAGAACCCATCACTTCCGAGTCGGTGAGCCGAGTGAAAGTCAGGCTCTCCCGTCAGCCCGCGTTAAGGGATAGGACTTGTTGGAGTCTGAAGTGACGGCGCAAGCCGTAATTTGAGTGGTACCGCGGGTGAATTGTTACTCGTCTCAAGAAGAAAATCTTCTTGGGGCGTTTTTTATTTGCCCGATTTATCCCATAAGGAGTGAGTGCTATGAGCAACATGAATCCCACAACCCAGCTGATGGACGTGGCCATGCGTATCCGCGAAATGCGCGAGATCCTGGGCTACAGTGTGGAGGAAATGGCGCAGAAGACCGAGCTGACGGAGGAGACGTACGCCCTCTACGAGACCGGCACCGTGGACCTGCCCTTCACCTTCATGCACAAGTGCGCCAAGATCTTTGGCGTGGAGATTACTGTTCTGCTGGAGGGTCAGAGCGCCAAGCTGTCCGGCTATACCGTCACCCGCCGGGGCAAGGGCCTGACCACCGCCAGCGAGGATGGCATCACCATTCAGGATATGGCCCCCATGTTCCGTCAGAAGCTGGCCACCCCCTATTGGGTCACCTACCAGTATTCTGCCGAGCTGCAGGATAAGCCCATCCACACCGTCACCCACGCCGGTCAGGAGTTTGACATGGTCATCAAGGGCTCCATGCGCATCCGGGTGGGCGACCATGAAGAGGTCCTGCACGAGGGTGACAGCATCTTCTTCAAATCCTCCACCCCCCACGGTATGATCGCCATCGATGGGCAGGACTGCGTGTTCCTTGCCATGATCATGGCCTCCGATACCACCGATCAGAAGCTGTACATTGGCGGCGGAAGAAAGACCGCCAACGACCACTTGCTGTGCCACAAGTTCATCCGCGCGGAAGAGGAAGAGAACGGCGCGCTGAAGCACGTGTCCTTTGAGAATGCGGACAAGTACAACTTTGCTTTTGATACCGTGGATGCCATTGCCCGGCAGGAGCCGGACAAGCTGGCCATGGTCCACATCTCCAACGATATGACCGAGCGTCGCTTTACCTTTAAGGATATGAAGGATGCATCTTCCCAGAGTGCCAACTACTTCAAGTCCCTGGGAATCAAGCGGGGCGACCGGGTCATGCTGGTGCTCAAGCGGCACTACCAGTTCTGGTTTGCCATCCTGGGCCTGCACAAGCTGGGCGCCATTGCCATCCCCGCCACCAACCAGCTGCAGGAAAAGGACTTCGCCTATCGGTTCGAGGCTGCCGGCGTCAGCGCCGTGGTCTGTACCGCCGACGGGGACACCGCCCATCAGGTGGAGCTTGCCGAGCAGTCCGTTGGCATGAACCTGACCAAGATTTTGGTGGGCGGCAGCCGGGAGGGCTGGCACAACTACGATGAAGAGTATGGCCTGTTCAGCCGCCGTTATCTGCGTGCGGAGGATGCCCCCTGCGGCAATGACCCCATGCTGATGCTGTTTACTTCCGGCACCACCGGCTACCCCAAGATGGCCCTGCACAACTACAAATACGCTCTGGGTCACTACGTCACCGCCAAGTACTGGCACCTTGCCGAGCGGGATGGCCTGCACTTCACCATCTCCGAGACCGGCTGGGGCAAGGCCTTGTGGGGCAAGCTGTACGGCCAGTGGTTGTGCGAGGGTGCGGTGTTTACCTACGACTTTGATCGCTTCGACGCCGAGAAGATCCTGCCCATGTTCAAGCAGTACGGCATTACCACCTTCTGCGCGCCGCCCACCATGTACCGCATGCTCATCAAGCAGGATCTGAGCCGGTTCGATCTTTCCACCATCCACCACGCCACCACCGCCGGTGAGGCCCTGAACCCCGAGGTGTTCCACCAGTTCGAGAAGGCCACTGGCCTGCGCATTGCCGAGGGTTTTGGCCAGACCGAGATGACTCTGGGTATCGCAAACCTTATGGGCACCCTGCTCAAGCCCGGCGCCATGGGCAAACCCGTGCCCGGCTACGGCATCGACCTTGTGGACTCCGATGGAAACCCCGTTGCCGACGGTGTCAACGGCGAGATCGTCATCCGCACCGACCCTGCCCCCACCTGCGGCGTATTCTCCGGCTACTACCGCAATCAGGAGGCCACCGACCACGTGTGGCATGACGGCATGTACCACACCGGTGACCTGGCCTGGCGCGATGAGGACGGCTACTACTGGTATGTGGGCCGGGCCGACGACGTCATCAAGTCCTCCGGCTACCGCATCGGCCCCTTCGAGATCGAAAGCACCATCATGGAACTGCCCTACGTGCTGGAGTGCGGCGTATCCGCCGAGCCCGACGAGGTCCGCGGCCAGGTGGTCAAGGCCAGCATCGTGCTGGTCAAGGGCACCCAGGGTACCGACGAGCTGAAAAAGGAAATTCAGGAGTATGTCAAGGCCCGCACCGCCCCCTATAAGTACCCCCGCATCGTGGTCTTCCGGGAGGAACTGCCCAAGACCATCAGCGGCAAGATCATCCGCAACAAGCTGTAAGGGGAGAGGGGTATGGAACACAAACGCCTGACCCTGTTTGCTGGGCACTACGGCAGCGGCAAGACCAACATCGCCGTCAACTACGCCCTGCATCTGGCATCGGAGGGGAAGAAGGTCTGCATTGCGGATCTAGACATCGTAAACCCCTATTTCCGCACCAAGGACAGCGCCGGGGCGCTGGAGGCGGCGGGGGTGGAGCTGATCTCCCCCCAATTTGCCAACTCCAACGTGGACCTGCCCGCCCTGCCTGCCGAGACCTATCGGCTGGTGCAGGACCACAGTACTTACGGTGTCATGGACATCGGCGGTGATGATCGGGGCGCCTATGCTCTGGGTCGCTACGTGCCCTATATTAAGGCGGAGAGCGATTATCGCATGGCCTTTGTGGTAAACTTCATGCGCCCCCTGACCACCACTGCCCGGGAGGCACTGGAGGTTATGCGGGAAATCGAGGCCGCCTGCGGCCTGCAGTTTACCTGCATCGTCAACAACACCAACCTGGGCCGCGAGACCACCCGGGACAGTTTGGAAGCGTCCTGCAAAAAGACGGACGAACTGTGCAGCATCGCCAATCTTCCTCTGTGGATGACCACCGCGGAGGAGAAGCTGGCCGGAGAGATGGAGTTTCCCGTGTTCGGCATGAAGCTGCAGGAAAAATACTTCGATATACCCCAGTAAGAGGAGGAGAACACAATGGCAAAATTGACGTTCAAAACCGATCTGTGCAAAGGCTGCGGCCTGTGTGTCAGCACCTGCCCCAAGGGCTGTCTGGCCATCGACACCGCAAGTATCAACAAGAAAGGATACTCTCCCGCCGTGATGGTGAACGAGGACAAGTGCATCGGCTGTGCCTTCTGCGCCACCATGTGTCCCGACTGCATCATCACCGTGGAGAAATAAGGAGGTTGCAACATGGCAGAACGAGTCCTTATGAAGGGTAACGAAGCCATTGCCGAGGCCGCCATTCGCGCCGGCTGCCGGCACTACTTCGGTTATCCCATTACCCCCCAGACGGAGATCGCCGCTTATATGGCCAAGAAGATGCCCAAGATCGGCGGCGTGTTCCTGCAGGCGGAGAGCGAGATCGCGTCCATCAACATGGTCTACGGCGCTTCTGCTGCCGGCATGCGCGTGATGACCTCCTCTTCCAGCCCCGGCATCTCCCTGAAGGCCGAGGGACTGAGCTATCTGGCCGGCTCTGACATTCCTGCCTTCGTGGTCAACGTCCAGCGCGGCGGCCCCGGTCTGGGCGGTATCCAGCCCAGCCAGGCGGACTACTTCCAGGCCACCAAGGGCGGCGGTCACGGCGACTACCGTATGATCGTGCTGGCCCCCGCCAGTGTGCAGGAGATGGCCAGCCTGACCATCAAGGGTTTTGACCTGGCGGACAAGTACAACATGACCTCCATGATTTTGGCCGATGGCACCATCGGTCAGATGATGGAACCTATCACCTTCGAGGATGAAGAGGTCAAGCAGTACGAAAAGCCCTGGGCCCTGACCGGTCACGAGGGTAAGCGAGCCCACAATGTGGTCAACTCCCTCTACCTCAAGCCGGAGGAACTGGAAAAGAAGAACTTCGAGCGCTATGAGCGCTATAAGCTGGTGGAAGAGAACGAGGCCATGTGGGAGGAGTATATGATGGAGGACGCCGAGTACTGCGTGGTGGCCTTCGGTATTGCCGCCCGTGTTGCTAAGAACGCCGTGGTCTCTGCCCGCGAGAAGGGTATCAAGGTGGGTCTGATCCGTCCCATCACCCTGTGGCCCTTCCCCAAGAAGGTGCTGGAGCAGGCCGCCGAGCGTGTGAAAGGCTTCATCTGCGTGGAGCTGAGCATGGGCCAGATGATCGAGGACGTGCGCCTTGCCACCCAGTGCAAGCGACCCGTGGGCCTTGTGTGCCGCAGCGGCGGCATGGTCCCCAGTCCCGACGAGGTGCTGGCAGGCATTGAAAATGCTGTGAAAGGAGTGTACTGAGATGGCAGTCGTGTTTGATAAACCCAAGTCCCTTGCGGACCTGCCCCTGCACTACTGTCCCGGCTGTCCCCACGGCATCATCCACCGACTGGTGGCCGAGGCTTTGGACGAACTGGGCATCGAGGGCAAGGCCATCGGTATCGCTCCTGTTGGCTGCGCCGTTATGGCCTATGACTACTTCACTTGCGATATGATCGAGGCCGCCCACGGCCGCGCCCCCGCCGTTGCAACCGGCATCAAGCGCTGCCGCCCGGACAACATCGTCTTCACCTATCAGGGTGACGGAGACCTGGCCTCCATCGGTATGGCGGAGACCGTCCATGCCGCTGCCCGCAACGAGAATATCACCATCATCTTCGTCAACAATGCCATTTACGGCATGACCGGCGGTCAGATGGCCCCCACCACGCTGCCCGGTCAGGTGACCCAGACATCCCCCTACGGCCGCGACGTCAATCACTGCGGCTGGCCCATCCGTGTCAGTGAGATGTTGGCTACACTGGAGGGTCCCGAGTACATCACCCGCGTGGCGGTGAACAACGTCAAGAACGTGATGAACGCCAAAAAGGCCATCAAAAAGGCATTCCAAAATCAGGTGGAGGGCAAGGGCTTCAGCATGGTGGAGGTGGTCTCCGCCTGTCCCACCAACTGGGGCATGACCCCCGAACAGGCCCTGAAGTGGGTGGACAGCGATATGCTTCCTTACTACCCCATCGGGGTCTATAAGGACAAGAGCGCCGCAAAGGAGGAGAAATAAGGATGAAAACAACTCAAATCCTCATTGCCGGCTTTGGCGGACAGGGCGTCCTGTTTGCGGGCAAGTTCCTGGCCCATAAGGGCCTGAAAGAGGACCTGCAGGTCTCCTGGCTGCCCTCCTACGGTCCCGAAATGCGCGGCGGTACCGCCAACTGCAACATCATCCTGTCCGACACTCCTGTGGGTTCTCCCATTATCACCACCCCTGACGTGCTGGTGGTCATGAACCTGCCCTCCCTGCAGAAGTACGTGGACACCGTGGTCCCCGGCGGACAGATCTACGTGGACAGCACCCTCATCGGGGAAAAGGTCAAGCGCACCGACGTAGAGGTGTTCTACATCCCTGCCACCCAGATGGCTCGCGAGGCCGGGGCGGGTTCCCTGGCCAACATGGTCATGGTGGGCCACCTGCTGCAAAACCACCCCGAGCTGTCTTTCAACGGCGTGGACAACGTGGTGGGCAGCATGGTGCCCCCCAAGAAGGCGGCCATGCTGGAACTGAATATGAAGGCGCTGACCCTGGGCAAGGAATATCAGGCCTGAAGCAGGACCAAAAAATGTAAATTTTGTGTGACAACTATTGAAAAACGAAAAACGACCTGCTAAACTGTTTCCATCTTGTTTATAAACCCGAATTTAAGGAGGTTTCGTATCATGAATGCAATGACTGAAATGAGCAACTATCGCCATGAAAAGGTGCTGTTTGTCAACAACGAGAAGGCCGGTCTGAAGGCCATCATCGCCGTGCACAACACCAACCTGGGCCCCGCCATCGGCGGCTGCCGCCTGTTCCCCTACGCCAGCTATGACGACGCGCTGTTCGACGTTCTGCGCCTGTCCCGTGGCATGAGCCACAAGAACGCCGTAGCCGGCTTGCCCCACGGCGGCGGCAAGGGCGTGATCATCGCCGACCCCTCCCAGAAGACCGAGGCCATGTTCGAGGCCTTTGCCGAGGCGGTCAACAACCTGGGCGGCGACTACATCACCGCCGAGGATGTGAACACCACCTGTGGAGACGCCATGGACCTGCTGCGCAAGGCCAAGTATCTGTGCGGTCTGCCCATGAACAGCGGCGACCCCTCTCCCTTCACCGCCCGCGGCGTGTGGCAGGGCATCCGCGCCACCGCCAAGGTGGCCCTGGGCAGCGACGATCTGAACGGCCTGACCATCGCCGTGCAGGGCCTGGGCAAGGTCGGCTATGACCTGTGCCGTCTGCTGCATGAAAGCGGCGCCAAGCTGATCGTTGCCAACCGCAGCAACAAGGCCATTGCCGACAAGGCCGCCGCCGAGTTCGGCGCCAAGGTGGTTGCCACCGAGGAGATCATGGCTCAGGAGTGCGACATCTTCTCTCCCAACGCCATGGGCGCTATCCTGAATCCCACCACCATCGCCGGCCTGAAGTGCAAGGCTGTCGCCGGTGGCGCCAACAACCAGATCCTGGACGACGCTTCCGGCCTGGCCCTGAAGGCCCGCGGCATCTTCTACGCCCCCGACTTTGTCATCAACGGCGGCGGCGTTATCAACGCGGCGGCCGAGGTGGACGGCCCCTACAACAAGGACGAGGTGCTGGTGAAGGTGGACAACATCTACAACACCATCGAGCATATCCTCACCGAATCCAAGAAGACCGGCGAGCCTGAGGGTGTCATCGCCACCCGCTACGCCGAGTCCCTGATCTATCGGTAAGAAGGACCAAAAAGCAGAGCATGCACGGCATGCTCTGCTTTTTTATGCCCGGATTTTTCACGGCAAGAAAGTATGGCAGCAGGATTGTATTTTGTTTTAGGGTGGTGTATAATAAATCACTACACAACAAGGAATGTGGAGGCACGAACATGAAGAAATTACTCAAGCTGCTTGAGAAGAACTGCACCATGGACCGGGACCAGCTGGCCGATATGGTGGGCATGACCCGCGCGGAGGTGGACAGCACCATCGAAAGGCTGGAAAAAGAGGGGGTCATCCGTGGCTATCAGGCCCTGATCGACTGGGAGTGTGCGGAGCCGGACCAGGTCAGCGCCCTGGTCCAGGTGAATGTCACGCCCCAAACTGCCGATGGCTACGACGCCATTGCCGGGCAGCTGCTCCAGTATGACGAGGTGGAAAGCCTGTACCTGATGAGCGGCGGCTATGACTTCGTGGTGCTGCTGTCCGACTGCACCCTGCGTGAGGTGGCGGAATTTGTCGCCCGCCGTCTTGCACCCATCGAGGGGGTCACCGGCACTGCCACCCACTTCATTCTCAACCGCTATAAGGAGCAGCACAAAAGCTTCCGCAGCTGGAGTGCGCAGCAAGAAAGGTTTGTGTTTGAATGATGGATTATTCTAAGATTCTCAACCAAACGGTACAAGCCATCCCACCCTCCGGCATCCGTAAGTACTTTGACCTGCTGGCGGGGATGGAAGGCGGCATCTCCCTGGGCATTGGCGAGCCGGACTTTGTCACCCCCTTCCACATCCGCAGAGCGGGCATAGTCTCGCTGGAGAAGGGGTACACCAAGTACACCCCCAACGCCGGCTTGTCCGACCTGCGCCGTGCCATCAGCGAGTATATGAAGCGCCGGTTTGACCTGGACTATGCACACAAGGGGCAGATTCTGGTCACCGTGGGCGGCAGCGAGGGCATTGACCTTGCCATGCGCAGTCTGTTGTCCCCGGGGGACGAGGTCATTATCCCGACCCCCAGCTTTGTCTGCTACGGGCCGCTGGCCTCCGTGGCCGGGGGTGTTCCTGTCATGGTACAGACCAAGCCGGAAAACGAGTTCCGCCTGACCCCGGAGGAGCTGCGCGGGGCCATCACGCCCCGAACCAAGCTGCTGGTGCTGCCCTTCCCCAACAACCCCACCGGCGGCATCATGGAGCGCGGTGACCTGCAGGCCATTGCCGACGTGCTGCAGGGAACGGATATTATGGTCCTCTCCGACGAGATTTACGCCGAATTGACCTACGGGCAGAAGCATTGCTCCCCTGCAAGTCTGCCCGGTATGTACGAGCGGACCATCGTGGTCAACGGATTTTCCAAGGCGTACTCCATGACCGGCTGGCGCATGGGATTTTTGTGCGGCCCCAAGGAAATTATCGCCGCCATGACCAAGCTGCACCAGTTTGGCATCATGTCCGCCCCCACAACCAGCCAGTACGCCGCCATCGAGGCCATGCGAAACGGCGACAAGGACATCCAAAAGATGCGGGACGAGTACGACGGACGCCGCCGCTTTTTGGTCAGCGGATTCCGCAAGCTGGGCCTTGACTGCTTCGAGCCGCGGGGCGCGTTCTACACCTTCCCTTGCATCAAATCCACCGGCCTGACCAGTGAGCAGTTCTGCGACCAGCTCATTGCGCAGGAGCGGGTTGCCGTCATTCCCGGCACGGCCTTCGGCCCCGGGGGAGAGGGTTATGTGCGCGCCTGCTACGCCGCCTCCATGCAGGATCTGGCCGAGGCGCTGCGCCGCATAGAGCGATTTGTCAGCAGTTTGAAATAACAAAGAAAGAGTGATCTCACGTGTACACGGTCTGTTTGGATATGGAAGGCGTTCTCGTTCCCGAAATCTGGATCGCCTTTGCCGAGGCAAGCGGCATTCCCGAACTCAAGCGCACTACCCGGGATGAGCCGGACTACGATAAGCTCATGCGCTGGCGCCTGGATATTCTGAATCAGCATGGCCTGGGCCTGAAGGAGATTCAGGACACCATCGCCAAAATCGACCCCCTGCCCGGGGCAAAGGCCTTTTTGGACGCCCTGCGGGCCGAGACTCAGGTCATCATCCTTAGCGATACCTTCGAGCAGTTTGCAAAACCGCTAATGGAGAAGCTGGGTTGGCCCACTATCTTCTGCAATACCTTGGAAGTGGCCGAGGACGGCCACATTACCGGCTACCGCATGCGCTGCCCCCAGTCCAAGCTGACCACGGTCAAGGCGCTGCAGTCTGCCGGCTTTGACACCATCGCCGCCGGCGACAGCTTCAACGACCTGGGCATGATCCGCGCCAGCAAGGCCGGCTTCCTGTTCAAGAGTACCGACACCATTAAGGCGGACAACCCCGATTTGCCGGCTTACGAGGAGTTTGACGACCTGCTGGCCGCCATCCGTGCTGCCCTGGTCTGAGGAGGATTTGGAATGGACAAGCTGTTTGACCGCCTGCCCTTTAAGCCGGCGGACATTCTGTTGCCCCGGGACTGCGACATGACCCGATGGAGTGTGGTGGCCTGCGACCAGTACACCTCCCAGCCCGAATACTGGCAGCGGGTGGCTGACTTCGTGGGTGACAAGCCCTCCACCCTGAAGCTGATCCTGCCAGAAAGCTGTCTGGAAGGTCCCGACGTAGAGACCGATATTATGGAGATCAACTCCACCATGACCGGCTACCTGCGGGGCAACCAGTTCCGGGTGCTGCCCGACGCCCTGATTTACGTGGAGCGTAAGCTCCACGGCGGAGCCACCCGCCGGGGCGTAGTGGGCATGGTGGATCTGGAGCAGTACGACTACGAGCCTGGCTCTCCCGCCCTGATCCGCGCCACTGAGGGCACGGTACTGTCCCGCATCCCGCCCCGCGTGGCGGTGCGCAAGAACGCCCCGGTGGAGCTGCCCCATGTCATGCTGCTGTGTGATGACCGGCAGGGTGCCGTGCTGCCTCCGCTGGCGGAGCAGACCGGCAAGATGGAGCAGGTCTATGACTTTGAACTGATGGAAAACGGCGGCCATATCACTGGCTGGCTTATGGGCCAGGAGCAGAAAGCGCACCTTGCCGCCGCGCTGGAGCAGTTGGGCGAGCCTGCCGCCTATCAGCAGAAGTATTCTGTGGGTTCTGATGTACCTGTGATGCTGTTCGCCGTGGGCGACGGCAACCACTCTTTGGCCACCGCTAAGGAGTGCTACGAGCGGCAGAAGAAGCTGACCCCGCCCGAGCAGTGGGCCGACCTGCCCGCCCGGTACGCCCTGGTGGAGCTGTGCGATTTGCACGATGAGTCCCTGCAGTTTGAACCCATCCACCGGGTGCTGTTCGGCGTGGACCCCAAGCAGCTGCTGGCCGACCTGAAGGCGGCCTTCCCCGGCGCTCACGAGGGCGAGGGAAAGGGCCACGTGCTGAAGTATGTCACCCGGGAGGGCCAGGGGGCCATCACCGTCCCCAACCCCACGGCGCAGCTAGCGGTGGGTACCCTGCAAGGCTTTTTGGATACATGGCTGACCGACCATAAGAAGGCCGGCATCGACTACATACACGGCGAGGATGTGGTGGCCGACCTGTCCCGCCGGCCTGACGCTGTGGGTTTCCTGCTGCCCGCCATGGGCAAGGAGGAGCTGTTCCCCACCGTCATCCACGACGGCGTGCTGCCCCGCAAGACCTTCTCCATGGGCCATGCCAACGACAAGCGTTTCTATCTGGAAGCGCGTAAGATCCGCTGACATCACGGAGGTGAGCTTGTGCAGACCGTTGAGGTAAAGGCACCTGCCAAAATCAACCTGACCCTGGACGTTTTGGGAAAGCGGGTCGACGGCTACCATGACCTGCGTATGGTCATGCAGTCGGTGGAACTGTGCGACACCCTGACCCTTGCCGATGGCGGGGGAACGGGGGTGCGGGTCAGCAGCAACGTGGGCTTTCTGCCCTGTGACGAGCGCAATCTTGCCGCTGCGGCGGCCTTTGCCTTTTGGCGGGCGCTGGATATCCCGGCGCAGCCGCTGGACATCACCCTGAAAAAGGTCATTCCCGTCTGTGCGGGCCTGGGTGGCGGCAGCAGCGATGCCGCCGCCGTGCTGCGGGGCATGAACCTGCGGCACAACGCAGGCCTGTCTTTGACGCAGCTGGCCAAAATCGGCGAGCAGGTGGGGTCCGACGTGCCCTACTGCGTGCTGGGTACTACGGCATTGGCCGAGGGCCGGGGCGAGATACTGCGTGAGTTGCCCGCGCTGCCCAAATGCTGGGCGGTGCTGTGCAAGCCGGATTTCTCCGTGTCTACCCCTGCACTGTTTGGAAAGATCGACTCGGTGCGCCTGCGCTGTCACCCGGATACGGAGGGCGTCCTGCGGGCGTTGGAGCAGAGTGACCTGCCCGGGGTTGCCCGCCGGCTGTACAACGTGTTTGAGGATGCCCTGCCCGAGCGGTGCGCCGCCAAGGTCAATCAGGTCAAGAGCATTCTGATCGACTGCGGCGCCTTGGGCGCGGTCATGAGCGGTACCGGCTCTGCCGTGTACGGTCTTTTTGATAACGAACAGGCGGCCCAGCGGGCAAAGAAGGAACTGCTGGCGCTGTACCCGGAAACATTTTTGGCGCAAAGCGTATAAAAACGAAAGTCACCGTCCACACTGTAACAAATACGCAGTGGACGGTGATTTTCTATGCAAAGCCGACTTCGCCGCTGGGAGGCGGCACTGATGGTAGGTGTGGCGGTGGCCACACTGGCGGGAATGTGGCTCAATGGAGAACAGGCAGAGCTGGCGGGCAGCGTCATTCGCCTGCACGTCATTGCCAACTCCGACAGCGCGGCAGATCAGGCCCTGAAGCTGCAGGTGCGGGACAAAATACTGGAGCAGGCAGATGGCCTGTATCCGGAGGGAGCGGATGCAGAAACCGCCCGCCAGGGAATCCAGACGCATTTGACTCAGTTGGCGCAGGTCGGCCGGCAGGTAGTGAGGGAACAGGGGTATGATTATCCGGTCACTGCTGCTGTAAAGGAAGTTTGGTTTCCAACCAAGCAGTACGAAGGGTTTTCCCTGCCTGCGGGCAACTATACGGCCCTGCAGGTCGTCATTGGTGAGGGGAGCGGACAAAACTGGTGGTGCGTGGTGTTTCCGCCCCTGTGCCTTGGTTCTGTGACCGAGGAGTTGGAGGCGGCAGAGCAGGCGGGCAGCTTTACACCGGGGCAAACAGCCCTCATTACCGGCGAAAGCGGCGGCTACGTGGTCAAATTCAAGGTCATGGAGCTGTGGGAACAGTTCAAACGGAAATTTGGATAAAAACACCCCGGGCAACGCTGCCCGGGGTGTTCTGTGTTACAGGCTGAACAGCTCGATTTTGTCCCCGCCGCCCACGGCCTTCAGGTGGGTGACGGGGTCACGGTAGCTTTCGATGATGCGGCTGGCAATGGCATCCTCCAGCTCCCGTTGGATCAGGCGGCGCAGGTTGCGGGCGCCGTAGGTGACGGAGTAACCCTTGCGCACTAGATAGTCGATCAGGCTGTCCTCCCACATCAGGGTGATGCCCTTTTCTTCCATGGCGGTTTTCAACTCGTTCAGCATCAGCAGGGCGATGCGGCGGAAATCCTCCTCGGTCAGCTGGTTGAAGCAGATGATTTCGTCCACGCGGTTGATAAATTCCGGCCGCAGGAAGTCCTGCAGGGCCTTCATGGCCCGCTCCTTATTCTGCTCGTTGGCGGTGCGGCCAAAGCCCACGCTGCCCACCTTGGTGTTGCTGCCGGCGTTGGTGGTCATGACGATGACGGTGTTCTCAAAGTTCACCGTGCGGCCCTGTGCGTCGGTGATGCGGCCGTCGTCCAAAACCTGAAGCAGGATGTTCAGCACGTCGGGATGGGCCTTTTCAATCTCGTCAAACAGTACCACGCTGTACGGCTTGCGGCGGATCTTCTCGGCCAGCTGACCGGCGTCATCGTAACCCACGTAACCCGGGGGGGAGCCGATGATGCGGGACACGGCGTGTTTCTCCATGAATTCGGACATATCAAGGCGGATGAGCGCCTCGGGGGTGCTGAACAAGTCCTGGGCCAGCTGTTTGACCAGCTCGGTCTTGCCTACGCCGGTGGAACCCACGAAGATGAAGGACACGGGTTTGCGTTTGGGACTGATACCCACGCGGCCCCGACGGACGGCGGCGGACACGGCGCGGATGGCCTCATCCTGGCCAAACACGTGGGCGGCCAGCCGCTGCTCCAGCTTGGCCAGCCGCTCGTACTCCTGCTGGCAGATCTGGCTGGCGGGGATGTTAGTCCAAAGCTCAATGACTCTGGCAAGATGCTCATCAGTCAGGGCGGGAGCGGCCTCGGCATTGAGCCGGTCCAGCTCCTCCTGCAGGCGCAGCTCGGTGCTTCGAATGACCGCAAGGCGCTGGTAGGCGGCCTCTTCGGTGTTGTCGGTCAGCACCTCGCGCTCCTTGGCCAAGTCGGCCAGTTCCTTCTCCACGTCGGCCTTGCGGGCCAGGGCGACGTTTTGCAGGTTGACGGTGGAGCAGGCCTCGTCGATCAGGTCGATGGCCTTGTCGGGCAGATAGCGGTCGGTGATATACCGCTCGGACAGCAGCACAGCCTGACGGCAAAGGGCGTCGGAAATGGTCACATGATGGAAGTTTTCATAGTAGGGGGCGATGCCGCGCAGGATGGCCACGGTGTCCTCAATGGAGGGTTCCTCCACAATGACAGGCTGGAACCGGCGCTCCAGGGCGGTGTCCTTTTCAATGTGCTTGCGATATTCGGTCAGGGTGGTGGCACCGATGACCTGCAGCTCACCCCGGGACAGGGCAGGTTTGAGGATGTTGGCGGCGTTCATGGAACCCTCGGCATCGCCGGCGCCCACAATGGTGTGCACCTCGTCGATAACGAGGATGATGTTGCCCAGCTTTTTAATTTCCTCAATCAGACCCTTCATGCGGCTTTCAAACTGACCGCGGAACTGGGTGCCCGCCACAAGGGCGGTCATGTCCAGCAGGTGGATCTGTTTGTCTTTCAGCTTGTAAGGCACATCGCCTTGACAGATGCGCATGGCCAAGCCTTCGGCGATGGCGGTCTTGCCCACGCCGGGTTCACCGATCAGGCAGGGGTTGTTTTTCTGCCGGCGGTTGAGGATTTGGACGACACGCTCCAACTCCCGGTCGCGGCCGATCATCTTGTCCAGCTTGCCCTCGGCAGCGCGGCGGGACAGATTGATGCAGTAGCTGTCCAAAAACTTGTGCTTGGACTTTTGGCCCTTGCCCCCGGCGTTGCGGGTCTGGTGCGGCTCATCACGGGCGGGGTCCTGAGCGGCAGGGGGATTGCCGCCGCCAAACAGCTGGTTCAGGAAGGGGAAGGTGGCGGTGCGGCCGTCGTCCTCGTCGCCGTCCTCACCGGGCTGGGGCAGCAGACCGTCCTGGCCCTCCGCGCCACCAAAGGCGGACATCATCTCGGCGGTCAGGCCCTCCAGGTCCTCGTCGGTGATGCCCATCTTGCGCATCATATCGTCAATGGGCTTGATGCCCAGTTCCTTGGCGCACTTCAGGCACAGACCCTCGTTCTTGGCGGTGCCGTTTTCAACTTTGGTGATAAAGACCACTGCCACATGCTTCTGACAGCGGCTGCAGATAGTGGGTTGCATAGTAAATGCTCCTTTCAGGAGAGTGGGGTAGCTGTACAAAGTGCCATCTTTCCCGGTTGCCGCGCAGCGGCGAGGGGAAGGGCTGAAATCAAAGTATAATACCCGTCTACGGTATTATACCATACCCCATAATTGTGAACTTGTCGTGAATGGGGCGGACGTTAAATTCCGGTAAAGCTGGAAATGGGGTTGGCGGTCATGAAAAATTTGAGTACGGTGCTGGCATCCACGATCTCGGTGGGGATGACGCCGCCGCACAGGCGCAGGATCCAGGCGGCAAAAAACAGAAGCAGCGTACCCTGACCAAGGCCCAAAATACCGCCCAGCAGGCGGTTAAGGCCGCGGATGAGGGGCAGCCGGGTGGCCAAATTCAAAAGCCGGGACAGGAGGAACCACACCAAAAGGATGAGCAGGAAGGCCAGAATGAAGATGACCACACTTGCCACGACTTCGGCAATAGCGTGAGCTAGGGCGGTGGCGGCGTCGGTCACAGCATTAGCGGCCTGCTGACCCAGCAGGTCACGGACGGAGTCGGCAAAGGGTTCGTACAGGCCGACGGCCTTCAGGGTATCTACAAGCAGATTTTCGCCCTCACCTTCGGCCAAAAACCGGTCCAGCTGACCGGTCAAATCAAGGTCCGTATTTTGCTCCACCATGGAGGAAAAGTGGGGGGTCAGCGCGTCGGCGGCCATGGGGGACAGCTGCTGGGAGAAAAAGCGTGCGCCGAACAGGGCGACGAAGAAGGCAGCCAGACCGCACAGGGTCAAAATCAGGCCCTTCTTCCGACCGCGCAGGTAGGATACCAGCAGGATGGCCACAATGGCAAGGTCGATGATCCAATGCAGATATGTCATAAAGACAACTCCTTTGGGTGGTGTCAGGAGGGAATGTAGAGCCAGGACTCCTGGCTGTCGGCCAGCAGCACGCCTGCATCTTCGCACAGGGCCACGTGGCGGGCACTTTGGGTGTCGTCCAGGGTGTTATACAAAGACATGTTGCGGGTGTAGATGTTCAGTTCGTGTCCGTCCAGCAGAGCCACGTACCGGCCCCGGGCAGACATGGACAGAACCTGACGGGACAGGGGCAGCCGCCCCAAAACTTCGCCCTCATGGCTGACGGTGACCGCCTGGGTGGCGGCGCCCGCACGGTACTTGCCCAGCAGGAATACGGCAAAGCCGTCGCCGTCCAGAGAATAACCCTTCAAATGGTCCGGGTCAAAGGTATATTCATGCCGGTCGCCGCCCTTGGCGGACAGGGTGATGAGTGAGGACTGGCCCAGCAGCCAAATGCCCTTGGCGTCAAAATCCATGTCCAGAACCACAAAGCCGTCCAAGACGACGGTGGCGAAAGGCTCCGCCTCGTCCACCCGGTGCAGGTGCAGGGTGCTTTGGAAGGCACCGTCGGTTTGCGTCAGGGTGACCACCACAACAGTTTGACCGTCGGGGGAGAGGATGGCGTCTGTGACGAAGGCGCTGGAGTAGTTCAGCCGGATGACGGGCTGCTGGTCTTCGTCCAGCACGGTGACCGCGCCGCGGTAATGGCTCTGCAGGGCGGTGACCGCCATCCGGCCGCTGTTGGTCACCCGGGCGGAAAGGATGCCGCCGCTTTCGGGGGAATAGGTGCGGGGCTGCTGCCCGCCGCCGAACAAATACAGGGTGTCGCCACCGGCGTTATAGGTCACACCGAACCGGTCGGACACAGACAGCACCGGCTTTTCGGTGTGGGTGACGTGGCTTTCCAGCTCCTTGCCGCTGAACGCGTAGTAATGGGCACCGGCGGTGGAGGAGAAGAGGTAACCGTCCTCCAAACAGGCGATGTCCAGACTGTCCCCGCCGCCGTGGGTGAACGGCTCGGTCTGACCGGTTTGACCCGTTTGAATGGACCGGTAGTGCAGCCAGCGGCGCAGCGCGTCCACATTCAGCTGCTCGCGGAAGACCACCAAAGCCACGGCCCCCAGAACGAGAACACCCGTCAGCACGAGGGCCAGCAGGCGCATGAGAAAATTCGGTTTTTTGGACGCCGAGGCGGCGCGGTCAGGCTGTTTCATATCTATGCTCCCATCTGTGCGGTCAGCACCGCAGGGTGATTACAGAACGCTCTCGTCGTACCACAGCTTGGTCATATACAGGCCGCCCGGTGGGACGGTGGGACCGGCCAGCGTGCGGTTGCCGGAATCCAAAATGGCGGGGATGTCCTCCGGGTCCAGCTTGCCCTCGGCGGCGTAGACCACGGTGCCAACCATGGCCCGGACCATGTTGTACAAAAATCCGTTGGCACTGACCCGGCACTCGATCATGTCCCCGTCCCGGTTGATGTCGAAGTAGTAGACGGTGCGGACCGTAGTTTTGGTCTCTGTTCCCACCGAGCGCACGGCCCGGAAGTCGTGGGTGCCCACGAACTGGTCGGCAGCCCGCTGCATAATGGTTTCATTCAAATGCTTGGGGTAAAACCACGCCCGATCCACCAAAAAGGCGTTGCCCAGGCGGGTGTTGTAGATGCGGTAGGTGTACTCCTTCTGTTTGCAGGAGCCAATGGCGTTGAAGTCCTCGCTCACCTCGGTGGCCTTGACCACCACGATGTCGTTGGGCAGGCGGGTGTTGACCGCCAGGGGGATCCGGTCACAGGGGATGGTGGAGGTGGTGCGGAAATTGGCGATATAGACCTCCGCGTGGACGCCGGCATCGGTGCGGCCCGCGCCAGTACACTTCACCGGGTGGCACACCACCGTGGACAGTGCTTTTTCCAGCGTTTCTGCCACGGAAACGGCGTTTTTCTGCACCTGCCAGCCGTGGTAGGCGGTGCCCACGTACATCAGTTTCAGGGCAATATTTCTCACAGGCACACGCCTCCTTTGCGGTAAGGGTTACAGGCCGAATCGACCCAACAGGAAGATGCCCACACACATCAAAAGTGCCAGGGTCATGGTAAACCAATCCAACGTGCGATACTTCAGCTGCCGCAGGCGGGTGCGGCCCTCGCCGCCGTGGTAGCAGCGGCACTCCATGGCCACCGCCAGCTCGTCGGCCCGGCGGAAGGCGGAGATAAACAGGGGGACCAGCAGGGGGATCAGCGCCTTTGCCCGGCGGAGCAGACTGCCGCTTTCGAAATCAGCACCTCTTGCCCGCTGGGCGGACATGATCTTGTCCGTTTCCTCGATCAGGGTGGGGATAAAGCGCAGGGCGATGGACATCATCATAGCCAGCTCGTGGACGGGGACGCGGATGTGCTTCAGGGGGCGCAGCAGGCTTTCAATGCCGTCGGTGAGCAGGATGGGGGAGGTGGTGTAGGTCAGCAGGAAGGTGGCGGTGATGAGCATCATGATTCGGACCACCATAAAGATGGCGGTGCGTACACCCTCCAGCGTGATGGTCAAAACCCACCAGTTCCACAGTACGTGTTCGCCGGGGGTGTACAGCAGGTTGAGTACTGCGGTGAAAATCAAAATAAACACCACGGGTTTCATGCCCCGCACAATGGATTTCAGGGGCACCCGGGAGACGGCGATGAGGGTCGCCAAAATGACGAACATGATGCCATAGGTCAAAATGCTCTTGGCCATAAACAGGGCCACGATATACAGCACGATGCCGATGAGCTTGGTGCGGGGGTCCATGCGGTGCAGGGGGGAGTTGCCGGGGAAGAACTGGCCCAGGGTAATGTCTTTCAGCGCCATTCAGCCCACCCCCTTTGCCCGGAGAATGGCCGCGCGGGCCTGCTCCACGGTGTAGACGGAGGGATCAATGTTGGCCCCCATGGCGCGTAGGCGGTTGAACACCCGGGTCATTTGAGGCACGCCAAGGCCCATATCCTCCAGCTCCTGCCCGTGGTGGAACACTTCGGCGGGGGTGCCGTGGAAGGGGATACCGCCGTCATTGACCACCACAAGGCGGTCCACGGAGCGGGCCACCTCCTCCATGGAGTGGGACACCAAAATGATGGTGGCGTTGTGGGCCAGGTGGTAGTCACGGATGTTGGAAAGAACGGACTCCACACCCACCGGGTCAAGACCGGCGGTAGGCTCGTCCAAAATCAGCACCTTGGGCTCCATGGCGATCACACCGGCGATGGCCACGCGGCGCTTTTGGCCGCCGGACAGCTCGAAGGGGGATTTGTCCAGCAACTCATCCTTCAAACCAACGAAGGCGGCAGCGCGGCGCACACGAGCGTCGATCTCGTCGGGGTCGAGGCCCATGTTGCCCGGGCCGAAGGCGATGTCTTTGTAAACGGTTTCTTCAAACAGCTGATACTCCGGGTACTGGAACACAAGGCCCACGTTGAACCGGGTCTGCCGGGTCAGCTTGGGGTCGGACCAGATGTCCTGCCCTTCGTATAGAACCTGACCGGAAGTGGGCTTCAACAGGCCGTTCAGATGCTGAATGAGGGTGGACTTGCCGCTGCCGGTGTGGCCGATGATGCCAAGGTACTCCCCGCGATAGGCGGTGAAGTCCACGGCGTTCAGGGCCGCACGCTGAAAGGGCGTGCCCTCGGAATAAATATGAGTCAGTTGTTTGGTTTCGATGATTGGCTGCATAGATTCCATCCTTTTTGGTGTGGTGCACGCCCCATGGGTCGCGCCCGGAAAGGGGGAGGGTCAGTTGTTCAAAAGGTCATAGAGGGCCTGGGCGCACTCCTCGTCGCTTAAAGCGTCCAGAGAAACGTCCTGCCCGGCCTGACGCAGCTGCCACAAAAGTTCCGTGGTGTCAGGGACGGTAAGGCCAACTGCCTTTAGTCCCTCCACGTCCCGGAAAACCTCTTTGGGTGTGCCGTCGGCCACGATCTTGCCCTTGGCCATGACCACAAGGCGGTCGGCTTGGGCGGCCTCATCCATGTGGTGGGTGATGATGACCACGGTGATGCCCTTGGTGCGGTTGAGCTGCTTGATGGTGCGCAGCACGTCTGCACGGCCCACGGGGTCCAGCATGGCGGTGGGCTCGTCCAGCACGATGCACTCCGGCTCCATGGCGATGACGCCGGCGATGGCAATGCGCTGCTTCTGACCGCCGGAGAGCAGGTGGGGGGCATGTTCCCGATACTCGTACATGCCCACGGCCTGCAGAGCCTCGTCTACCCGGCGGCGGATCTCATCCGGGGCAACGCCCAAATTCTCCGGGGCGAAGGCCACGTCCTCCTCCACCACGTTGGCAACGATCTGGTTGTCCGGGTTTTGGAACACCATGCCCACCGCGCGGCGGATGTCCATCAGCTTCTCTTCGTCTGCGGTGTCGGTGCCGGCAACGTACACCTTACCGCCGGAGGGCAGCAGGATGGCGTTCATGTGCTTGGCAAGGGTGGACTTGCCGCTGCCGTTGTGGCCCAGTACCGCCACAAAGGTGCCGGTTTCAATCTGCAGATCCACGCCGTCCAGCACCACGGGGGACTCGCCCTCGGCATTGGTGTAGGAAAAGCGCAGTTCTTCGGTTTTGATAATGGGGTCGTTCATCGTAATTACCTCAATCACATACCCATCTGCCGGTGGCGCCGCAGGGCAGCACCAGGCCGGTTTCGCTCACGGGCAGGCCCAACTCCTGGCTTTCCGTGTGACCGCCGAACTTTTTGGAGACGATGGTCTCCAAAATGTAGGTGACCACGCTGGGGGCAAGGCCGGTGGTGTAGGAATTCAAAATCAGGAACAGGGGGTTGTCAGACAGCACGCCGCTGACCAGTTCCACGAAGGGGTACAGGTTTTCCTCCAGCTTCCACACCCCGCCGGTGGGGCCGCGGCCATAGCTGGGGGGGTCCATGATGATGGCGTCGTAACGGCGGCCGCGGCGGATCTCACCCTCCACAAACTTGGCGCAGTCGTCCACGATCCAGCGGATGGGGGCGTCTTCCAAACCGGAGCTTTTGGCGTTCTCTTTGGCCCACTGGACCATGCCACGGGCCGCATCCACGTGGCACACGCTGGCACCGGCCGCGGCGCAGGCTACGGTGGCGCCGCCGGTGTAGGCGAACAGATTCAGCACGTTGATGGGCCGGCCGGCGGAGCGGATCAGCTGGCCTGCCCAGTCCCAGTTGGCGGCCTGCTCGGGGAACAGGCCCGTGTGCTTAAAGTTCATGGGTTTGACATTGAAGGTCAGACCCTTGTAGTTCACGGTCCACCGCTCGGGCATGGACTTGTTCTCCCAGGCACCGCCGCCGGTGGAGGAGCGGGCGTAACGGCCCGAATTGCGCTTCCAACCGGGATGGCTGCGGGGGGTATTCCAAATGGCCTGGGGGTCGGGACGTACCAGCAGCTGGTCGCCCCAGCGCTCCAGCTTTTCGCCCCGCCCGCAGTCGATGAGTTCATAATCTTTCCAACCGTCGGCGATCCACATACATAGACACACCCTTCCACGATAATTCGTTCTAATCAGTATACCATTTTTTCAAGTCTCCGTCAATAAAAGCGGGAGGGTAAAGGGACAAAAAAGCGCCCCTTGCACCGCAGGATGCAGGGGGCGTCCGGTCAGAGGACATAGCGCTTTAATTCGCGGCGCCGGGCCTTCCAGTCAGGCATCAGCCGGGTCATGGCAGACTTGAACTCCGGGCCGTGGTCGTGATAGAGAAAGTGGACCAGTTCGTGGAGTACCACATAGTCCTGCAGAGGTTCCGGGCATCCGGCCAGGGCCACGTTCAGAGTGATATACCCCTGCTGATAGTGACAGTTGCCCCATTGACTGCGCATTTTGCGAAGCCGCAGTTCCGGGCGGGTCACTCCCAGCGGTTCCACTGCAGGCAGCATCCGGTCCAGTGCGATGGACAGCACTTGCATACACTCAGCCCGGGGCAGCAGCTCCGGGGTGTGGCGGGCGGTCTGCCGCTGGCGGGTGAGAACGGCGAAGATCCAGTCGGCCCGGCTTTGGATAAACAGGTCTGCCTGCAGGTTGCTGATGCGCAGGGGGGCCGACAGCAAAACCTGCTCATCGCGCACGTGCAGATTCCAGTTGCGGATCGGCTTGCGGGTCAGAGTATACGTCAGGGGTCCGCGCTCGGTGCGCACGGTGCGGGACTGCTGCGGGTGATCCATAAGGGGGCCTCCTTCCTCGGCGATGAAAACCACCCCGGACGAATGGTCCGGGGTGGTGTGAAAATCAAAGAACCTTGCTCAAGAACAGCTTGGTGCGCTCATTTTGGGGGTTGGCGAAAAACTCCTCGGGGGTGTTTTCCTCCACCAGCTTGCCGCCGTCCATGAACAGCACGCGGCTGCCCACCTCACGGGCAAAGCCCATCTCGTGGGTGACCACCACCATGGTCATGCCCTCCCGGGCCAGCTCCTTCATAACGTCCAGAACCTCGCCCACCATCTCGGGGTCTAGGGCGGAGGTAGGCTCGTCAAAGAGCATGACCTCCGGCTCCATACACAGGGCGCGGACGATGGCGATGCGCTGCTTCTGTCCGCCGGACAGCTGGCTGGGGTAGGCGTTGGCGCGGTCAGCAAGACCCACGCGCCCCAACAGAGCCATGGCCTTCTCCTCGGCCTCGGACTTGCTTTTCTTCAAAAGCTGCATGGGGGCCAAGGTCATGTTCTGCAGGATGGTCATGTGGGGGAACAGGTTGAAGTGCTGGAACACCATGCCCATCTTCTGGCGGTGGCGGTTGATGTTCACCTTCTTGTCGGTGATGTCCACGCCGTTGAACAGGATGCTGCCGCCGGTGGGTACCTCCAGCAGGTTCAGGCAGCGCAGGAAGGTGGACTTGCCGGAGCCGGAGGGGCCGATGACCACCACCACCTCACCACGGAGGATGTCGGTGGAAACGCCGTCCAGGGCCTTGATCTCGCCGCCCTTGAAGTACTTCTGTACGTCCTGGGCGCTGATGATAACATTATCGCTCACTGGTACGCAGCCTCCTTTCCAGCTTGCCGACCAGCCAAGTGAAGAACATGACCAGTCCAAGGTAAATCAGGGCCACTGCGAACAGGGGCAGGAAGGGGGAGTAGGTCACACTGCGGATGATGTTGCCGCCCATGGTCAGGTCACGCACGGTGACGTAGCCGGCTACAGAGGTCTCTTTCAGCAGGGTGATGAACTCGTTGGCAAGGGCGGGCAGCACGTTCTTGAACGCCTGAGGCAGGATGATGTGGCGCATGGTGGCCACGTAGCCGAAGCCCAAAGAGCGGCCCGCCTCCATCTGACCGGCGTCGATGGCCATGATACCGGAGCGGAAGATCTCCGCCACGTAGGCACCGGAGTTGATGCCGAAGGCCAAAGAAGCCACCAGCACGCCGTTGCGGGAGGAGGCAAAGATGATGTAGTACATGATCATCAGCTGGACCACCACAGGGGTGCCGCGGAATACGGTCAGGTACACCTTGCACACGCCGTTGGCGAAGTTGAGCAGGAATTTGCCCACGCCCGGACGCATTTCGCCGGCGATACTGTCGTGGCTGGCGCGGATGATGGCCACGATGACACCCAACGCCACGCCGATCAGCAGAGACAGCAGGGTGATTTTCAGGGTGTTGCCCAGGCCGGTGGTCAGGTATTTCCAGCGGTTATCCTCCACAAAGTTCAGGATGAAATCCGCCTTGAAGTCCGCAAACCACGCAACGCAGGCCAGCTTGAGATTTTCAAACCAGGTCAAGTAAGTCACCTTCTCAATAGTTGATAGCGGGAAAACAGGGGCGGAGAACTTCCTCCGCCCCTGTCTGAAGCACGAACTGTGTTGTTATCAGCCGTTGTTGGCGGCGACGTAAGCCTTGGCAGGCTCGTTGTCAATGATGACGCAGTCAACCTTGCCGGTGACCAGAGCCTGAACGGCATCGGCACCCTTGCTGAACTTGGACACGCGCTCGGCACCGAAGTCGCCCTCGGAGTAGATGTCGCCGGTGGTACCCTGCTGCACGCCCACGATGTACTTGGCACCGTCAGCAAACAGGTCATCAACGGAGGTGATGGGGCTGCCCTCGGCCACGATGATGGACTGGATGCCGGTGGCGTAGGTGGTGGAGAAGTTGATGGACTGCAGACGCTCCTCGGTGACGGTCATGCCGGCCATGCCCATGTCGGCCTTGCCGGTGGCCACGGCGGTGATGATGGCGTCAAACTCCATGTCGTCGATGACCAGCTTCATGTCCAGCTTGTCAGCGATGGCAGCGGCCATCTCGGCGTCGATGCCCACGATGGTCTCGTTCTCGTAGTACTCGTAGGGGGGGAAGAAAGCGTTGGTAGCCATGTGCAGCTCGTCCTTGCCCTCGGCGTTGGCCTGGAAGGTCAGGTCGTGAGCAACACCGGAGATGTACTTGTCAACGATCTTCTGAGCGGTGCCGTCGGCAGTCAGCTCAGCCAGAGCGGCGTTGACCTTCTCCAGCAGGTCGGTGTTCTCCTTGGCGATGCAGATGGCGTAGTCCTCGATGGCGTACTCGGTGTCCAGGATCTTCAGGGTGACCTTCTCGGCACCGCAGGCAGCCAGGGCCAGCACCATGGCCAGAGCCATGACAGCAGCGATGATCTTTTTCATAATGATAACTCTCCTTTTTTATTCGGCGGAAATGTCGCCGGTTGAATAACGAATGGATTATACTCCCTTTTTTTAGCGCCGTCAATAGATTTCCACTTATAATTATCACAGAATTGTCGAAAAATAGGGAGAATATCTGTTGAACTGAATATATTTATGCATAATACGATGAATATTCATGTATAAAGTGCGAGGGGGCGGACTTGCAAAAGGGACGGGAAGGAGGTATGCTAGAAAAAATCAAATGACGCGGAGGAACTATGTACAGGCTTTTGTTTGGCAAAGATTTCCCACAGCTGTGGGAGGATATGCGCCATCGACCGGGCTGCTTTATGAGCAGGCTGGTGTTTTTGCTTGGCCCGTGGTTTACCTTTGCGGCGGTGGAGCTGCTGAACAAAAACGAACTGTTCAAGGATTTTGAAGCCTGGCAGCTGCTGTTCAACATGGTATGGTACTACATCATATTTGCCGCCTGGCGGCTGGTATTGGGTCGGCTGCGCCGGGCGGCGGCCTGCGCGGCGGTGACCTGTTTTATCTTTGGACTGTTCAATCACTACGTGCTGCGGTTCCGGGGGCGGATTTTGTTTCCCGCAGATATAAGCGGCTGGCGCACGGCGGTCAACGTGCTGGACGGCTTTGACTTCACTCCGGACATATGGGTCAAACAGGCGGCCATTGTGCTGATCGCGTACCTGTTTTTGGTGGCGGTCTGTCCCGCCCAGCGGCGGCGGGAGAAGCTGCCCCGGGTCGGTGGGGCGATTTTGGTCGCGTCCATCGTGGCTTATACGTTCAGCTTCTTTTTCACCAATATGCTGCCGGCGTTGAACATCTACACCCAGCAGTGGAACACGCAGAAGAATGGCTTTCTCTTCAACTTCTCCATCGCTCTGCGGTACAGCCGGGTGGAGAAACCGGAGGATTACTCCCGGCGCGCGCTGACGGAACTGATGGAACAGTTTCCAGCAGTGGAGGGAGATGGGCAGGCGACCCGCCCCACAAATCTCATCGTGGTGATGAATGAGGCCTTTGCCGACATGACCATCTACGATGGATTGAAAGAGGCCGAAGACCCCACGCCCTTCCTGCACAGTATGGACGAGGACACCGTCCGAGGCTGGCTCATCCCTCCCGTCACGGGCGGAGGAACGGCGGCCACGGAGTTTGAATTTCTCACGGGCCTATCCAACGGTTTTTTGCCGCCCCACTGCGTGGCCTACCAGTTGTATGTGAAAAAGACGGTTCCTGCCCTGTCCAAACTGGTGGGGGAGCAGGGGTACAGCACCACGGCGTTCCACCCCTACAAGGCTTCCGGCTGGAACCGACCCATCGTGTACGATTACATGGAGTTTGACAACCAACTCTACAACGAGGATGTGGCCCAGCCGTACTATGTACGGGGCTATATCTCCGACCGCAGTAACTATGAAAAGGTATTTGCCTTGACACAGCAGGCGGACGGTCAACCCACCTTTATCTTCAACGTGACCATGCAAAATCACTCCGGGTATGCCCAGGGGTGGCGGAATTTGCACCAATGGGACTTCCTGGGCGAAGAGTTGGAAAAGCTGGACCCGGATGCCCGGCAGTACTTTGCCCTCATGCGGGAGAGCGACGATGCCTTGCGTATGCTCATCGAGCATTATGAGCAGGTGGAGGAACCCACCATGCTGGTTTTTTTCGGCGACCACCAGCCGTCGCTGAAAAAGGAGTTTCTCGATACGATATCCGGTGTGGAGCCGGGCGGGGAACTGACTGCGGAGCAAACCCTGCAGCGGTATGCGGTGCCCTTCTTCATCTGGACCAACTACGACATTCCCGAGCAGCGGGATGTGGTGCTTAGTTCCAATTTCCTGGGGGCAAACGTGCTGCAGATGGCTGGTTTGCCCATGAGCGGCTGGATGAACTTCCTGTCGCAGCTGAGTGAGAAGCTTCCGGTTGTCAGTCCCGCAGGCTATGTGAGCGCAGACGGACAGGTGACCGACGATATCGCTGAGCTGACTGCGGAGCAGCGGCAATGGCTTTTGTGGTATGAGCAGCTGGCCTATTGCGGCCTGAGGGATATGACGGAGGAAACGAAGGCGTTCTATCAGGTAGAGTAAATGAAAAATCCCTGTGGCGCAAGCCACAGGGATTTTTGTTATTTGGCACGCGTCAACAGCTCCAGCAGCAGACGGCGGTTTTCATCTGCGGCTTGGGTCAGCTGTTCCGAGCGCTGGGTCAACGCAGCCTTGCGGGCATCGTAATCAGCCATCAGAGCGTCCAGCTGCGCGATGGCGGCATCGGAGTCAAAAGCAGTTACATCGCCGGCGCAGGGCATATCCAGTTCGGCCAAATAGCTGCTGACCTTGGGGTCGTAGACCAGACCGGCCAAAGGTACACCGGCCCGGGCGGCGAAAATCAGCGTGTGCAGGCGCATGGCAAGGCACAGGCGGCTGCGGGCGATGACGCCCATGATTTCCGCAGGGGAGAGGGGCTGGTCCAGCAGCAGGGCGGGGGAACTCATCTGCGCCATGACCTGACGGCTGATGTCACGGTCCAGGTGGGGCTGCATCAGCACGAACAGACAGGTCAGACCGTGAGCGCTGTGCAGATGGTCGCACACGCGGGCCAGCCGGGCGGGGAAGTCGCCCATACCGGACCAGCTGCGCACCGAGATGATGGCAAAGGACTGTCCGGCAGGCAGACCGGCGTTTTGCAGAATGGCATCAACGGCGGAAGGCTCTGCCCAGTCCATGGAAAAGACCGGGTCGGCGGTCACGTGCAGGTCGGTGCGGGTGACACCCATGGACTCCAGCTCCTGACGGGAGTTGTGGTCCCGCAGGGTGACAAGGTCGGCCTTCTCCACGGCGCGGCGCACCCGGCGGCGGTTGGCCGGGCGGTTGACCGGGCCAATGCCGTTAGCGTACAGCATGACCTTCTTGCCCCGCAGGCGGGCCAGGGTCATGACGGACAGATAGTACAGCAGGGAGCGGGTGGAGGTGTGGTCCTGCAACAGGCTGCCGCCGCCGCTGAGCAGCACGTGGCACCGATCCACCGCACGCCACACAGCGGGCAAATTGAAGCGGGGGACGGCTTTCAGTCCATAGCGACTGCCGGTCTGAGCGGGGTCATTGGACAGGACGGAGATCTCGATATTTTCGTCAGTAGCCTGCAGGCTGTCCCGGATGGACTGCAGGATGGCATCGTCGCCGGCGTTTGAGAAGCCGTAATAGCCGCTCATCAGCACCCGGCGGGGGGGGATGACCTGCAGATACATGTCCAGGCAATCCTGTGCCATGCGACGCACGGAGTAGTAGTCAAAAATTACCTGTCGGCCGTACTGACCAAGGTCCTGACGGCGCTCCTCGGACAGGGACAGAGCCTGTACCACGTCGTTGAGCAGGGTCTGGGGGTCGGATAGGGGCAGGCCGCGGCAGCAGAAGTTGCCAAGACGCGCCTGCTCCAGCTTTTCCGGGCCGAACAGGCCGTGGTAACCCTCGTTGCCGGCCACGATGACAGGTTTGGCGGCGGCCATGGCCTCCAGCGCGGCGCGGGACACACCGATGAAGATGTGTCCGGCGGCCACGATGCGGTTGATGTCGGTGCGGGGGCCGGTCATAACGATCGTCTTGCGGCCCAAATCGGCATTGACACGGTCGGCCATGGCGCTCAATTCGTCAAAGACGTTGCCGCCGCCAGCGATGAGCAGCTGCACACCGGGAACCTGCTTGTCCAGCTGGGGGGCGATTTCGATGAGCTGCCGGGCAACCAGCGCCCGGTCAGCGTCCATGCGGCTGACGTAGGACACGATGGGGCGGGCGGGGTCAAGGCCGAACTCATTCTGCACAGCCTCGCCCGACACTTCGGGGGAGAACTTGTCGGTGTCGATGCCGTTGATGGTGATGCGGATATGTTCTTCCACCACGCCGTACTCACGCATGAGATAGGCCTTGATGTCGTCGGACACGGCGATGGTGCGCTGCCCCCAGTTGGTCAGACGGCGCAGACCGCCGCCGGTCTCAAACACCCAGTGGGCGGTGGTGACGAAGGGGAACTTCATCACCGGCTGCAGCAGGCCGCACAAAAAGCCGGGGATGCGGGCGTGGGCGTGGACCAGGTCGGGTTTTTCCTTTCGGATGATGCGGTGCAGGGCAAACAGGGACCGCAGCATACAGGGAATGCTCCGCCGATTCAGGGGCGCACTGTGGTGGCGGATACCGGCGGCCAAAATTTCGTCCACGTAGACACCGCCGTTGGACACTACGGCGATGTCATGGCCCATGACCTTGAGCTGTTTGGCCAGTTCCACGATGTGGGTTTCGGCACCGCCGATGTCCAACCCCATCGTGATCATCAGAATGCGCTTGCTCATTTGGTCAGCTCCGTGACCAGGCCGCTGAAAGTGCTGGCCTGGGTCTGGATGTTCAGGGACCAGCCCAGGGCCACCAGGCTGACGCGGTTTACATAAATGTGCTGGCGCTCGTCGGTAATGGCGTCGGCCTGGATGGTCATGATGACGTTGTAGCGGCCTTCCACAGGGGCGTAGTCAAAAGTGCCGTCGGCCTTCAGGATGGAGATAACGCAGTCCTCCGCCTTTATGTCGGCGATGGTGCCCAGATGGTTGCCGTTATCGCTGTCATAGATGGACTCGCCCACCTTCAGGCTGTTCAGCCGACCAGCAGGCATGTTGCTGATGGTCAGCTCATAGGAAATCTTGTCCATGGGGGCGGCGATGTTGACGATGGGGGAGGCGGTGTCCTTCATCAGCAGGGCGGCGACCAGCACGGCGGCGATGGCGATGACGGCCACGTCGATCAGGCTGATTAGACCGAACAGGCGGCCGTTTTTATCAATAATTTTCTTCATGTCCGTCAACCCCTTTCGATTTCAAGAATATAACCGGAGCCGTAGTAGCCGGGACCCAGCACCCGCACGGAATTGCCGGCCCGGACCTCCAGTCCGCTGGCCAGGACGATGGCGGTGTCGTGGAAGGTGGCCGGGGAGGACAGGGTCATGGTCACGTCCACCCGGTCGGGGACCTCCACAAAGTGGAAGGTGCCGGTGAGCTCATCCTTGGTCAGAGTCTGGGCAGGGGTGACCTCCACCGTTTCGATCACGCCCATATCTTCTTTTCTGGTGCGCTCGTAGAGATGCTGGCCAATCGCTACCTGCTCTGCGGTTTGGGGCAGAGCCTGCTCCACCTGCACCACGTAGCGCACGGACTTAGGCGGGGGGGTGGGCTGGTCGGTGGAGGGGTCCACGGGGGTGGAATTGCCGCCCAGCTTGATGAACGCGAAGATGGCGGCGGCTGCTACCACCACAGCGATCAGACCGATGTCGAACAGATTCAGCTTCCAGCTGATTTTCCTTTTCTCACTCATGATGTTTGCCCTCCAGTACAGAGTAATATACAGCTTCGATGTTCTGCGCGAAGATGTCGGATGTGAACCGGCGGCGGAAGATCTCCACGGCCCGGCGGCTCATGTAGGTCAGGGTGTCGCTGTCGTCCATTAGCCGGGCGATGCAGCGGGCCAAATCGGCGCTGTCGCGGTTTTCAAACAGCAGGCCGTCCTCGTTGTCGTCGATGAGCCAGGGGTTGCCGCCGTAGCTGCTGACCACTGCGGGCAGGCCCATGCTCAAACCCTCCAGAATGGAAAGGCTGGACGTCTCGGTGCCGTAGGAGGCGTTGAGCTGCAGGTCCAGCACCGACAGGAAGTCGGCCACCTCGCTCTGGAAGCCGAGGAAATGTACCCGGTCGGCAAGGCCCATCTCCTGCGCCTTGGTACGCAGCTCATCCTCGTAAGTGCCGGTTCCGGCGATGAGCAGATGGGGCAGCTTGCCGTCTTTGGCCAGCAGTTCCATGGCCTCCAGGATGTGCAGGTGTCCCTTGTACGGCTCGATACGGGCCAGGATGCCCAGCACGAAAGCGTCCTGGGGGACACCCCACTGTTCACGCAGTTCGGCGGCCCGATCGGCAGGCCGGCGCAGGACCGGGGTGACGCCGTTCATCATGGTGGTGATGCGCTTGGGGGAGATGCCCGCATCGGTCAGATTTTCCGCCGCGGCGGGACTGACGGCGATGATGTGGTCGGAATAATGCTCGTTGAGCCATTTGTTCACCCAGCGGCCAGGGGGATACTTCAGCTTGGCAGGGACGGGGAAGGCGGAGTGCCGGGTGTAGATGACCACCTTGCCGCAGCGGCGGCCGGCGATGCGGCCGGACAAGGCGCCGTGGGTGTGGACGATGTCGGGCTGCAGACGGTCAATAAGGGCCATCAGTTCCTTCACGTCGTCCTTGTGGTAGGAGCGGTCGCAAAGGCCGTCCACCTCGTACACCGTGGTGTTCAGCTCCTCCAGCGGGGCCTTCAGCAGGCTGCCCCGGGGCAGGACCACCGCCGTGTCGAAGTTGGCCCGGTCGGTGCTTTGCATATAGTTCAGCAGCACCCGGCCTGCACCGCCAATGTTGGTGTCGCTGATGATGTTGAGTACCTTTATCATGCTTCCACCTCCGCTTTTAAGTTGTTCCAGCCGGCGGCCACCATGCCAAGGGCGAGGTACACCCAGAACAGGAACATGACCCGATAGTTATAGAAGGAATAGTCCGTCATAGCCTGCACCATGAAGCCCACGATGCCGGACAGAAACGCGATCTGCAGCAGCTTTCCAGTTTTGCAGGCGGTGGTGTGGATGGAGGCGCACATACGGCGCAAGTACACCCACAGGATGACGCAGAACAAAATCAAAGCGCACACACCCGCATCCGTGGTGATCTGCAGCAGCAGATTGTGGGAGTGGACGGTGACGATCTCGTCATAGGCGTAAACGGGATAGACGGTGTTGAAGGCCGCGGGGCCGGGACCGATGCCGCACAGCCAGTAGTCAGACAGCATCCGCAAAGAACCCAGCCAGATGGATACCCGGTAAGAGGTGGAGTGGTCGGACAGGTTGCCAATGCTGGTAAAGCGCTGAATGATGGTGTCCGGCAGGACGAAGTACAAAGCCACCAGCGCAAAGGGGGCAAGAATGAGCAGCCGGGGATTGATCAGCACGAAGAAGGCAAGACCCGCGATCAGCAGGGCCAGCCACGCACCCCGGGAGAAGGTCAGGATCATGCACATGCACATCAGACCGCAGCACACCAGCCACAGCCAGCGCAGCTTGGGCTTTGCAAAGTCGCTGATCAGGCACGCGCCGCCCAGGGGGATCATCAGCACCAGATACTGGCCCAGCATGTTGGGATTGTCAAAGGTGGATACCACCCGGAAGCTGATGCCAGCGAACATATTGCTGTCCACCCAGGCATCGGACTGGTAGCCCGTGCGGAAGATGAACTGGTACAGACCGTACAGACTGACCAGCGCACCGGCCAGCACCAGCAGCCGAACCAGTGTGATCAGCTGTCTGCGGCTGTCCACCGTGTTGATGGGGACAAGGGCGAACAGGGTGAACAGTACGGTCAGCAGTCCCACCGGCAGGCTGTCGCCGGGGGTAACGGAGGCCAGGGTGCCCACGGCGTACACCGCCGCGTACAGCATGACGTACTTGTTGATGGCGGTGTGGCGCAGTTGGCGTTCCCGGTCACGGGCAAACCCGAGCAGCAGGGAGAAGCAACAAATCACGGCAAGGCCCGCCGTGGCCATGGTGGGCAGTAGGGGAGCAAGGGCGATGGTCAGGGCGCACCAGAACCACAGTTGGGTGAACATACTGCCGTGAAACAGTTTTTCAAGCCGCAGCTTGTCATAGACCCGGCAGATCAGGCCGTGCAGCTTATCCCACAGCAGGGCAAACACGCTGCTGCGGGCGGTGCGGCAGCTTAGATCCGAAGGGGACAGATAGGCCCGGACCACCCGGCTGGCCGACCACTGTCGGCCCATCCAGTCGCAGCAGGCAGACAGGACGCGGCAGAGGAAGCTGGCCTGTAAAATGGATTTGAGTCGTTCCATGTCATTTACCTCGTTTCACAAAACCTGCGGCAAGGCGCCGAATAGGCTGAACCTCGGGCAGGCGGAGCAGGGCGGCGGCGGCGAAATAAACCACCACACCGAGCGCGGCGCAAAGTCCGAGTACAAGCAATTCGCCCAGCTTGCCGGTGGGCAGAAGGGGAGTGAGCCAACGGCCCAGGGCAAACACAACAACTGCCATCAGCGCCGTGGCAAGCAGCATTTTGCCCATGTCCAGCCAGAAGCGGGCGTTGAACACCCGACCCTGCCGCTCCAGAGGCAGCAGCAGGAACAGCGCGTACACGGTGGAGGACACGGCGGAGGCGATGGCAAGACCCGCCACCTGCAGCCGCTCGGTCAGCACGATACACAAAATCAGATTGATGGCGATGGACACCGCACCGGCCAGCAGGGGTGTGCGGCCATCCTGACGGGCGAAGTAGGCCCGGCTGAGAATATTCTGCACCGCATAACCCACCATGCCGAGAGATACCCATGCAAGGCCGCTGGCGGTGATGTCGATGGAAAAGGCGTCAAACTCACCGCCGCCGTAGATAAAGGAAACCAACGGGCGGGCCAGGGTCACAAGTCCGGCACACATGGGCAGCACGAAAAACAGGGTGGAGTGGACGGTTTCACGCAGCGTGTCACGGAAGGCGCCGTCGTCCCCTTGGGCCACCTGCCGGGACAGTTTGGGGAAGATGACGTTGGTCACCGACAGCACGAACACACCGGCCACGATGAGATACAGGTTGGTGGAAATCTCGATGGCGGATACACCCGCACCGTTGTAGAGGTGGGAGCCGAACCGGGAGTTGATGGTCAGGTTGATGGGCTGCACCCAGGTGGACACCATGACGGGCAGCATCAGGGCAAAGACTTTTTTCATCCCCTCGCTGCGCAAGTCGAAACCGGGGTGGTAGCGGAACCCGCGCCGACGCAGGGCGGGGATTTGCACCGCCGCCTGCAAAAACCAGCCAACCAAAAAGGCGACGGCAAGCCCGTAGATTCCGAACCGCTCGTTGCACAGCACGAAGTAGCCGATGATGACCAAATTGGAGACGGTGCTGATGAGAGCAGGGATGTTGAACTCATCCAGGGATTGCAGAATGCCTACAAATGAAAAGGCAATGCCGGTGAAGAACACCGTGGGGAACATGATTTGGGTCAGCCGGACAGCAAGCCGCGTGGTTTCGGCGTCGTACCCGTCGGCAAACAGGTTGACCAGCGCGCCGGAGCCGGCCATACCCACAAGGCTCAGCAGGGCGGTCAGCACCGCCATCACCGTCAGGAACGTGCCGCCGAAGCGCATGGCCTTTTCTTTTCCGTGGCGGGTCAGGTGTTCGCTGAATACCGGGATGAAACAGGCGGCGATGGCACTTGCAAACACCGCGTCGAAGAAAACACGGGGGATACGGCTTGCGGTGTAAAAGGCGTTGGCGGCCATTCCCGTGCCGTAATTGACCGCCAGCAGTCGGTCGCGCAGCAGGCCGAGCACCTTGCCCAGCAGAGTGATGACCATGACGATGCTGATGGTCTTTGTAGAGTTGTCTTTTTGTCCGCTCACGCTCACGCCTCCCAACGGCATATATAATCAGTATATTTTACCATGAACAGCCGGGAAGTTTCAACCGTTGCAGGCAGAAAAATGCTGTTTTTTCGGCAAAGAGGCCGCGGTATGAAAAGATGATTGTTTTTTTCGACAGAGTGTGATAAAATAGGCGCAGAGTATGATTATTGCGCCCTTTTGGGGCGGGAGAGAGGTGTCCTATGGACAACCGGTTCAGGGGTGCGGCCTTCGGCGGTTTCAACCGCAAGGACGTGATCAACTACATCACCAATGCCGCCGCGGAGCAGAACGAAAAGGTGGAGCAGCTCAACAAACAGCTGTCCGACATGACCGCACAGCGGGACGAGGCGCAGCAGCGCGCCGCCCGTGCAGAGCAGACCCTTGCCGCCATGACCGGTGAGCGGGACGACTGCCGCCGGCAGGCGCAGGAAACGGCAGAAAAGGCCGGCCGGCTGCCCGGACTGGAAGCCGAGGTGGAGCAGCTGCGCCGCCGGGTATCCGAGCTGGAGCCGGATGCCGCCGCGTACCTTGCCATCAAGGAACGCGCCGCCGGTATCGAGCTGGAGGCCCATCAGCGGGCGCAGGGTATCGTGAATGAGGCAAAGGCAGAGGCCGATAAGTTGCAGGAGCAGACCCGTCAGTGGGTGCTGCAGGTGCGCCGTGAGTACGACGAACTGCGCACCGTGGTGGAGAGTACCGTGTCCCACGCCGCCGGCGATCTGGACCGGGTGCGTCAGAGTTTGGGGAACATCTCTCTGTGTATGGACCGGCAGAACAATGCTATGGAGCAGTTTGTCCGGGACGCCGAAAAAGAATAAGACAATAAAAACTGCCCCGTCCTCACGGACGGGGCAGTTTTTTGTTCTTAGACCTTGCCGATGTCGGTACGGAAGTGCATGTCCTTCCAGGTGATAGGCTTGCAGCCGGCGTAGGCCTTTTCGATGGCCTCGGGCAGGCTGCTGCCGGTGGCGGTCACGCCCAGTACGCGGCCGCCGGCGTTGACGATCTCGCCCTTGTCATTGACCTTGGTGCCGGCGTGGAACACGGTGGCCAGCTTGCCGGCTTCCTCCAGACCGGAGATGGGGTAGCCGCTTTCGTAGGACACGGGATAGCCGCCGGAGGCCAGCACGATGCAGCAGGCGGCACCGTCCTTCCACTTGATATCCACTTTGTCCAGTGTGCCGTTGACGCAAGCTTCGAAGATGTCCAGCAGGTCGGTTTCCAGCATGGACAGGATGGGCTGCGTCTCCGGGTCACCGAAGCGGGCGTTGTACTCCACCACCCGGGGACCGTCTTTCGTCAGCATCAGGCCAAAGTAGATCACGCCCTTAAAGGGGCGACCCTCGGCCTTCAGCGCGTTGACAGTGGGCAGGAAGATGTTCTTCTGACAGAACTCGGCCACTTCGGCGGTGTAGTTAGGAGAGGGGCAGAAGGCACCCATGCCGCCGGTGTTGGGACCGCGGTTTCCGTCATAGGCCCGCTTGTGGTCCTGGCTGGACAACATGGGGACCAGATGCTCACCGTCGCAGAAGGCCAGCACGGTAACCTCAGGACCCACCATGCATTCCTCAATGACCACTGTGGAGCCGGAGGCACCGAACTTCTTGTCCTCCATCATCTCGCGCACGGCGGTCTCCGCTTCCTCAACGGTGGCGGCGACCACGACGCCCTTGCCCAGAGCCAGACCGTCGGCCTTGACCACGATGGGCGCGCCCTGCTCACGGATGTAGGACAGAGCGGCCTCAAGGTCTGTAAAGGTCTCATACTTGGCAGTGGGGATGTTGTATTTCTTCATCAATTCCTTGGAAAAGGCCTTGCTGGCCTCAATGATGGCGGCATTGGCACGGGGGCCAAAGGCGGGAATACCGGCGGCCTCCATAGCGTCCACCATGCCCAGAGCCAGAGGGTCATCCGGGGCCACCATGACAAAGTCCATGGCATTTTCCTTGGCCCATTTGACCATGCCATCCACGTCGGTGGCCTTGATGGGCACGCAGGTGGCCAACTGGGCGATACCGGCGTTGCCGGGGGCGCAGAACAGCTCGGTCACCCGGGGGGACTGGGCCAGCTTCCAGCAGATGGCGTGCTCGCGCCCGCCACCGCCGACGACTAATACTTTCATTTTATAATCTCCTTACCGCTTTCTCCATTCACCAAACCAAAG
>JAZSAP010000054.1:0-4626 GCA_045601925.1 Lawsonibacter sp.
CGTGAACGCCTTGGTAAAGGGGTCCCGCTCCGCCTGTGGTGTCAACAGCGGAAGTGCAAAGTCGCCCAACACGCCGCTATACTGATCCAGCAGATAGTTGATTTTCTTCGGAGACAGGTTTAGCTGCTTTCCGATCCACCGTGAGAAAATGTCCACAGAGCTGTCATATCGCTCGCCCGGTGCGTAGTTGCGTAGCCGCTGGCTCTCGATATCCCCGCCATACCAAGTCCGTCCTGGGCTGGATGCATCGAACAAATCTGTGTCAAACCACGCCTTCAGGATATTTTGGTTCAACGGATTTGCCGGAGCCACCTGATTGCCCGCAGTTGCAATAAAATCGCCCCAGTCCACATCCTTGCCGTTCACGATGTCACCGATGCGGTCGGCGGTCATACCCAAGACGGACAGTTCCCGCCCCTTCGGGATTTTCAGCCACAGGCCGTCTCCGATTTTGAACAGGTAATTGGTGTCCTTGTCGCTGTCCTTCAGGTCCTCCCAATCCTCGTCATCGTCATACAGCAGCGCGTTGAGCAACGACGGAGCTACACCCAGCACTGCAGCCCGCACCGCCAGCTTAGCCCACTCCTTCGCGCCCTTGTTCTGCACCACCCGGCGCACCAGCTTGTCAAAGCCTTGAATACCCGGATTGAGGAACGGCACAAGAGTCGCGTTCAACACTTTGCCCAATGTGCCCGCTCGACCGAAGTTCACCGTCACATCCGCGGCCGCATGCATGGCATCCATCATGTTCTCCATGGATCCGTCCCCCGCCTTCACCACGGACATAAATTCCGCCAGTCTAGGGGCCTGCTCCATGGCCATATTGAGGGCTTCCATTTTCGCCGCCAGCTTCCCCAGCGTGCCCTTCGGCTCCTTTACCGTCCCGGTTTGGTAGTCAAACACCGAGGAGAACGAGCCGCCCAGTGCCTGATACCGTTTCCAGTAACTTCCGTTACCCGCGATTTCTCGCAGCGCCAGCGGATAGTTCTTTGCAAAGGCCGCCGCGTTCCGGCTGTGCAATCCAGCCGTCTGCAGGTCACGCACCGTATTGCGCACTGTAAACGTGGGGTTGTAACCAGTCACCAACGCCTTGAACAGGTTGTTGCTCGCCCGGATTATCCGAACTATTTTATAGTTTTCCACCGCAGACGGATACAGCGCCTTGATGGCGTCAAACATGGACGGGTCCACCTGGATTTCAAACAGCTTGCCGTTCTCATAGACGGTAAAGGTGTTTTCCTTCTTCCACTCCGTCTCCGCCTGATCAACGCTGTCCAGCCCAAACTCCGCCTCATACTCCTGCGCGCCCAGGATGTACTTCCCGGCCTTTTGATTTTTGGGGTCGTTCAGGTAATCCGCCAGCAATTTGGCCCCAAAGCGGTTTTTGCTGCCCTCGCGTACCACTCGCATCGTCTGATTGCCCAACGACTTATGTAACGGCTGCAGATTCTCCGTGCCACCCTCTGCCCTACCTACCGTCTTTCCCACGTGCAGAGACTTATGATTCCGAACCCCAGGCCCCTTCACCGTTTCGCGGTCCGTCGGCACGTAGTTGGGGTAATACCACTCCAGGAATGCGGCATCCTCCGCCGTGATCAGTCCGCTGTCCACCCGGTACTGCATCAAATTGCGGATGTACTTGCGAATTTTCTGCTGATACTCCGCAAACTCCGGGTGTTCCCGCAGCAGCTGCTCCGCTCGTGCCTTACTCCTCTGCGCGGTGATGTCCCAATCGAACACGGGCTTGTTCCCCATCCGGTCTGCACGGTTTACCTTTCGCAACAGCTTCAACCGCTCTCGGGCCAACAGAGACTCCTCTGTCTCTATCCCCTCAGCCCGTCTCCGCAAACGTTCCTCCGTCAGCTGAGCCACGCCCGGATAGTTTTGGTCAAACTCATGCAGCGCCTGCTCTGCTTTGATCCGATCCACGGTGGCCTTTTCCCCAATGCTCATACGGTCCACGTTATGCAGGTGCCACATGTACTTGCAAAACGCTTCGTAGTACTCGTCACCCTTCTTGCGGACTGGGTCAAGGATGTCGTTCAGACTCTCGCCTACCCGGCGCCCCAAAACATCCGTCTGTTCTCCGGCAATCATATTCACCCCGGCAGATGCGGATGCTCGGGCCATGTTGTAGAACGGGTACAGATAGTCGTCCTTCACCGCCTTGGCAAATTGAGTCACGCTGTCGCCGGCATCTACCATCTTGCGTTTGAAATAAGACCAGGACTCCCGCAGGTTTTCTCCCAGTCCCTTGTGCGCCACCGTAGAACTAGCGCTGACCATCTCCTCTACTTCTCGCATCCGTTCCTCATCGGGGGACCCGCTCCAACTATCTTCCTCCGTGGTGAACCCAGCCGCGTTCTGATAGAGGCGCATCAGTTCGTCCAGCGGAGCCTTGACATCCCCGGCCGCGTCCCGCTCCCACTTCTCCATTCCCGGCTCGGCAGCCCGCTGGCTCTCCCGGGCCATCTCGTCAAAGGACAGTCCAAAAGAGTGCTGCTCGTTATCCTCAATTTCCTCCGCCGTGGGCAGCAACCGCACCTTATCTGCAGGTGCATCCTCCATGCTGGCGTAGCGGTTAGGATATGTGGCGGATTTTTCCTTGTTGACACCTCCGGCGTTTTTGCGTATACTATCAGTAGATGTAACACTTGTGGTGTCGGCAAGAGAGCCGGAAACGGTCACTCCCCGGGACAGTTCTTGTGTTGCATCTTTTTTTATTTCTGCAAAACGGAACGCCGTTCCGTCCGGCAACACAATTCTGTGCGCATAGTAATGATTTCCATGGCGGTTTACTACAACAGCCATGTTCCCCCTAATCCCATTCAACTCCACCGGTGCAGCAAAGGTAATCGTCTGCTTTGTTCTTCCCTTATGCTGACCATGCTCACCGATTACAATTCCTTTTTTCAGCACTTGCGGAAGAACTGCAAGTGCCGCTTTTTCTTCCGCAGTATCTGCGTAGCGCAACCCTTTGTCGAGGTCTTTTTTGCTAAAGAATATTTCCCCGTACCCCTGCCGATCTACCTTGTACCCTGTGGCGCGCAAAAGATCAGCTGCCCATTGCGCCGCCGCATCTTTGTTTGGAAGATTTGTCGGCACGGTCACCGAAGCTACCACAGCTCTACTGTTCAACAGCTCCTGACTATCCGCCATCTGCTCCTTGATACTGGTCGTTTCAGAATCTGAACCTGTAGCAAACCACTGCGCTTCGCCCATCCCCATCTTGGGATCAGAGTTCCGAAGCGCTTTTTCAAACAGCCGCTGGGCGCGCAGGATGTCCTGTTTCTCCTTTCCCGTCACCCACGTCACTGCGTCCTGCAGCCAATCAAGGATGGCATCGAACAGGCCGCGATCCTCCCGGAGCAGACGCTGGACATACTTCTCATTCTGGAACAGATGCTCCTGGGCGAAGTAGGCCACAAGTTCCTGCTCCATCCCTTTCGGCGTCAGCTCCTTGCCCTGTTCCAGATGTTTCTTCCGGATCTGCTCCTTCACGGCGTCAATGTCCACACCCATGTCCATGGTCATGTACCGTTTCACCGTGTCGGCAAACCGGGTGTACAGCTTACTGTTTTCCATCCGGTGGGTCAGCTCGTGCAACAGCACCTGCATTACCGGATTTTCGCAGCTGGGATTGATGGTAATTACGCCGTTTTGATACGAACCATCGCCGCCACCCTCCGGCACACCCACCACCAGCTTGCATCCGAAGTTGCCGGCGATCTTCGCCGCCCGCTTAAATTCTCGCTGCACCTTCGGGTCGCTGCTGGGTATCAGCGGCAAGGCCACGTCCTCGTCCGGGATGGCGTCTGCCGGGTGCGTTTCCTCGCTCGTGTCCTCCAACACCTCCTGTCCCGGCAGACTGTAGTCCGGTTCCGGCTGCTCCTTCGTCCCGGTCACCCCCGCCGTCTCCATTCCGGAGTCGGCGGTTTTTGTTTGCCCTTCGATGTTGACCGGCTCCATATTGACCTGTCCCGGCTCGGCAGGATTCTCCGTCGCTCCGCCTGTGTTCTGCGGCTTGGTAAGTCCGCTCTTTATGATGGCCTTTCCCTCCAGCATACCGGTGGACAAAGCTGTCACAAGGGCCGTCTCCATCATCTCATCAAAGTTGGGCGCATCGTATGGAATGTCCATCACGATGGACTTGATAGCCGGCTCCAGGAACAGCTGCAGCTCCTCTTCCGTAATTTCGCTGCCGATCTTGATGGCACCGGTGGCCGCCATGCGCTTGTACCATTTATCCAGCTTCGCCGCCTTGGCCAGCAGCACGTCGTCCGTCACCCCGCCCAGTGCGCCGACACCACCGATCAGGTACTGCAGCGTTGTTTCGCTGGCGCCCACCAGCATGGAATACGTCTGCGCCTGCCTTCCGTCGTATCCCTCGTCCAGCGCCTGCTTGTAGGCGTTGCCGCTGGCCGCCAGGCCCATGGTGGCCGCGCCGGTCACCTTGCCCCCCGTGGCTCCGGCCAGACCTCCGGACAGCTTGCTCAAAAGGATAGACGGCAGCATATTGCCCACCGTGTTGAGGCCGGAATACAAAAAACGGTTGAAACCACCAAGGTCCTCCATCAGCTCCTGCGACGCGTACTGCGTGGCAGACGTGGGCAGCGGATCCAGCCG
>JAZSAP010000055.1:0-11682 GCA_045601925.1 Lawsonibacter sp.
GCTTGAATTTGAGGCAAATACGCCTGTACATGTGTATATTTCCTTTTTGACATAGAGACACCCCCTGATGTAGTACTTTTAGTTTCCTACATCAGGGGGTGTTTTGTCTATTGTCCGTTTTTACTGGACCTGTTCAAAATGAGATGAGGTGTTTTTCTTACTTCTTTTCGTAAGGCTGCGTATTGCTCTCGCGGCAGATGAAGATGGGGCGGCTCTTGACCTCCAGATAGGTCTTGGCCAAATACTCGCCCAAAATACCCATGCAGAACAGCTGCAGACCGCCAACAAACAAAATCACACACACCAGTGACGGCCAACCGGCCACAGGGTCGCCAAACAGCAATGTGCGAATGACGATGACCGCGATAAACACAAAGGCCAGCAGGCAGCAAACAATGCCGGTCACTGCGGCAATGGCTAGGGGCGCAGCAGAGAATGCCACGATACCCTCAATGCTGTACAGCAGCAGCTTCCAAAAGGACCACTTGGTCTCTCCTGCTGCCCGCTCGATATTCTCGTACTCCAGCCACTTGGTCTTATAGCCGACCCAGCCGTACAGTCCCTTGGAAAAGCGGTTGTACTCCCCCAGTTCCAGCAGGGAATCGACAAACTTACGGGTCATCAGGCGGTAGTCCCGGGCGCCGTCCACCATCTCGGTCTTGGAGATGCGGCGCATCAGCTTATAGAAGCAACGGGCGAAGAAGGACCGAATGGGCGGCTCGCCCTTGCGGGTGACCCGTCGGGTGGCCACGGAGTCGTACCCCTCGTCCCGGATGGCCGCCATCATCTCCGGCAGCAGGGTGGGGGGGTCCTGCAAATCGGCATCCATTACAGCGACATAGTCGCCGCTGGCGTGGGTGAACCCGGCATACATGGCCGCTTCCTTGCCAAAGTTGCGGGAAAAGGAAACGTACTTTACCCGCGCATCCTTTTCTGCAAGGCTGCGGATGACCTCCATAGTCTTGTCCTTGGAACCGTCGTCCACAAACAGAAACTCGAAGTCGTACTCCCCCATCAACCCGGCCACACGGGTGACCTCGTCATAAAACAGGGGCAGCACCTCCTGCTCGTTATAGCAGGGCACAATGATCGATATGGTTTCCATTCCGTCACCTTCCTCGGTTCGGATTTCGTAATGCTATCCTATCACAGCATTGAGAACAGGTCAAGTTGGCTGGTTTCGGGCAGGGTGCCGAAGGCCCCCGCCGCTTTCAGCAGCTCGATATGGGTCTTGGACACCTTGGGACAGGCGGCAGACATCTCCTCAATGGAAACGAACTGCTTGCCGCGGCACTGCTCCACAATGGACAGAGCAGCCGTTTCACCCAGTCCGGCCACAGACACGAAAGGCGGGCGCAGAGTCCCCTCCTCCTCGTTCATGGTGAAGTTGATGGCGTCGGACTGATAGATGTCCAGATTGCGGAAGGAGAAGCCGCGCAGATAAAACTCGTAGCACACCTCCAGCGTGGTCAGCATATCCTGCTCTACGGCAGAGGCTTCCTTGTCCTTAAGCTGGATTTCACGCATCTTGCGCTTGACCACATCCATACCGCGGCACATGAACGCCTCGTCAAAGGCCTTCGCGCGGATGGAGAAATAGGCCGCATAGAAGGCCAGTGGACGGTGCACCTTAAACCACGCAATGCGGAAGGCCATCATTACGTAGGCCACCGCGTGGGCCTTGGGGAACAGATAGGCGATCTTCTTACAGGAGTCGATGTACCACTGAGGCACACCTGCGGCTTTCATATCGTCCTCCGCCCCCTCGGGCAGGCCGCGGCCCTTACGCACCGCCTCCATGATTTTGAAGGCCCGCTTGGGGGCAATGCCTTTGGAGATCAGGAAGATCATGATATCATCACGACAGCCGATGGCCTCGTTGACCTTGGCGGTTCCGGAGGTAATCAAATCTTTGGCGTTGCCCAGCCACACGTCGGTGCCATGGGAGAAGCCGGACAGACGCACCAGGGTATCAAACTGGTCGGGCTGGGTATCCTCCAGCATACCACGCACGAAGGTGGTGCCAAACTCGGGGATGGCGGTGCCGCCAGTGGGTCCCAACACAGGATCATCCTCGTACCCCAGCGCCTTGGACTTGCTGAAGATGGACATGGTGTCCTTGTCGTCCAGGGGAATCTTTTGGGGGTCTACCCCGGTCAGGTCCTGCAGCATGCGGATCATGGACGGGTCATCGTGACCTAGAATGTCCAGCTTCAACAGGTTGGATTCCATGGAGTGATATTCGAAATGGGTGGTGATGATATCGCTGTTGGGGTCGTCCGCCGGGTGCTGGACCGGACAAAAATCGTAGATTTCCTTGTCCTGCGGGATAACCACCATGCCGCCGGGATGCTGACCGGTGGTGCGCTTGACGCCGGTGCAGCCGATGGCAAGGCGGTTCTCCTCCGCCTTGGAGGCAATTTGGCCATGCTCATCCAGATACTTTTTCACATAGCCAAAGGCGGTCTTTTCCGCCACCGTACCCACCGTACCGGCGCGGAACACATGGGTCTGCCCAAACAATTCAAATGTATAGCGGTGGGCGTTGCCCTGATATTCACCTGAGAAGTTCAAATCAATATCAGGCACCTTGTCGCCGCCAAAGCCAAGGAACGTTTCAAAGGGAATGTTGAAACCGTCCTTGGCATAGGGCGTGCCGCACACCGGGCAGTTCATGTCCGGCATATCTGCGCCGCAGCCGTAGGGATGCTCCGGATCCTGGGCGTAGTCAAAGTCCGAGTGCTTGCAGTTGGGGCAGCGATAATGGGCCGGCAAGGAGTTCACTTCCGTAATTCCGGACATAAACGCCACCAAAGACGAGCCAACCGAGCCACGGGAGCCGACCAGATAGCCGTGGGCAAGGGAGTCCTGCACCAGCTTCTGCGCCGACATATAAATCACGTCATACTTACAGCCAATGATGTCGCCAAGCTCCGTATTCAGGCGGTCCACCACGATCTGCGGCGGCTCTTCGCCGTAAAGGTCATGTGCTTTACCCCACACAAGCCGCTTGAGTTCCCCATCGGAGTCCTCCAGCTTGGGAGCGAACAGGCCCTTGGGCAGCGGCACGACCTCCTCGCACCAGTCGGCGATCAGATTGGTGTTTGTGACCACCACTTCTTTGGCCACGTCCTCGCCTAAATAGGCAAACTCCTCCAGCATCTCGTCGGTGGTTTTGAAGTAAATGGGCAGGGATTCATCCGCATCTTCAAACCCCTTGGAAGCAAGCAGGATGTGGCGGTAAATCTCATCCTCCGGGTCCATAAAATGCACGTCGCCGGTAGCGCACACAGGCTTGTCCAGTTCACGACCCAGCCGCACGATGGCGCGGTTGAAGTCACGCAGGTCCTCTTCGCTGTTGACCATCCCCTTGCGCAGCATGAACATGTTGTTGCACACAGGCTGAATCTCCAGATAGTCATACCAGTCACCCAGCCGCTTCAGCTCGTCCCAGCTCTTGCCGTCCACCAGGGCCCCGAACAGCTCGCCCGCCTCGCAGGCGGAACCGATGATCAGACCCTCGCGATTTTCATTGATGAGGCTCTTGGGGATGATGGGATAGCGCTTGAAATGCTCCAAATGAGCCAAAGAAATCAGCTTGTACAGGTTGCGCAGCCCCTCCTGATTCTTGGCAAGGATGATCAGGTGCTTGGGTTGGCGCTTGACCTTGGTTCCGGCTTTGCTGCGCAAAGGTTCCATGGCGGGATTGATCTGCTGCAGGGTGGTGACCCCCAGCGCACCCAACTTTTCAAACAGGGGCGGCAGCATATAGGCCACGGTGATGGCATCGTCGCTGGCCCGATGGTGGTTGAACTCCGGCAGGCGCAGATACTCCGCCACCACGTCCAGCTTGTACTTGGAAAGCTCGGGCAGCAGGTTCTGGGCCAGCACCAGACTGTCAAGGGAGGTGTTGGTAAAGGGAATGTTGTATCGGCGGCAGCCTTCGGCAATGAATCCCATGTCAAAATCCGCGTTGTGAGCTGCCAGCGGGCGGTCCTCCACAAAGTCCAAAAAGGCACGCAGCGCCTCTTCCTGGGAGGGCGCACCACGGAGCATCTCGTCCGTGATGCCGGTCAGGCGGATATTTTCCGGGTCCAGAATGCGGCCGGGGTCGGCAAAGGTGTTAAAAGTTTCCGCAGGCTTGCCGTCCCGCAGCACCACCGCGCCGATTTCGGTAATGCGGTCGCTCTTTCGGTTCAGACCGGTGGTTTCGATATCAAAGCAGACGATCTCATCCTGCAGGGACTGCTCCCGCTTTCCATGAACTGCCACCCGGTCGTCCACGTCGTTGATGTAGTAGGCTTCCACGCCATAGAGAATTTTGATATCCTTGGCGGAGTGCCAGGCATCAGGGAAGGACTGCGCCACACCGTGGTCGGTGATGGCCACCGCCTTGTGTCCCCACTCCTTGGCCCGCTTGACCAGGTTCTTGTCCGGCCCCAGCTTGGGACCCACGCAGGTCAGCGCATCCATAGAGGACATGGTGGTATGCATATGCAGCTCCACACGCTTTTCCGGGGCGGTGTCCTGCCGCAGTTCCTTCTTCCCCTCCATGATGGAAGCCGGCTCCAGCACCATATCGCCGTAGAAGCGGTCCAGATTCAGCCGGCCCTGAATGATCAGCCGCTGACCCTTCTTCACGCCGTCCACGATGGCCTTGCCCTCTTCCGCAGGCAGGAATTTGTTCACCCGCACCGAGCCGGTGTAGTCGGTCACATCAAAGGCAATCACCCATGCATTTCGCTTTTTCAATTCCCGGTGGTCAATGGCAAACACGTCGCCCTCGATCACCACGGTCCCCATGTCCAGCTCAAGATCGCCCATGGGAATGGGCTTTTTCTTCACCACGTGGCCGTAAATGACCTTGCCGTGTGCGGAATTAGCCTTCTTCTCCTCGCCGGAAGGAACGGCCCGGATGATGTTCTTCATGGCCGCTTCCCGGATGGCCTGAGTGCGGGCAAACACATCCTCAGGCGCAGCATCCTGCACCGGCACCTCGCAAGCAGTTCCCCCCTGCTTGGGCAACTCCACCGCAACGGGTTCAATAACGGCACGATTCAATCCATACGCCCGGCAAAGCTGTTCCTGGGCCAACTGCAGCAAAGCCCCCCCCGCCGACTCGGCACCCTCCACACGGATGTGGGCGCTGCGCTCGGCGCGGTTGATGGCCGCAGACACGATGATCCAGCCCTCTGCGGAGCGGGACAACTCCCCCTCGCCGCACAGAGCTGCAAACATTTTCAGAAACGGGATCTTCTCGGACATTACGGACTGACTCTCCTTACTGCGTACAACAACGCCTTACAGCGTTTCAATCAAAGCAAACAACTCGTCCACCAGCTGCTCCTGGGGGACTTTTTTCACGACCTGGCCTTTCTTGAACAGCAAGCCCTCACCCACGCCGCCGGCAATGCCGCAATCGGCGGCAGATGCCTCGCCCGGGCCGTTGACCACGCAGCCCATGACCGCCACGGTGATGGGCTTGTCCACCGCCTTCAGCCGCCGTTCCACTTCATCCGCAAGGCCGATCAGGTCAATGCGGGTGCGGCCGCAGGTGGGACAGGAAACCAGTTCCGCCCCCTCCTTCCGGATAGCGGCAGCTTTCAAAATCTCCCGGGCGGCATAAATCTCCTCCACCGGGTCGGCAGACAGGGATACCCGCATGGTGTCGCCGATCCCTATGGCCAGCAGGCCGCCGATGCCTACTGCAGATTTCAGCGTACCCATGCGCACGGTACCCGCTTCGGTGACACCAATATGTAAAGGATAATCACTTTTCATCCCCATCAACTGATAGGCTTTCATGGTCATGGGGACGCTGGAAGACTTCAGTGAAATACAGATATCGTCAAAATCAAATTTGTTCAGCAAACGCACGTGTTCAAAGGCGGACTCCACCATGGCTTCCGGGCAGACGCCACCGTATTTGGCCAGCAGTGACTTCTCCAGCGAGCCGCCGTTGACCCCGATCCGGATGGGGATATTTTTTGCGCGACAAGCATCCGCCACCGCCTTGACCCGGTCCTCTCCCCCGATGTTGCCGGGATTGATGCGCACTTTATCAGCGCCGGCGGCGATAGCCTCCAGCGCCAGCTTGTAGTCAAAGTGAATGTCCACCACAAGGGGAATGTCGATTTGTTCCTTAATGGCGCCCACTGCCCGGGCGGCCCCCATGTCGGGCACCGCCACACGAATGATTTGACAGCCGGCTGCAGACAAGCGGCGGATCTGCTCCACCGTGGCCGCAATATCATCGGTGCGGGTATTGCACATGGATTGAATGGACACCGGGGCGCCGCCACCCACCGGGACGTTGCCCACCATAATCTGTTTTGTCACGGAAATCACCTGTCCTTAGCTAAAAATGCGGGCCAGATCGTTAAACGCCACAACGGCCATCAGGGCCAGCAGCGCCAGCAGACCCGCAAAATGGATATATCCTTCGTATTTGGGATTGATTTTCTTGCGGAACATAGCCTGCCACAGGGCATTGACCAGCAGCAAGAACACCCGGCCCCCGTCCAGCGCAGGCAACGGCAGAAGGTTCATTACCGCCAGATTGACCGCGATCAGCGCACCAAAGTACAGAATGTTCTTCAGCGCAATCGTTGCCGTAGCCGACTGGCTGCCCACCTGGGCAATGGTATCCACGATGCCAATGGGGCCGGTCAGGTCCTTCACGCTGGCATGTCCCGTAAACAGATCTGTCAGACTCAGCCGCACCAAACGCACAAAATCCACCGCATTCAGCCAGCTGTTGCGCAGTTTTGCTCCAAATGTTGCATCTTCCGTTGCAAAATACAGGCCGTAACGCTGCACCTGCTGTCCATCCACGGTATACTCCCGCAGGACAAGGGGCAGGTCGTTCAACTCCACTCGCCGGCCATCACGCTTGACTACCAGATCGACCGTTTCCCCGGCGGCCCGACCAAGCAGCAAAGTAACATCGCTGGTAAGATAGACCCGCTCACCGTCAATGCTGACGATGCGGTCACCGACCATGATGCCCTGTTCCCCCCTCAGAGCAAAGCCGTCCATAAACCTAGCAACCACCGGAACGGAAAAGGTTTTTGCGTTGGCGTACAGCAGTAAAATCAACAACAAACCGGTCACAAAGTTCATAAATGCGCCAGCACAAAGGATGATCAATCGCTTCCAGGCAGGCTGCACACCAAATGCGCTTGGGTCGTCGGAGTCCTCGTCCTCCCCCTCCATGGCGCAGTAACCGCCCACGGGAAATACTCGCAGGGAATACTGCGTTTCACCCCGCTGGCGCTTGAAAAGTGCAGGCCCCATGCCGATAGCAAACTCGTTCACACGCACGCCAAGCAGCTTTGCAGTTAAAAAGTGACCCAGCTCATGAACAGCAACGAGCATACCAAACAGAAGCAGAGCGATCAGGATATAGACCAGCATAGTTCCTCCAAAGCAAAACGATTATGACCGACTCAGCACGACCTCACGAGCCGCAGCATCCGCCTGCAGCACATCTTCCAACCCGTTCACAGGGGCGACCGGCACCTGTTCCATGGCGTAAGCAACCAGCCGCGCAATGTCCACAAAGCGGATCTTCTCCTGCAGGAACAGGGCCACTGCCGCCTCATTTGCGCCGTTGAGTACCGCGCCCGCGTTGCCGCCGGTACGAGCCGCAGCCAGCGCAAGACCAAGACACTCAAAGACCTCCGGGTCGGGCGGCGCAAAGGTCAGATTGGGACAAGTCAGCATATCCAGCGCCGTAGCAGGGCCGGGAATACGCTGCGGATAGGTCAGGGCATACTGGATGGGCAGACGCATATCCGCCGAGCCGATTTGGGCAAGAATAGCATTATCACAGTATTCCACAAGGGAGTGAATAATACTCTCCCTGTGGACCACGATGGAGATTTTTTCGGGGGGCATGGCATACAGATGCATTGCCTCAATAAACTCCAGCCCCTTGTTCATCAGGGTAGCAGAATCGATGGTTATTTTTGAACCCATGGACCAGTTGGGGTGCTTGAGGGCCTGCACCAGAGTCACCTGTTCCAGCTGCTGCTTCGTATAGCCAAAGAAAGGTCCGCCGGATGCGGTGAGGATCAGCCGCTTGACCTCTCCCCTGTCCCGGTTGGCCTGCAGGCACTGGAATAGCGCGGAATGCTCCGAATCCACGGGAACGATTTCGGCGTTGTACTGTTTTGCCGCCGCCATGACGACATCGCCGCCGCAGACCAGGGTTTCCTTGTTCGCCAATGCAATGCGCTTGCCCTTTTCAATGGCAGCCAGCGTGGGACGAAGACCCACCATGCCCATCACAGCTGTGATGACGGTGTCCACACTGTCCAGGGTCGCTGCCTCGATCAGGCCATCCATGCCCGCCGCCACACGGATGTCGGTGTCCGCAAGGCGCAGCTTCAGATCAGCAGCCGCTTTCTCGTCCATCAGTACGGCCAGCTCCGGCTTGAACTGCCGGGCCTGCCGTTCGATCAATTCCACATTTTTGTTGGCTGTCAGGGCCGCCACACGCATACCACAGGCCGCAATCACATCAAGAGATTGCGTGCCAATGGAGCCGGTGGAGCCCAGCAGAGAAATGACACGTTGTTTCATCATATGGTCGACCCCTTAAAACGCAGGCAAAATATTGACCATCACCCACATGGCCGGTGCGGCAAAGGTCAAGCTGTCAAATCGATCCAGCATGCCACCGTGTCCGGGCAGCAGCTTTCCATAGTCCTTGATACCCACCTGCCGCTTGATTAGGGAGAAGGACAAATCGCCCAAGATGGTGACAAGGCTGCCCACAAAGCCGTACAGCGCCATGACTGGCATGGACACCTGCAGCTGGAAGCAATACTGCAAAATCACACCGTAACCCAGCATGAAAATCACGCCGGACAGCAGTCCGCCCACAAAGCCCTCCGCGGATTTATTGGGGCTGACAAGGGTAATCCCCCGGTGCTTGCCCAGAAAAACGCCCACAAAATAGGCGCCGATATCGGTCAAAAACGCCACCACCACAGGCAGCATAACCTTGAAGGCACCGTTCTCCGTCATGCGCAGTTGAATGAGTGAAGAGAAGAACACAGGCACCAGCACGCCGCCCATCAGGCAGAACAGGATAGCCCCCGACTCCACCGCGCCCTTGCGCTCATAACGGAAAATTGCATAGGCAAACAGCGTGCAAGCAAGTGTAAGGGTAATTAGCTTTACACCAATTGATTCCAAGTCTCTCCACACGCAAATAGGCACAGAAATGGCCGCAAGTGCGGTGACGATGTACAACAGCCGCTGCTGCCCGGACACACCCACAGCACGCAGCAATTCAAAGGATGCAATGGCCAAAATGCCAGCGGACATGATGACCAGCACAGGTAGGGGCAGCACGGTCAGCACCGCCACAAAGCCCGGTGCCAGCACTAAAGCGACAATAATACGTGTCAGCATCACGCACCTCCAAACCGGCGGGAGCGGCTTTGGTATGCGGCGATAGCACGGTGCAGCTCCTCCTTGTCGAAATCGGGCCAAAGAACGTCGGTGAAATAGAATTCAGAATAGGCCGCCTGCCATGGCAGGAAGTTGGACAGGCGCAGCTCACCGCTGGGCCGGATGATCAGGTCCGGGTCCGGCACACCCTTGGAGAACAAGTAGTCGCCAAACTGTTCCTGAGTCAAACTGTCGGCAGAGGCTCTCCCTTCCTGGCAGTCCCGGGCATAAGCCATGGCCGCACGGATGATCTCATCCCGACCGCCATAGTTCAGGCAAATGTTCACCTGACAGCCATCATAGCGCTTGGAAATCTCACGAGTCCGCTGGCACAGTTCCTGCAGTTCGGGGTCAAGAGCGGTCAGGTCTCCGAAAAATTCCATCTTGACCCGGTCGCGCTCCATCTGCTCAATGGCCTCCAGCAGGTACTTCTTCAAAAGTCTCATCAGGGCGCCCACTTCCTCCGCAGACCGTTTCCAGTTCTCGGTGGAAAAGGCGTAGACCGTCAGGTACTCAAGGCCAATCTCCTTGCAGTATGTGGCAATGTTCCGGAAGGTCTCCGCCCCAGCGGCATGGCCTGCGGTGCGGGGCAGGCCGCGTTTTTTCGCCCAGCGGCCGTTTCCGTCCATAATGATGGCGATGTGGCGGGGCAGCCGGGTCAGGTCTGCCTGCGCCTGTGTATTCTTTTTTCGGTTGAAAATGCCCATAACAAACATCCTCTGCCTGAGATTCTGTAAAAAGGTGCAGGATGCGATTTTCTTGCACCCTGCACCTTCAAGTCGGCTTATACCGCCATGAGCTCCTGTTCCTTCTTGGCGCACAGTTCGTCAATATCCTTGCAGCGCTTGTCGGTCAGGTCCTGCAGTTCCTTCTCCAGGTTCTTCTGATCGTCCTCAGTGATGTCAGCATTCTTCTTTGCCGCCTTGATGTCGTCCATGGCATCGCGGCGAATGTTGCGCACAGCCACCTTGCCGTCCTCGGCGTACTTCTTGACCTGCTTGGTCAAATCCTTGCGGCGCTCCTCCGTCAGCTGGGGGAAAGACAGGCGGATCAGTCGACCATCGTTCTGGGGGTTGATGCCCAGATCGGACATCTGAATGGCCTTCTCAATTTCCTTGAGCAGGGTGGCATCCCAGGGCTGAATGGTCAGGGTGCGGGGGTCGGGGGTGGCCACGGCGGCCACCTGGTTCAGGGGCGTGGGAGTGCCGTAATACTCCACCATGATGCGGTCCAGCACGCCGGCGTTGGCGCGGCCGGCACGCACGGAGGCAAAGTTGGCCTTGACCACTTCGATGGTCTTCAGCATTCTGCTGTCATAATCCTTAATTTCAACGCTCATAGTATCGTTCCTTTCTTGTTAAGCTTCCACTACGGTGCCGATCTTCTCACCCATGACCACGCGCAGGATGTTGCGGGGGTCCTTCAGGGCGAACAGCAGCACAGGGATCTTGTTGTCCATGGACAGGGACGTTGCGGTAGAGTCCATCACCTGCAGGTGCTGGGCCAGCACGTCGTCATAGCTGATGGTGTCGTACTTGACTGCATTGGGATCCTTCTTGGGGTCGGCACTATAGACGCCGTCGATGTTCTTGGCCAGCAGGATAACGTCCGCATCGATCTCCGCCGCACGCAGCACGGCAGCGGTATCGGTGGAGAAGAAGGGGTTGCCGGTGCCGCAGCCAAAGATGACCACGCGGCCCTTCTCCAGGTGGCGGATGGCGCGCTGACGGATGTAAGGCTCGGCCACGGCCTGCATCTCAATGGCGGTCTGCACACGGACCTCCACGCCCTTCTGCTCCAGCACGTCGGCCACAGCAAGGGCGTTGATGCTGGTAGCAAGCATGCCCATATGGTCGGCACGGACGCGAACCATGCGGTCGCCGCCGTCCTTCAGGCCGCGCCAGAAGTTGCCACCGCCGACGACTACGCCGACCTCGACACCCAGCTCCACACACTCTTTAATGACATCGCATACCTGACCGATCACGTTGAAGTCCAGGCCGCGGGAAGCGTCGCCCGCAAGGGCCTCGCCGCTGATTTTCAGCAGGACGCGCTTATAATGAGGTTTGGCCATAACAAACATCTCCTTTTCAGCCGAACTGTGCCGGCACATTCTTAATACCTATTTTAATATAAAATTCCCCGTTTGCATAGGGGGAATGTGAAAAGTTTATAAATTTCTACATCAACGGAAGATATGAAAAAGACGAACGGGCGGGA
>JAZSAP010000056.1:0-4063 GCA_045601925.1 Lawsonibacter sp.
ATCTCGCTCAGGGAGGCCATAACACCGTTCATCATCAGGCACTTGACCACCTCGGCGCCGGTCTTCTTCATGCGGCTGGCCAACTCGCCCACGGCGATCTCGTTGGGGATCTTGACAGTGAGGGGGGTCTTCTTGGCGATCTCAAGCTGCAGGCGGCGGAGCTTTTCGGCCTCCTCCTGCTTGCGCTTGTTGCCGAACTGGGGCTGACGGCCCTGCTTGCCGCCCTTTTGGATCTTCTGCTTGCCGCCCCGGTCCTGATGCCGCTGGTCGGTGAAGTTTTCCAGCCGCTCGTCGTACTTGTCAAGGTTGACGTTGCCGCCCTTGCGGGTGTCGACCACCTTCTTTTCAGGCACGCGGGTGGTGGGCTGCTGGGGCTTCTGCTCCGGCTTGGAGTCTGCCTTGGGCTCGGCCTTGGCGGGAGCGGTAGCCTTGTCGCCGGTCTGCTTTTCGGAAGGCTTCTCCTCCGCAGGGGCGGGAGCGGGCTGGGCCGCCTTGGGCTCGTGGTACACGTCGGCAAAGACGCTCTCGATGGACTCGATCTGGTTGTTCTGGGTAATCGCCTCGAAGATGATGGCCAGCTCCAGATCGCCCAGCACCTGCATATGGTTCTTGGGCGTTTCGGTATACTTGGTCATGATCTCGGCGATGTCCTTGGAGTTGAGCTTGAAATCCTTTGCCACTTCGTGGACGCGGTATTTAATCATTGAAAGCCACCTCGATTCTTAGGTTCCTGTGCTTTGTTAACTGGTTTGGAGCGGACGATCTTGCCGCTCATGCGTCGGCCTGCGGGACCGGCTTTGCGGGGCGGAGCAGGCTTGGTGTCCGCCGCCGGCTCCTCCTTTTTGGGGGCGGGGGGCGGCGCCCAGGGCTTATGCTTGCCCTGACGCAGGTTCTTTTCGTGCTGACGCTGCTCTTTCTGCCGCTGGAGGGCCTTGGTGGCCTTGGTGTCCAGCGCGGCGGCGGCAGCGGAATATTTCTCCGGGTCGGCGGCAGCCAGCTTCTTGACCAGCGAGGCGGCAAAACCGATGTCGGTCAGCGCCAGCATGGCCACGCTGCTGCGGCCCAGAGTGAAACCCAAATCTTCTTTGCTGTGGGGCAGGGACAGCCACAGCACGTTGCCCGCCTCGCCAAAGTGGGCGGCCCGGCGACAGGTGTTGGCAGCGGCATCGCCGGCAACCAAAATCAACTTGGCCTGTCGTGCCCGGCAGACGGCGCCCACCGGCTCTTCACCAACTTCAAGGCGACCGGCCTTTTTTGCAAGGCCGATGAGATGTAAGATGGGATCATTGGCCATCTGCGGGCACCTCCTTCATTTGTGCCTCCAGCGCGTCGTAAACCTCTGTAGGCAGGGGCAGTTCAAAGGCGCGCTCCAGCGCCCGGGATTTTCGGGCCCGGGCTAGACACTCCTGTCTAGGACACACGTAGGCGCCCCGGCCGGGCAGCTTGCCCTTGAAGTCCAGGCTGACCGCGCCCTCCGGGGAGCGGACCACCCGGATCAGCTCTTTCTTGGGCAGCATTTCACGACAGCCAAGACACTGACGCATGGGTATTTTCTTCGGCATACGGGACACCTCCTTGTGGGTTGATTTCAGGGGAATTATGCTTCCTCAGCAGCCTCAAACTCCTCCTCGGGAGCGGACTCGGGCTTGATATCGATTTTCCAGCCGGTGAGCTTGGCGGCCAGACGGGCGTTTTGACCCGCCCCCACAAAAGGCACGCCTTTTGTGGGACCCCAAGGGCATTGAAATGCTCGGGCAAAGTGAATTTGCCCTGCGCCAAGGTTTTGCTGCGCAAAACACTTGTACGGCGCCAATCGCGCCGCCCCGCGTTGCGGGGACCCCGGAGGGCCAAAACGGCTGGGGAATTAGCTTATTCCTCTTCGACAGGTTCTGCGTCCTCCTCGGGAGCGGACTCGGGCTTGATATCGATCTTCCAGCCGGTGAGCTTGGCGGCCAGACGGGCGTTTTGACCCTCCTTGCCGATGGCCAGGGACAGCTGGTCGTCGGGGACGATGACGCGGCAGCTCTTGCCCTCTTCCAGCACGGTGACGCTGATGACGTCGGCGGGGGACAGGGCGGCGGCGATATACTCGGCGGGGTCGTCGGAGAACTTGATGATGTCCACCTTTTCGCCCTTGAGCTCGGCCACGATGTTGTTCACACGGGAGCCACGGGGACCCACGCAGGCGCCGATGGGATCCACATTGGGGTCAGCGGACCAGACGGCCAGCTTGGTGCGGCTGCCGGCCTCGCGGGCGATGGACTTGACCTCCACCGTGCCGTCGTAAATCTCGGGCACTTCCAACTCGAACAGGCGCTTGACCAAACCTGGATGGGTGCGGGAAATCAGAACCTGGGGGCCGCGGGTGGCCTTGCGCACTTCCACCACGTAGACCTTCAGGCGGGAACCTTCACCATAGCTTTCACCCTTGACCTGCTCGTTGGCGGTCAGGTAGGCGTCGGTGTACTCGCCGCCGCTGGTGATGCGCAGGGAGATGGCGCCGGTGCGGGGATCGACCCGGGTGACGATGCCGGTAAGAATCTCGTGTTCCTTGGAGGTAAACTCGTCGTAGATCATGCCCTGCTCGGCTTCGCGGATGCCCTGAATGATGACCTGACGGGCGGTCTGGGCGGCGATGCGGCCGAAGTTCTTTGGCTTGATCTCCATACGGATCACGTCGCCCAGCTGGGCGCGGGGGAGGGCCAGCTGCGCCTCCTCCAGGCTGATCTCGGTGCCGGGGTTATCCACCGTTTCCACCACGTCCTTTTTCAGGAACATGCGCACGGTGCCCTTTTCCTCGTCGGTCTCCATGGTCAGGTTGTCGCCCACGCCCTCGTGGTCGCGCCGGTAGGCGGACAGCATGGCCTGGGTGATTTTCTCCATCATGTAGCCGGACTTGATACCCTTTTCTTTTTCGATCTGTGCGATGGCGGCGAAAAACTCCTTGCCGTCCATCTCGGCGCTTGCAGCCTTCTTGGTCGTTCTTTTAGCCACGATTGATTCCTCCATCAAAAACGTACGTACAGGCGAACCTGTGCCATCTCTTTTTTCTCGAATGTAGTGGGGACACCGGCGGTGTCCAGGGTGACGGAGCCATCCTCGCCGTACTCGGTCAGGATGCCAACGTGTTCCTTACGTCCGTCCCGGGGGCGGTAGAGCTTGAGCTCCACCTCGGCGCCGATGAACTGCCGGAACTGCTCCGGCTTTTTCAGGGCCCGGTCGGCACCGGCGGAGGACACCTCCAGGGTGTAGCTACCCTCGATGGGGTCCAGCTCGTCCAGCTTGTCGGACAGGGGGCGGGAGACCGCCTCGCAATCCTCGATGGACACGCCACCCTCTTTGTCGATATAGATGCGTAAGAACCAGCTGCCGGCCTCTTTCACGTACTCCACGTCCCAGAGGGTGCAGCCTGCCTGCTCCGCCAGCGGTTGGGCCAGCTGGGCGGTCAGGTCGGTGACCTTTGCCATGGGCAAGACCTCCTGTTCCGGCTGCCTTGGCAGCCAATTTTTTCAATCAAAAAGAGCGGAGCCGAAACCCCACTCTGTCCAATACTACCTAAATTACACCACTACTATACCATAAAACATAAGCCGGTGCAAGCCTTTTTATACATTGTATTAATAAAAAACGCAAAAAAACCCGCAGTCGGGAAAACGGCTGCGGGTTTTTGTTGTCATTTGGTGCGCAGGGGAGGACCATCCAGCACGATCACGTGGTCGGCCAGTTCCGCTACCTCGGGCTCGTGGCTGACCAGTACCACCGGGGCGCCCAGTCCGCGCAGCGACTCCATCAGCCGGCGGCGGCGGGGCAGGTCGATGCCGGTGAAGGGCTCGTCCAGCAGATAGAGGTCACCGCCCAGGGCCAGCGCCCGGGCCAAAGCCAGCCGGCGGCACATACCGCCGGACAGCTGACCGGGCAGTTGATTGGCTTCCCCGCTCAGTTCGGCAAAGCGAAGCCAATCATCAAGCTCGTTCTGCCGATTTCGGGGCAGTACGTCAGTTAGATGCTGGGCCACGGTGCGGTGGGGAAAGAGCCGGTCTTCCTGAAACAGCACGGCGGTGCG
>JAZSAP010000057.1:0-21685 GCA_045601925.1 Lawsonibacter sp.
TTTTCCATGCTGCGGCCGGTGACGGCTACCTTGCGCCCGTAGCGGGCGGCCACGTCGATGATCTGCTGCATGCGGTCCACGTTGCTGGCGAAGGTGGTGACGATGATGCGCTCCTCACAGCCACGAAACAGCGCGTCGAAGCTGGCACCCACGCTGCGCTCGGTGTGGTTGTAGCCGGGGCGCTCCACATTGGTGGAGTCGGCCAGCAGAGCCAGCACGCCCTCGTTGCCCAGCTGACCCAGCCGAGCCAGGTCGATCATGCCGCCCTGAACAGGGGTGGGGTCGATCTTAAAGTCGCCGGTGTGGATGCAGGTGCCCACGGGACACTTGATGGCAAAGGCCACCGCGTCGGCGATGGAGTGGTTGACGCGGATAAATTCCACGCTGAATTTGCCCGCGCGGACCACGTCGCCCGCCTCGCAGGTGATCATGCGGGTCTTGTCCAGCAGGCGGTGTTCCTCCAGCTTCAGCTTCACAAGACCGGCGGTCATGCGGGTGGCGTAGATGGGGGCGTTCACGTCCCGCAGGACGTAGGGCAGTGCGCCGATGTGGTCCTCATGCCCGTGGGTGAGGAAAATGCCCCGGATCTTGTTCTGATTTTTAATGAGGTAGCTGACGTCGGGGATGACCACGTCGATGCCGTACATGTCGTCATCGGGGAAACCCATGCCCACGTCCACTACGATGATGTCACCGCCGTACTCGTAAACGGTCAGGTTCTTGCCGATCTCGTTCAGACCGCCAAGAGAGATGATTTTCAGTTTTTCAGCCATAATAGCTCCTTTACAATATAAATATGTAGGAAGCAGGCGCACGACAGCAAGGTCCAGCCCGTCCGCGTGTTTCGGCCCTGCACCGCCGAAAAAAGGGACGCGCTGCACCTGCAAGCGCAATGTGCTTCCTGTGGTGGATGACCGCCGCTGTATCGGCTGTCACATTCTATATTTAGGCGCCGCAGCGCATAAATGCATCTCAACTGCTTGCATTATAGCACATCCGGCATGGAAAGTATAGTCTTATTTTGTCCCCTGCTCCCGGTCGGCTTGGGCCACGCGGTCGGCGTAGAAGTCGCACAGCTCGGCAGCAAGCTCCAGATCGTCGCTCTCCGCCATCACCCGCACCGCTCTCCGGCGGGCCAGAGGGACCAGATAGACCCAGCCGCCCCGGTCCCGCAGGCGCAGGCCCTCCCCGATTCGGCAGTCGGGGCCAAGGCCCGCCGCCAGATGCGCCATGACCGACCCGCGCTCACTTGTCAGGGTCACCTCACGGCGCCAGCCGGAAAAGCGGGGTGTTTTGGCGGCCAGCTGCTCCAGCCGCTCCCCGGTGGCAGCCATGCGGGCACACAGCCGCGCGGCGGCAAAGGCCGCATCCCGCAGCCAGGGCAGGGTGCGGTAAAGCTGCCGGGCCTGTTCGCCGTCCCGGCCCAGCCGCTGCACGCTCTTGCCAAAACCCGCCGCCACCAGTTCCACTGCCGCACTGGCATCGTCGGGGACGGCCAGCCGACCGCCGCCGTGTTCCAGTTCCACCAGCGCCGCCATGGCCAGCAGCTGCTGGGCAGTGAGTGTGGCGCCCCGCTCGTCCCGGGCGGTGAGCAAAAAGCCGCCGTGCCAGGCGTGAAATTCCGGGATTCCCTGCTTCCAGCGATCGGTGACGGTGCAGCCAAGTTCCTCCAGCATACCCCGTAAGGCCCGGTCCGGAGCCGTGTTCCCGGGTACCGCCACGGTCAAAGACCTCCGGCCCAGCCGCCGCAGGGCACAGCGGCGGGCGCCGTCTCGGAAATACTCACGGGTTCCACAGCTGATTTTCTCGCAGCGGCCCACCCCCGCAGCGGTGCAGGCAGGCACAAGCCCGTGGGCAAGGGCGTGTTCTACCCTGCGCTGCCAGCTTGGCACAGGGGACAGACCGCCGCTGTCGAACAGGTGGAGGAACACCCGCTCCCCCTCCTGCTCGATAAACAGACTGACGGGCAGCTGGCAGCTCTCCGCCAACCATGCCGCCTGGGCAGCGCACTCCATGTCGTGGCAAAGGGCCTGTCCCCCGGCGGCGGTGACTCCGCTGACGGCGCTGCGCAGCAGCATCTGCGCCCCCGGCCCGCCGTATGCGCCAAGGCATACCTTGCCCTCCCGGGCCAGCACACCCCCAAGGGCCAGCATGCTGTCGGCGGTCAGTTCCTCCCCCAACAGACCGCGGATAACACCGCCGTCCCCAAAGCGCAGAGGTTCCGGGTGTCCGCCATAGGCAGGACTGTGCCGTACCCGGCTGTCGGGGGCCACCCTGCATCCGGACCACAGCCGCACCCGCTCCATAATGATGGCTCCGTCGCCCACCAAGGTGTTCTCGCCCAGTACCGCGCCGTCGTTGACCACCACCTGGCTGCCCACGGTTGCTCCGCGGCACAGCACCGCTCCGTAGAGTGTGGCCCGGTCCCCCACCTGGGCGCCGTTGAGGACAGAGCGTTGGACCATACTGCGTTCCCCGACTTTGCTTCCCTCACCCAGCACCACATGGGGGCCGATAAGACAGCCGTTTCCAAGCTCCACCCCGGCTCCGATCCAGCAGGGTGGGATCAGGGTCACCCCCTCTGGTACGGGCTGGGCGGCCCACACCCCAGGCTGTACCAGTTCCAGCCCCATATCGGTCTTTACCTTACCGCCGAGGACCTGTGCCACACATTCCAGATATTCGGCGCAGTCCCCCGCCGGCAGCCATGTGCCGCCCGGCCGCACGGCGTACAGCGCCGCTTTCTCCCGTACCATGGCGGGGAACACATCCCGTTCAAAGTCCTGCTCCGCCTTCAGCTGTTCCACCGCCGCCTCAGACAGGATACACACGCCGGTGCTGACCATGTCGCTCACCGTCTGTCCCCAGCCGGGGCGGTTGACAAAGGCGGTCACCCGGCCCGCTCCGTCCGTCAGCACAAGGCTGTGCTCCGGGGGATCGCAGTGGGGATGGATCAAAATGGTGGCCAGCGCCTTTTTCTCACGGTGGAAGGCCACGGCCCCGGTCAGGTCCATGTCCGTCACCATGTCCCCAGGCAGGACAATGACCTCCTCCCCGTCCAGCCATTGCCGGCAGGCGGCCACACCGCCCGCTCCTCCGGTCCCTTCCTTCGCTTCCACCCAGATCAATTCCATGTCCGACGGCCCGTCCCCGCACCGGCGGCGCAAGGGGTGACCGCCTTGACGGCAGACGATGCAGGTGCGTTTTACACCGTGCACCTCCAGCAGGGCGAGCAAATGCTCCAAAATAGTTCGGTCCAGCACAGGGGCCGCGGCCTTTGACTGCGTACCGCAGATGGGCTGCAGTCTCTCCGTGGTGCCATGGGTCAGTATAACTGCCTTCATCCTTCCAACTCCTTGCCGATTTGTCCCTTTAGTGTTGCCCATTGGGCGAGAAATTAATCACTGGCCTTGTGGAGCGCAAGCCGCTGTGTTATACTGATTTCAGAATGTTACCGGGAGGGTCCGCTATGAATATTCAGATTTTCGGCAAGTCCAAGTGCTTCGACACCAAGAAGGCCGAGCGCTGGTTCAAAGAGCGGCGCATCAAATTCCAGGCTATCGACCTGAAAAAATACGGCATGAGCCGGGGCGAACTGCAGTCGGTGAAAAGCGCCGTGGGCCTGGAAGCATTGGTGGACGAAGCCCACCCCGACGCCGCGCTGGTGCGATATCTGGCCTACGAGCAGGATAAGATGGAAAAGCTGTTTGAAGACCCCACCCTGCTGAACACCCCCATCGTCCGCAACGGAAAACAGGCCACCGTGGGTTACCACCCCGAAGTTTGGGAAACTTGGAACTAAAAAGGAGGGTTCCCCATGTCCAAAAGTGCCAACCAAAAACTAAAACTGCTGCGGCTGTATCAAATTTTGCTGCAGCAATCGGATGATGAGCATCCCATTTCCATCGCCCAACTCATCAACGAGCTGGCCCGTTGGGACATCAGCGCCGAGCGCAAGAGCATTTACGCCGATTTGGAGGCGCTGGCGGATCTGGGTGTGGACATCCAGTCCCGCAAGGGCCGCAGTGCCGGCTGGTTCATCGGTGAGCGTGACTTTGAACTGGCGGAGCTGAAGCTACTGGTGGATGCGGTGCAGTCCTCCCGCTTCATCACCCACCGCAAAAGCGACAGCCTGATCCGCAAGCTGGAAAAGCTGGCCAGCGTCCATCAGGCCCGGCAGCTGCAGCGGCAGGTCTACGTGGGCCGCCGGGTCAAATCCATGAACGAGAGCATTTACTACATCGTGGACACCATCCACAGCGCCATCGCCCAAAACCGGGCCATTACCTTCCGCTATTTTGACTACGACACCGCCAAACAGAGGGTCTTCCGCCACGACGGCGCACGGTACGAGGTGTCCCCCCTGGGCCTGATCTGGAATAGCGAGAACTACTATTTGGTAGCATACAGTGCCGGAAATGACCAGCTGCGCCACTACCGGGTGGACAAGATGTCCGATTTGGAGGTCACCGACCGGGAGCGGCAGGGGCATCCTGACCGCTTTGACGTGGCCGACTACGCCCAAAAGCATTTCGGCATGTACTCCGGTGCGGAGGTGACCATGACCCTGCGCTTTGAAAACCGCATGGCCAACATCGTGCTGGACCGGTTTGGTCAGGACGTGATGCTCATTCCCGACGGGGCGGAGCATTTCACCCTGACCCTGCCCCTTGTGATGAGTCCCCAGTTCTTCGGCTGGCTGTTCGGACTGGGCAACGGCGTGCAGCTGATGGGTCCTGCCGCGGCGGTGGAGGCGTATCAAGAGCAAATCAAATCTGTAACAGAATTGTACCAATATTGAACAAAACCGCCCCACGCCTTACGGCATGGAGCGGTTTTTTATCTGACCAGCCACCAATCGTCCTTCTCCGGCGGCTCATCCTCCAACCTGCGCAGATAATTGTATATCATCACACGCAGGTAGCTTGACACCGTGCGGCGGTTCGCTTCGGCCAGGCGTTTCACCTTATCGTATGTATCCTGGGGCACAAGCAGACTGACCGTTTTCTTCGGTCCTCTCATCATATTGCATCACCTCAGCACAATATTACAACAATCCGTTGTAAGAATCAATACAACATTTTGTTGTTGAGATATATTGGAGCTGAGGTGATTGTTATGTACCAGCGAATCAAGGATTTGCGCGAAGATTCCGATTTATCTCAACGCCAAGTGGCAGAACTGCTCAACTGTTCCCAGCAGGCCTACAGCAACTATGAAACCGGTGCGCGTACCATTCCCCCGGAGGTTCTTGCACAGCTTGCAAAGCTCCACAAAACCAGCGTGGATTATCTGCTGGGACTGACGGATGTCAAAACGCCTTATTCGAAGAAATAACTGTTTCGCCTTGCAGCAACCGAATTTTACTTCTACCACACAAACGCGCCTGCTGCGGCGGGCATTTCGTTCCCGCGAAAATCTCTTTGGTCTGCGTAGGGGCGCGCATTGCGCGCCCGCGGGCGGCCAAAGGCCGCCCCTACGTCAAACCTGATGGTTTACAGGAATGGTCGGCGGGAGTTCGTTAGACGGAAGTTTTATAGATGGTACAACGTGCGGCAGCCTAATCGGCGCTGAATGGGTCAGAGGTGTCCGCCGACCGTGTGGGTGTGACCCCACGGATACCGTCCAAAGGAAATTTTAAGAAACCACGGGTTTCTACACCACGCGCGAGCCCAGCGAATGCGGGTCGCGCGTGGAAAGGAGGAGCAAGGGAGCGGGCGATGGTTTCGCCGATAGGCGGAAACAGAATTAGCGGACTTTGCGACGACGCTGTGGCGTGACAAAAGACACCCGCCCGGGGGCGGAACAACTCTGTCGCGCCCCGCAGGGCGCAATCTTCTCCACACAAAAACCGCACCATCGGCTGATGGTGCGGTTTGCTTTATTTCTTCTTTTTGCGTTTTTCAAACAGGGGCTTGCTCTCCGGCTCGCCCGTTGCTTCGCCCATAACTGCGGCAAAGGCGCGCATGGCCTCCTTCTGCTTGGCGTTCAAGTTGGTGGGGGTGACCACCCGGACGGTGACGTACTGATCGCCCCGGCCGCTGCCCCGCAGATTGGGGATACCCTTGCCCCGCAGGCGGAAAGTGGTGCCGGTCTGGGTGCCGGCGGGCAGGTCGTACTTGACCTTGCCGTCGATGGTGGGGATCTCCAGCTCTGCACCCAGAGCCGCCTGGGCCATGGTGATCTTCTGCTCGTACAGCACCGTGTTGCCCTCCCGGGTGAACTGGGAGTGAGGGCGGATGCGCACACCCACGATCAAATCACCGGCTGGGCCGCCGTTTTTGCCGGCATTACCCTGACCGTGCAGGGACACCGCCTGCCCGTCGTCGATGCCAGCGGGGATATTGACGGTGATGCGGCGGCTTTTGCGCACGCTGCCGTTGCCGCCGCAGGACTTACAGGGGCTGTGGATCAGTTTGCCCGTACCCCGGCAGCGGGAACAGGGTGCGGTGCTGGTGAAGGCAAATCCACCGCCGCCGCGCTGGATACGTACCACGCCGCTGCCCCGACAGTCAGAACAGGTCTCCGCCGTGGTGCCAGCCTCGCAGCCGGAGCCGCGGCAATCCTCGCAGGCTTCGGTCCGGGTCAGGTTGATCTCCTTCTCGCAGCCAAAGGCCGCCTCTTCAAATGTAACGGTAATGTTGGCCCGCAGGCTTTCGCCCTGCTGGGGGCTGTTGCGGCGTCCGCCGCCACCAAAGCCACCGCCGAAGCCGCCGCCAAAGAAGGATCCGAAAATGTCGCCCAGGTCCAGATCGCCCATGTCAAAGCCGCCGAAGCCACCACCGCCGCCGGCGCCGAAGTTTGGATCAACTCCTGCATGGCCGAACTGGTCGTAGCGAGCGCGCTTTTCCTTATCGGACAGGATCTCATATGCCTCGTTGGCCTCTTTGAACTTGGTCTCGGCCGCTTTGTCGCCGGGGTGCAGGTCCGGGTGACAGTCCTTGGCGATCTTGCGATAGGCCTTTTTCAGCTCGTCATCGCTTGCGCCCTTGGCAACACCCAGCACCTCGTAATAATCTCGTTTTTGCTCTGCCATATCGTCGTCGCAAAGTCCGCACAGTTCGTTTCCCCGCACAGGCGGGAAAACTCAACTCGCTTCCTTGCTCCTCCTCTCCGTCCCGAACCCGCTGCGCTGGGCTTCGGGTCGGGAATATACAAGGGTATGCAGAGCCGCTGATGTCAGCGGCTCTGCATCATTTTATTCTTTACTTATCCTCGTCCACCACGGTGTAATCGGCATCCACCACGTCGGGGTCGCCGCCGGGGGCCGCACCGCCCATATCAGCACCGCCCTGGGGGTTGGCCTGCTGATACATCTTCTCGGCGATGGGGTAGAACGCCTTGGTAGCCTCCTCGGTGGCGGTCTTGATGGCCTCCACGTCGGTGCCCTTCAGGGCCTCCTTCACCTTCTCGACGGCGGCCTCCACAGAAGCCTTGTCGGCGGCCTCCACCTTGTCACCCAGTTCCTCCAGGGTCTTCTCGGTCTGATAGACCACCTGGTCAGCCTGGTTGCGGATGTCGACCTCTTCCTTGCGCTTGGCATCCTCGGCAGCGAACTGCTCGGCCTCGCGCACGGCCTTCTCCACGTCCTCCTTGGACATGTTGGTGGAGGAGGTGATGGTGATGCGCTGCTCCTTGCCGGTGCCCAGGTCCTTGGCGGACACGTTGACGATGCCGTTGGCGTCGATGTCGAAGGTCACCTCGATCTGAGGCACACCCCGGCGGGCGGGAGCGATGCCGTCCAGGTTGAAGCGGCCCAGAGTCTTGTTGTACTGCGCCATCTCGCGCTCACCCTGCAGCACGTGGACCTCGACGGAGGGCTGGTTGTCGGCAGCGGTGGTGAAGATCTGGCTCTTCTTGGCGGGGATGGTGGTGTTGCGCTCGATGATCTTGGTGCAGATGCCGCCCATGGTCTCGATGCCCAAGGACAGGGGGGTAACGTCCAGCAGCAGCAGGCCCTTCACGTCGCCGGTCAGCACGCCGCCCTGGAGCGCCGCGCCCAGAGCCACGCACTCGTCGGGGTTGATGCCCTTGAAGCCTTCCTTGCCGGTCAGCTTCTTAACAGCCTCCTGCACGGCGGGGATACGGCTGGAGCCGCCGACCATCAGCACCTTGGTGATGTCGTTGCCGGTCAGGCCGGCGTCGGACATGGCCTGACGGACGGGGCCGGCAGTGGCCTCCACCAGGTGGGCGGTCAGCTGGTCGAACTTGGCCCGGGACAAGGTCAGATCCAGATGCTTGGGGCCGGTAGCGTCGGCAGTAATATAGGGCAGGTTGATGGAGGTGGAGGTGACGCCGGACAGCTCGATCTTGGCCTTCTCGGCAGCCTCCTTCAGGCGCTGCATGGCAACCTTGTCAACCGTCAGGTCAACGCCCTCGGCCTTCTTGAACTCGGCGGCCATCCAGTCCATGACGCACTTATCAAAGTCATCGCCGCCCAGGCGGTTGTTGCCGGCGGTGGCCAGCACCTCGATCACGCCGTCGTCCACGTCCAGCACGGACACGTCGAAGGTGCCGCCGCCCAGGTCGTAGACCATGATCTTCTGAGCCTCTTCCTTGTCCATGCCGTAGGCCAGGGCCGCGGCGGTAGGCTCGTTGATGATGCGCTTGACCTCGAGACCGGCGATCTTGCCGGCATCCTTGGTGGCCTGACGCTGGGAGTCGGTGAAGTAGGCGGGGACGGTGATGACCGCCTCGGTGACGGTCTCGCCCAGATAAGCCTCGGCGTCAGCCTTCAGCTTCTGCAGCACCATGGCGCTGATCTCCTGGGGGGTGTAGTTCTTGCCGTCAATGGCAACCTTATAGTCGCTGCCCATCTCACGCTTGATGGAGGCGATGGTGCGGTCGGGGTTGGTGATGGCCTGACGCTTGGCCACCTGGCCCACCATGCGCTCGCCGTCCTTGGCAAAAGCCACGACGGAGGGGGTGGTGCGGTTGCCCTCGGCGTTGGCGATGACGACGGCCTCGCCGCCCTCCATGACCGCCACGCAGCTGTTGGTAGTACCCAAATCAATACCGATGATCTTAGACATAATGTTTTCCTCCTGTTGTTGAAAGATTGTTGTTATGAAAGAATGGGAATGATTCCCGTTGGTTTGCTTGGTTAATTTGCAACTTTGACCATAGAGAAGCGGATGACCTTCTCGCCGCAGCGGAAGCCCGCCTGGAACACCTCGGCAATTTCGTTCTCGCCGAAACTCTCGTCATCGATGTGCATGACGGCGTTGTGCAGGTTGGGGTCGAAGGTTTGGCCCAGGGCGGGGATCTCCTCGATACCAAGGCCGGTGAACACCTCACGCAGCTGGCTCATGGTCATCTCCACGCCTTTTTTATAGGCCTCGTCGGCGGTTTCCTGCTTGATGGCCCGCTCCAGATTGTCGTACACGGGCAGGAATGCTGCGGCGGTGTTCGCCTTGACCTCGGTCCACAGGGCCTCCCGCTCCTTGGCGGTGCGCTTGCGGAAGTTGTCGTACTCGGCGGCCAGGCGCAGGAACTTATCCTCCTGCTCGGCCAGCTTGGCTGCCGCCTCGGCGGCGGGGTCCGGGGTCTGGACCTGTTCGGTCTGCTCCGCCTCGATGGTAGTCTGCTCCGCCTCGGGGGCGGTTTGTTCTTTCTTCTTCGTACTCACGGTGTGCGCTCCTTCTATGCTTCAAAATCGTCTTTGTCCGTGGGCGGGGGCAGCTCGCCCTTGCCGAACATGCGGGTCAGACTGTCGGCGAAGTAGGACAGGCGGGCAGTCACCTTGGCGTAATCCATGCGGGTGGGACCCACCACGCCGATGACGCCGCGCATATTGTCGCCGATGTCATAGCTGGCCATGACCACGCTGGTGTCCCGGAACGCCTCGCCAACGTTTTCCGGGCCGATGAGAATGTTCATGCTCTGATTGCCGTCGAACAAGGCGGGCAGGGCGGCAGACTCATCATCATTGGACAGGTATTGCATCAAGGGTTTTGCCTTATCCAGGCTCTTGTACTCGGGGTGTTCCAGCAGCTGGGTGATGCCGGCGGTATGCACCGTCTGCCGACGCAGGTCGCCCAGCACCTCGATGGCGAACTCCACCACCATGGAGATCAGCCGGAAGGCCCCCGGTGTGGAGTGGTCGGCCATCTTTTCCAAAGCCTGACTCATCTGCTCCCGGCTCAGGCCGGTGAAGGAGCTGTTCAGGATGGTGGACAGCATCTGCAGCTGGGGGTCGGACAGGCCGTCGGGGATGCGGATGATCTTATTCTTGACCACGCTGGTGTCCGTCATGACCACGGCGATGAAGGCATTTTCTTCCACCATCAGCAGGTCATACCGGCGGACGGTGACAACGTCCTTCACCTCGGTCATGGAGAAAACGGGGTAGTCGCTGATCTTACTCAGCACCTTGCCCGCCCGGTCGATGACCCGGTCCAGCTCCTCGATTTTCATCTCCAGGGCATCGTTGATGCGCTGGGTCTCCTGCATGGACAGCTGATGTTCGCCCATCAACTCGTTGACGTACAGGCGATAGCCGGTGGCGGAGGGAATGCGGCCGGCGGAGGTGTGAGGCTGTTCCAGCAGACCCATCTCGGTCAAGTCGGCCATCTCGTTGCGAATGGTGGCGGAGGACACGTCCAGACCGGCCAGCTGGGCCACGGCCTTGGAACCCACCGGTTCCGCCGTGGCGATATAGCTTTCGATGATGGCGCGCAGAATGCGTTTCTTTCGTTCGGTCAGTTCCATAACGCCGCCCCTTTCTGTTCGGGATGGTTTAGCACTCCGTTTCCCCGAGTGCTAATGATAAGATACCACCACCCACTTCAAATGTCAATACTCCATTTATAAATAAATTATATATTTATCAATATCCATTAAAAAACACAAAGAGAGCCGTATGTTTTTGCACACAGCTCTCTTGTTTGCTAATTTTATCAAGACACGGTCACGTCGTTGATCCATTTACGGGAGCGAATGCGTGGCACACCCATCAGCAGCTTGATGACCTGGTCCACACTCATGGCGATATACACCCACACAGGCCCCAGGTTCAGCCACAGGCCCATGACTGCCGCCAGTGGGATGGACACCAGCCACAGGGGCAGCAGGTCAATGAGGGTGGCGGTCTTCACATCGCCGCCGCCCCGCAGCACACCCACGATGGTCACGTGGCTGAAGCCACGCAGGAACAGGGTTGCTCCAATGATGGTCAGCATCATTTTCACAAGTTCCTGGGTCCGGGCAGACATCTGGAACAGCGGATACAGCCAACTTGGGAACCACAGATGAGCCATGACCGCAAGGGCCGTGCCAAACACCGCGCCGCATGCCATGGCAAGGAAGTTCAGCGCCCAGCTGATGAAATACACCCTATCCGTCCGGCCCGCACCGATCTCCTTGCCCACGATGACGGTGGAGGCCACGCACAGGCCGCTGATGGCCACCATGACCAGCTTATCCACGTTGCCGGCGATGGTATAGGCCGCCAAAATCTCCGTGCTGCCGGGCATGTGGCCCATGATGATGGGGTAGATACTGGTGCCAAGGCCCCAAAGGGTCTCGTTCACCACCACAGGGGCGGAGTACTTGACCAACTTTCGCACCATCTCCCGCCCCGGGCGCAGGACCAGGGGCAGCTCCAACCGGAAGTGCTTGTTTTTCAAAATGTAGCCCACAACGATGACGCTCTCCAGCACGCGGGAGATCAGGGTTGCCAACGCCGCACCCTCCACTCCCAGTCTCGGGGCGCCCAGCTTGCCGAAAATCAGCACATAGTTCAAAAACAAATTGGTCACCATGGACGCGCCCAGCATCCATGTGCCGATTTTGGGCTGCTCCATACTGCGCAGGGCGCCCACGTAGGCCAAATTGAGTCCGTTGAGCAAGTACGCCATGCCGATGATGCGGCCGTATTTTGCCGCCACCGCCACCGCTGCCGGATCGTTGCCGAACAGGGACATGATCTGCACCGGCGCGGCCAGCATGGCAAGGGCCACCGTCAGAGCCACCGCCCCGGTCACGTACCAACTCAAACCCAGCACCCGGTTGATGGACTCCCGGTCCCCCTTACCCCAGTACTGGCTGATCAGCACCGTTCCGCCGCTCTGCACCCCGAAGAAGAACAGCTGCACCACGAAAAACGGGATGTTGGCCAGGGTCACGCCCGCCAGCTCCACCGTACCAAGCAGACCCACCATAAAGGTGTCGGCCATGCTCAGGGAACTGGTAATCAAGTTCTGTAATACCAGGGGCAGCGTCAGGGCAAACACCTGCCGGTAGAACGCCCGCCCCTGTTTCATAAAGGAAAACATCCTGATCGCTCCTTCATTCAGGAAAGGCTGGTGAACAGCTGCTGTCCCGCCTGCACAAGGCCGTCCAGCAGCGCATCCACATCCTCTTTGGTATTATCCCCGCAGAAGCTCACCCTCAATACGCCGTCCAGCTGTTTTTTGTCCAGCTTCAGGGCGGCAAACACGTGGCTGGGTTTGCCTTTGTGACAGGCGGAGCCAGAGGACACGTACACCCCCCGGTCACTCAAAAACCGCACCACCACCTCGCTTTTGTAGCCGGGCAGGGTGATGGCCAGCACGTGGGGTGCTTCCCCCTCCCCCACCCGCTTTGCGTTGGGCAGCAGGGCGTTCAGTCGTTCCAGGGTGTAATCTTTCAGCATACGCAGATGGGCTTGCTCGGTATTAAAATTGGCCAATCCCTCCTCCACCGCGGCGGCAAAGGCGGCAATTTGAGCCGTGGGTTCCGTGCCGGAGCGCAGTCCGCCCTCCTGCCCGCCGCCCAGCAGATGGGCGGGCAGTCGGACACCCTTGCGGATATACAGCGCGCCGATGCCCTTGGGGGCATGCACCTTGTGGGCGCTGACACTCAAAAGGTCAACGCCCAGTTCTTTTACCGTAAACGGCACCTTCAAAAATCCCTGCACCGCGTCACAGTGGAGCAGCGCCTTGGACTTGCGCTCGCGCAACACCTTGGCAATCTCCGCCACGGGCAGAATGGTTCCCAGCTCGTTGTTGACCAGCATGACCGACACCAGGGCCGTGTCCTCCCGCAGGGCGTCGGCCACCTGTGCGGCGGTGATGTTGCCCTGTTTGTCGGGTTGGAGGTAAGTCACCCCGTACCCCTGCTGTTCCAGCTGGCGGCAGGGGGCTAATACCCCATCGTGCTCGATGGCGGTGGTAATGATGTGCTTGCCCACACGCTTATTCACTTCCAGCGCACCGCGAACGGCCCAGTTGTCGCTCTCCGTGCCGCAGGAAGTGAACAACACCTCGCCGCTGTCAGCACCCAGCGCTCGGGCGATGACCTCGCGGCTGCTGTTTACCAGCCGCTCGGCCCGGCGGCCCGCCTCGTGCCGGGAGGAGGGGTTGCCGAAGTTGTCCTTCATGGCCGCCACCGCCGCCTCGATGGCCGCGACGGACACCCGGGTGGTGGCCGCGTTATCCAGATAATGTTCCATAAGCCGTCGGCTCCTTTGTACTCATTCGGTTTATTCTACTTTCTTCCGCCCAAAAAGTCAACCAAACAGGCGTTTTCCCTGCTGGCTGAACGATATTTATGTGGTACAATGTAAAAGGCGGGGTGTTTCGTGTGCATTTCCCCGCCTTAACAAAAGAATTTTCATGTTGCAAGTTTGTTGCAAATCCTCTTGACAATCAGAGGTTCTCACGGGGGTTTATATATTGAACTCCTTTGAAATAGGCACTTGTGAGGGCTTGCAGAGCATTGTATATTGAACTAATTTATGATACAATAACCCCGAAATCGCGGAAAGGAATGTTTCCACATGAGCATTGTAAAAGATATGTCCCTGGCGCCCTCCGGGCGGCAAAAAATTGAATGGGTTCGGGCCTTTATGCCCGCCCTGTCCGGGATCGAGGCCCGCTTTGAGAAGGAGCAGCCCTTTGCCGGCCTGCGCATCGCCGTGTCCGTCCATCTGGAGGCCAAGACCGCCAATCTCGGCTTGGTGTTGAAAAAGGGCGGGGCGGAGGTGTACCTCACCGGCTGCAACCCCCTGTCCACCCAGGACGACGTGGCTGCCGCCGTGGCGGAGATGGGCGTTGAGACTTTCGGCATCCACGGTGTCACCCCCGAACAGTACGAGGACCTGCTGGTGGAGACCCTGAAGTGCCATCCCCACATCGTCATCGATGACGGCGGTGACCTGATCCAGCTGCTGGATGGCAGATGCCGCGAGTATGCCGACTGCCTCATCGGCGGCTGTGAGGAGACCACCACCGGCATCCATCGGCTCCGTGCCCGTGAGCGGGAGGGGCGCATGCCCTGTCCCATGATGGCGGTGAACGACGCCAAGGCCAAGCACTACTACGACAACAAGTACGGCACCGGCCAGTCCGTCATGGACGGCATCATGCACACGACTAACCTCATCATCGCCGGCAAGACCGTGGTGGTGGCCGGTTACGGGTGGTGCGGCAGCGGCATTGCCCTGCGTGCCAAGGGTATGGGCGCCGACGTGATCGTGACGGAGGTTGATCCCTTCAAGGCCCTGGACGCCACCATGAACGGATTCCGGGTCATGCCCATGGCCCAGGCGGCCGCCCAGGGTGACCTGTTCATCACCGCCACCGGCTGTAAGGACGTCATCACCGCCGAACATTTTGCCGTTATGAAGAACAACGCCTTGCTGTGCAACGCCGGTCACTTCGACTGCGAGGTGGATGTGGCGTGGCTGGAGGGCAACTGCACCCAGCGTGCCGAGCGCCGTGCCAACATCGTTGGTTACACCATGCCCAACGGCCGCACTCTGAACGTCATCGCCGACGGCCGTTTGGTCAACCTGGCTGCCGGCAATGGTCACCCCGCCGAAATCATGGATATGTCCTTTGCCGTCCAGGCTTTGGCCGCCGAATGGCTGGTTAAGCACCAAAATGAGCTGGAGCTGAAGCTGTACGACATTCCCGATGAAATCGACTATCAGATCGGCGTGACCAAGCTGGCGGCCTTGGGCCTTGCCATCGACGAGCTGACCGAGGAACAGAAAGCGTACCTGTCCGGCTGGCAGGTATAATTTAGAAAGAGGGAACTATATAATGAAAAAGATCCTCTTTATAGGCGACTCCATCACCGATTGCAGACGTGGCCGTGGTCCCTCTGAAAAAGATCCCCGACTGAATTTGGGCAACGGCTATGCCGACTTTATCGCCGGCCGTATGGGTCTGGATCACCCCGGCGAGTATGAGTTCGTTAACCGCGGCATCAGCGGCGACCGCATTGTGGACGTCTATGGCCGCACCCGGCGGGATATTATTAGCCTGAAGCCCGACTACATGAGCATTCTCATCGGCGTCAACGACGTGTGGCACGAGGTGTCCGATCCTGCCAGCCCTAACGGCGTGGACGGCCACAAGTTCCTGAAGGTATACGACCTGCTCATCGAGGAACTGAAGGAAGAACTGCCCGAGATGAAGATCATGCTGATGGAACCCTTCGTGCTGGAGGGTCCCGCCACCGCCGAGCGGATCGAATGGTTTGAGGAAGAGGTGGCCATCCGCGCCCAGGCCGTGCGCGAGCTGGCCGCCAAGCACAGCCTGCCCCTGCTCCCCCTGCAGGCCGACTTGCTGGAGCTGTGCGAGCAGGCTCCCGAGACCTACTGGCTGGCCGACGGTGTGCATCCCTGCGCCCCCTTCCACCAGTACATCGCCGACAAGTGGATCGCCGCCTTCGAGAAGTATTTTCTGAACAAGGACTAACCAGGCGGAACTTCTGATTTGGGACATCAAAGTTGGCGTCCGGGAGTATGAAAACGCGGTTGACGTTGCGGTCTGATGGGGTCGATCAATGGGAAAGGAAGCGTTACCATGGTTTTAGGTGTTTTGCTCCGGTACCAGCATCGCCCGGCGGACGGATACTGGGCCGAATGGGCCTCGATTCCGTATGATTACTGGAAGATGGCGGAGAAGAACCACATTACTCTGTGTGCCATCATGAACCCCACGGACGCCCAACGGGTGTGCGATATCTGTGACGGTCTGATCGTCCCCGGCAGCGGCAATACCGTCTTGCCCGAGTACTACGGCGGCGAGCCGACGCACGAAGTCATCCGTTTTGACGAATACGGCCACGATAAGCAGATCATCGACCTGTTCGTTAAGGAAAACAAACCTATTTTCGGAATCTGCCAGGGTATTCAGGTGCTGAATATCTACTTCGGCGGCTCCATTAAAAAGGTGAATGGGAACGGCTCTCACGGCCTGCCCGGTATGGACACAAAGCGCATGCACCACATCAACATCGAAAAAGGCAGCTTCGTTTGGGACGTGTTCGGCACGCAGCGGGCGGAGGTCAACTCCCACCACGGCTGGGGTATCGACCGGCTGGGGGAGGGTCTGCGGGTGGTGGCCACCGCTGACGATGGCGTCATCGAAGCGGTAGAAAACCGGGAGAAGAAAATTGTTGCCGTCCAGTGGCACCCGGAGCAGAACTTCCACGTGGGTGACCCCGTCGAGCAGAAATTCTTTGAAAATTTTGTTGAAGCCTGCAAGCACAACTAAAAAAATCCCCGTCCGTGCGGACGGGGATTTTTTGTTTGTTACGCCTGAGGACGCTGGCTTTCCAGATACTCGTCGTAGGTCATCTTGCGGTCGATGAGCTTGCCGTCGGCGGTAAAGTCAAACACGCGGTTGCACACGGTCTGCACCAACTGGTGGTCGTGGGAGGCCACCAGAATGTTGCACTTGACGGCCTCCAGCCCCTTGTTCAGGGCGGCGATGGACTCTAGATCCAGATGGTTGGTGGGTTGGTCCAGCATCAGCACGTTGGCACCGGACATCATCATCCGGGACAGCATGCACCGGACCTTCTCACCACCGGACAGCACCTTGACCGGCTTGTACACCTCGTCGCCGGAGAAGAGCATGCGGCCCAGGAAGCCACGCAGGAACTGCTCCTGGGGGTCGGGGGAGTACTGGCGCAGCCACTGGACCAGATTGTCGTCGCAGCCATCGAAGTAGGGGGTGTTGTCCTTGGGGAAGTAGGAGAAGGTGGCGGTCTGACCCCACTTGACGGTGCCCTCGTCGGGCTCCATCTCGCCGGAGAGAATTTTGAACAGGGCGGTGTGGGCGTTCTCGTTGTCGCCCACAAAGGCGATCTTGTCGCCGTGCTCCACAATGAAGCTGACCTTGTCCAGCACCTTCACGCCGTCGATGGTCTTGGACACGTCGGTGACGAACAGAATGTCCTTGCCCACCTCACGGTCGGGGGAGAAGCCGACCCAGGGGTAGCGCCGGGAGGAGGCAGGCATCTCTTCCACCGTCAGCTTGTCCAGCAGCTTGCGCCGGGCGGTAGCCTGCTTGGACTTGGACTTGTTGGCGGAGAAGCGGGAGATAAACTCCTGCAGTTCCTTGATTTTTTCCTCGTTGCGCTTGTTCTGGTTTTTCACCAGCTGCTGCACCAGCTGGGAGGACTCGTACCAGAAGTCGTAGTTGCCCACGTACAGCTTGATCTTGTTGTAGTCGATGTCCACGATGTGGGTGCAGACGGTATTCAGGAAATGGCGGTCATGGGACACCACGATGACGGTGCCCTCAAAGTCCAGCAGGAAGTCCTCCAGCCAGTTAACGGCATCGATGTCAAGGTTGTTGGTCGGCTCGTCCATCATCAAAAGGTCGGGGTTGCCGAACAGCGCCTGGGCCAGCAGTACCTTCACCTTCAGGCGGGCATCCAGCGTGGCCATGTCGTTGTAGTGCAGCTCGGTGCCCAGACCAAGACCCTGCAGAATGCGGCTGGCGTCGGACTCGGCTTCCCAGCCGCCCAGCTCGGCATACTCCTCCTCCAGCTGGCAGGCCAGCATGCCGTCCTCGTCGGTCATTTCCTCCTTGGCGTAGAGGGCTTCTTTCTGCTTGCCGATCTCGTACAGGCGGGCGTTGCCCATGATGACTGTGTCCATGACGTTGTAGGCGTCGTAGGCGTTCTGATCCTGCTTCAGCACGGACATGCGGGTGTTGGGCAGGATGTGTACCTCGCCGGTGGTGGACTCCAACTCGCCGGACAGGATCTTCAGGAAGGTGGACTTGCCCGCGCCGTTGGCGCCGATGATGCCATAGCAGTTGCCGGGGGTAAACTGCAGATCCACGTGGGAGAACAGGGGCGTGCCGCTGTAATTAAGGCTCAGGTCGGTAACCGTGATCATAAAACACAAACTCCTTTAATTCAATGCTCGTAATTGCGCATTATATCACAGAATGTGGAGAAATGGTAGAGGGAAAAGGAAGATAAAACGAGAAATCTCCAATTCCTCAATAATTGCAAAATGGGTCGGGATATGGTACAATACGATGAATAGGTGGGAAACCGCCCCATGATTTGAGGCCGCGCCGGGAAAAGGCGTTTCGGACCGTGTGTCTGTGAGTGGAAGGCCTTGGATCGACACACAGGAAAGGAACGTTACTATGGAAATCAACGGCGAGATCGTAAACGACGTGGTGCGCTACGACCAGCTTGGCCTGTCGGCCGAGATCATGCGCGCCATCGACAAAAAGGGCTACGTTCAGGCCACGCCTGTGCAGGCCGGTGCCATTCCCTGCTTTTTGGAGTGGAAGGACGTAATTGCCAAGGCGCCCACCGGCACGGGCAAGACCTTTGCCTTCGGTATTCCCATGGTGGAGCACATTGACCCCGAGCAGGACGAGGTGCAGGGCCTTGTACTGGCCCCCACCCGGGAACTGGCCATCCAAATCCAGGAGGAACTGCGTGACCTGTGCGCCTTCAAAGAGGGCGTGCGCACTGTGTGCCTGTATGGCGGCCAGCCCATTGACAAGCAGATCACCCAGCTGAAAAAGCGTCCCCAGATCGTGGTGGCCACCCCCGGCCGCCTTATGGCCCACATGAAGCGGCGCACCGTGCGCCTTGACAAGGTGCAGACCGTGGTGCTGGACGAGGCGGACCGCATGCTGGACATGGGTTTTGTCCGGGACGTGACCCGGATTTTGGACCAAATCAAGAGCCGCCGGAACATGGGTATGTTCTCCGCCACCATCTCCCGTGAGGTCATGGATATCTCCTGGGTGTATCAGCGGGACCCGGTGGAGATCACCGTCCGTGCCGACGAGCAGAACAAGCCCGACATCGCCCAGTACCGCCTGGACGTGGAGCGCAACGAGAAGGCAGACGTGGTGGCACGACTGCTGGAACTGGGCGATTTTGAACTTGGCATCGCCTTCTGTAACACCAAGAATATGACCGATCGGCTGGCGGGCCTGCTGCGTATGCGCGGCATCAGCTGCGAAGCCATCCACGGCGACATTCAGCAGCGGGTCCGGGAAAAGACCCTGCAGAAGTTCCGTGAGAGACAGATGCGTGTGCTGGTAGCAACTGATGTTGCCGCCCGGGGCCTTGACATCGACGACGTGGACGTGGTTTTCAACTACGACATCCCCGACGAGAACGAGTACTACATCCACCGGGTGGGCCGTACCGGCCGCGCCAAGCGCCACGGCGTTGCCTACTCTTTGGTGTCCAGCATCACCGAGGGTATTCGGCTGGATGACATTAAGAAGAACACCGGCAACGACATTCAGCGGGTCTGCTTTGGCCCGGATGGTCAGCTGGTGCCAGTGGAAGAGAAAAAATAAACGGAATATCCCCGCCCACGGGCGGGGATATTTTTAACAGAAAGGCAGGTACAACCCATGAATATCATATTTCGGCCCGCAACGATTGGGGACAGGCCCCGCCTGCGGGAACTTTGGAAGCTGGCCTTCGGGGACAGCGACGCGTATATCGACTGCTTCTTTGCCGCCTGCCCCGACCCGGAGCGGGTTCTGGTGCTGGCGGATGAGGGCGGCGTACAGGCCATGACCGCCTGGTTTGATATGCCCCTTGTGTCCGCTGGCAGCGGACAATGGCCTGGAGCGTATCTCTATGCCGTGGCCACCCACCCGGATTGCCGGGGGAAAGGCTACGCCGGTCGACTTTTGGACTGGGCGGGGGAGTGGCTGCGCGGCAAAGGTTTTGCCTGCTTGACCACCGTGCCGGCCAGCGAGAGTCTGCACCGCTTTTTCGCCGCCAATGGCTTTGAGGAGCAATTTGCCCTTGTGGAGCGGGAAGTTGCCCCCAACTTGAATGTCGTCCCTGCGCCTATCCACGCGGTGGAGTGGCAGGAATACGGAGAAATCAGGGAGAACTGCTTGGCTGACATGACCCACGTGGCCTGCGGGGCAGAGGGACTTTCTTATCAGCAGGCGGTGTGCAGACTGTCCGGGGGCGGATTGTTCCGTGCGGGGGGCGGCTGTGCCTGCGTGGAGCGGGCGGGGGACACCGCCGTGGTCAAGGAGCTGCTTGCCCCGGTGGCAGAACACCCGGCTGTCCTGTCTGCCCTTGCAGAGGCGATACCCGCCAAACGCTGGTTGGTGCGCACCCCTTGCCAAGTGGGGCAGGCGGGGACACCCTTTGCCATGTACCGCTGGCTGATTGGCCGACCTGCCCAATGGCCCGCCAATCCGGCTTATTTTGGCCTTGCCTTTGACTGAAAACCATATAAAACAGCCCGGGCGGAACATTCCGTCCGGGCTGTTTTGTTGCATCGAAGCTTGTCTGTATCAGTTGAACTTGGGGGCGGAAACATCGTTTCCTGCAAAGACGTTGGGGCCGGGATCGGACAGGGAGAAGTACATCTTGGCTGCCTTCGTCGTGCCGAAATCCCGGTTGGAGCCGCTGTTCTGCACCCGATTAAAGGCGTCCCGGAACATCTGATTATGGGCTTCCTCCCGGTTGAGCAGGAAGTCGATGGTTTCGCGGACTCGCTTGTCGTTGATTTGGCGGTACAGGTATTCATAGACCACCTTGGCCCGCTGCTCCGAGGCGATATTGCTCAGCAGATCGGCGCACAGGTCGCCGGTGACAGTCACATAATCGCCCGTCCAGGAGTAGCCGGAGGCGTTGATCAGACCAGGGTTGAGGCCCAACTGAACGTGAGTTTGGATCTCACCGGCGGCCACCTGCCCGGCGTCCACATCGTGGCCGTTGAGCAGGTTGATGGTCTGGGCCACCATCTCCATGTGGCCCAATTCCTCCGCTGCGATGTCCAGGAACAGGTCCTTGATATCCGGGTCCTTGATGCGAAAACTCTGGGACATATACTGCATAGCCGCCTTCAACTCGCCGTTGCCGCCGCCCAACTGCTCCTGCAGCAGAGCCGCATACTGGGGATTGGGCCGCTCCACGCCCACGGGATGGAATAACTGCTTTTCGTGTTTGAACATATCTGCCGCTCCTTTTTTGTGGTGTTCTCTAGTCTGCGCTGTTTTCACCAAAACATACCCGAACCCCGGCGGCGGATTTGTTTGTGGTGGAGGCGGCGCGCGACCCTCCATTCTCACGTCAAAACCTATATGGATATGGAGGCTATCCCGGGTATCGCACTAAACCAAATCACAACCCAGCATAGCGGTTGTGATTTGGAAAGGAGCCGCGACAGAATGAGTGAGAAGAGACCAATGATCACTGCGAACGATATGCCGTCCGCGGCGACGCGGTGGATGGCAAGGAAATCCATTCCGGAAAACAAGGGGGACAAAGTGATTAAAAAAGAAGAGACGAATACAGTGAATATCGAGAACCCGTCGCCGGGAGCCGACAGAAGCACTGCATTCCTCTCTGCTAATAGTGTACAAAAGAGTGCCAATAATGTCAAGGAAGAAAAACAAGATAAGCAGAGCACGAGCAAAAGAAATGTTGCGTGAATGGATGGTGG
>JAZSAP010000058.1:0-49004 GCA_045601925.1 Lawsonibacter sp.
GCTGAAGAGGATGCACTTGCAGTCAAGGGGCGGATTCTTGTACGGGCTTCCGGGACCGAGGCACTGATGCGTGTGATGGTCGAGGCTGAGACTCAGGAGGTTGCCCAACAGTGTGCGCAGCGCTTGGCTGATTTGGTCAAATCATTCTGAAATATATAAAAGAGTGTAAAAGCAGGGGTTTTGATAAAAAACACAAACTTTTTTTCGAAATCTCTTGACAAACCATGCATCTTTCATTAAAATGTCTTAGGAGTGTGGACATGAAGACCGATTTGACGGACAATCAGCAATTGACAGACGAGCAGCTATGCCGCCTTGTGTCGCAGGCAGATGCTCAGGCTGAAGAATTGCTTGTTTCCCGGCATTCCCGTCTGGTTCGTATCTGTGCCCGTCCGCTTTTTCTGGCGGGAGGGGATAGTGAGGATCTGATCCAAGAGGGCATGTTCGGTCTGTTGAAGGCGATCCGCACCTATGACCCGTCCCGGCAGGCACAGTTTCGTACCTATGCCGAGGTCTGTATTCGCAGTCAGCTGCTCTCTGCTGTGAGATGCGCTTCCTGTGGTAAACATTCTCCGCTTAACAACTATATCTCATTCGAAACCCCTCTGTTTGACGCATCCGGTTACTTATCTGACCATCGGGAGGATCCGGAACAGGTGCTCATTGGCAAAGAGGAATGGAAAGAGCGCTTGCACGCCTTGAAAGACCAATTGTCCGGGTTCGAAACGGAGATCTTGCAGCTGTACCTGAATGGCCTTTCCTACGCAGAGATCGCTCAGCGTACCGGCAAGACACCAAAGTCAGTGGACAATGCGGTCCAGCGGATCAGGCGCAAGGTTGCGCGCCACCTTAATTCCGGCGACATCAGCGAAGGCTGATCGCAAATATTAAACTGTCCCAGCACATTCGGATCAATCCGGGCCTGGGCAACAAGTCAAAGAGAGGGAAAACACATGTACGAAGACAAGACTCTGGTATGCAAGGAATGTGGCAACGAGTTCGTGTTCACCGCCGGTGAGCAGGAGTTCTATGCTGAGAGAGGTTTCCAGAACGAGCCTCAGCGCTGCAAGGCTTGCCGCGATGCTCGCAAGAACGCTGCCCGCGGTCCCCGCGAGTATTTCACCGCCGTTTGCGCCGCTTGCGGTGGCGAGGCTAAGGTTCCCTTCGAGCCCAAGTCCGATCGTCCTGTTTACTGCAGCGACTGCTTCGCCAAGATGCGCGAGGAGGCCTAATCAGCCAACCGAGAAAGCACGCCGTTTCGGCGTGCTTTCTTTTTTCCAATTTATAAATACCCATTGAAAAAAGTCGACAAATGGAGTATACTATTGCCATCTTATCAATTGGAGGAATTTATCATGACTATCACCAAAGATACCATCATTGGCGAGATCTTGGACATCGCCCCCCAGACCGCTCCCGTGTTCCTGTCCATCGGCATGCATTGCCTGGGCTGCCCCGCTTCCCGCGGCGAGACTGTGGAGCAGGCCTGCGCCGTTCACGGCGTGGACGTAGAGGCTCTGCTGGCCAAGGTCAACGAAGTCATCGAAGCCGGTAACTGAGGTTAAAACACAGGCGGCCAAACTGGTGGCCGCCTGTGTTTTTTTGTGGAAAGGAGGTGGGCAGGACTTGAAAGAGCTTGAATTGACCCCGCGCCTGCAGGCGGTGGCGGACTTTGTGCCGCTCAATGCTGCCCTGGCCGATATCGGTACCGACCACGCCTATCTGCCCGCCTGGCTGCTTGGCAGGGGACGGGTGCGTCGTGCCATCGCCGCAGATATCAATCATGGCCCGCTGGACCGCGCCAAATTGACCGCGCAGCAGTATAACTGCACTGGGCAGATGGACTTTCGCCTGTGCAATGGCCTTGCTGCCATCGCCCCGGACGAGGTAGACACCATCGTCATTGCCGGCATGGGAGGGGAGACCATCGCCGCCATTCTACAGGCGGCACCCTGGGTCTGTGACAGTCGATATACTTTGATTTTGCAGCCTATGAGTGCCAAACCCGACCTGCGCAGCTGGCTGTGGTACAATGGATTTTCCATCCGAAAAGAAGAAATTATCCGTGAAGGAGATAAGCTTTACAATATCCTTGTGGCAAGCTATGGGGATGCTGTACAGCTGACTGCGGGTGAGGAATGGGCTGGCCGGCAACACAAGGGCATGGTCCAACCGCTTCGTGGTGAATATCTTGCCCGCCTGCTGGAAAAGGTTAATCGGGTCATGTCCGGTATTTCCCGGGGAAAGTCCGGTCTGCAGGACCCGCGGCTTGTTAAACTCCGACAGGTGCAGGCTGAACTGACCGAAATGAAGAAGGAGTGGGACGAATGGCAACGGTAAAGGAAATCTATGCGGTGCTGGACGCGTTTGCGCCCTTTGAAACCCAGGCAGAGTTTGATAATGCTGGTTTCTTGGTGGGCAGAGGGGACAGGGAAGTGTCCCGCGTGTTGGTAGCGCTTGACATCACCGACGCTGTGATCGAGGAAGCCAAACAGTTTTGCGCCCAGCTGATCGTGGCACATCATCCGCTGGTGTTTGATCCTGTTCGCGCGGTTACCGATGAGAGCCTGACCGGCAACAAGCTGCTGTGTCTTGCCGAGTGTGGTATTGCCGCTATCTGCGCCCACACCAATTTGGATGCCTGTGTTGGCGGCGTCAACGAACTACTCGCCAAAACTCTGGGCCTTTGCAATGTCGAGCAACTCCATCAGGAAGGGAACGACCGCTTTGGTCGACCCTACGGTATTGGACGGGTTGGAATATTTGGAGATGCAAAAAATATAAAGGTGAAAGACTTTGCAGAGTTTGTCAAAGAAACGCTGCCTGCTGCCGGAGTTCGATACGTGGATGCAGGAAAGCCCGTTCACCGTGTGGCGGTGGGTGGCGGTTCCTGCGGCAGTATGCTGGCGGATGCTGTGGCTGCCGGCTGCGACACCTTTGTTACTGCTGATGTGAAATACAACGTCTTCTTGGACGCGGCAGAATTGGGCATCAACCTGTTGGATGGGGGGCACTTCGCCACGGAAGATGTGGTCATCCAGCCGTTGGCTGACCTGCTGGCAGAAAAATTCCCCGGTTTGACTGTACAGAAGTCTGCTGTCCATTGCGAAGTGTATTCCTGCGTATAAATTGGGGTAAAACAGTTGCAATATCCACCTTAATGTGGTATACTATCACCGCTTTTGACCAAGAAACAGAAGGGAACGATACTTATGTCCGGACATTCCAAGTGGCACAATATTCAGAAAACCAAGGGCGCGGCCGATGCCAAGCGCTCTCAGATCTTCACCAAGATCGCCCGCGAGATGATCGTGGCGGTCAAGACCGGCGGCAGCGGCGACCCCGCCAACAACTCCCGCCTGGCCACCGTCATTGCCAAGGCGAAGGCGGCCAACATGCCCAACGACAACATCAAGCGCACCATTGACAAGGCTCTGGGTGCCGGTAATACCGACAGCTTCGAGAACGTGGTGTACGAGGGTTACGGCCCCAACGGCGTTGCTGTAATCGTGGAGGCCCTGACCGACAACCGCAACCGCACCGCTCCTGAGGTGCGCCACCTGCTGGATAAGTACGGCAAAGGCCTGGGTGCCACCGGCTGCGTGTCCTGGTCCTTTGACCGCAAGGGCGTCATCGTCATCGAGGCCGAGGATCTGGATGAGGATACCATGATGATGGACGCGCTGGAGGCCGGTGCCGACGATATGCAGGCCGACGAGGACGTGTTCGAGGTCTACACCGATCCCGACGCCTTTAACGATGTGGTTGCCGCCCTGGAGGGCAAGGGTTACACCTTCCTGGAGGCCGGCGTGCAGATGGTCCCCCAGAACTATGTCACCCTGACCGATGAGGCTGACATCAAGAACATGGAGAAGCTCATCGACTTCCTGGAGGAGAACGATGACGTACAGAACGTCTACCACAACTGGGAGCAGTAATTAAACATAGCAAGAAAAACCGCAGCAGAATAATCTGCTGCGGTTTTTTTGGTGCAAGTAGGCCTGTAAGCCGGGTTCTGTCATTCAAGACAGCCATCTATCTCGACGCACCGTTGCCGATACGCTCAAGCCGCCTCCGTGGGACGGTCGGGCCGACCATATGTCCCTCCACGGCGTTGCTCCGGATAGAGTTTACAGCAATGGTCGCTTTCACACGCCATTGGGTGAGCTCTTACCTCGCCTTTCCACCCTTACTTCGTCGGAACAAACTTCGTATCCCTTGTTTCGCCGCAAGCGGCAAAATACGGTCACTTCGTTGTTCCTCCTCTCCCCACACGACCCGCTTGCGCTGGGCTCGTGCGGGGGCCCCGATATTGAGGCCGCGAAGCGGTATATCTCTGTTGCACTTTTCCTGGGGTCGCCCCCGGCGGGTGTTACCCGTTATCCTTGCCCTGTGGAGCCCGGACTTTCCTCACAGACGGGCCTTTCGCCCCGCCCGCGCGGCTGTCCAGCCTGCTTGCAAATGGTATTTTAACAAACCGCCGCAACTGTTGTCAAGATTGCAGTTTACAATTGAATTTGACGGGGAAATATGGTAATATAATATATTGAGAAGTTGTAAGAAAGGGGACGTTTATATGTCCGCTGTACATGAATATTTGCAAGGCTTACAGGGCAAGCGCGTGGCCGTCATCGGCATCGGTGTCAGCAACACGCCGCTGATTCGTATGCTGTTGAACGCGGGGGTGTCTGTTACCGCCTGCGATAAGCGCCCCCGGGAACAGTTTGACGGCCCTGCTGAAGAGCTGGAGCGTCTTGGTGCCGTGTTGAAGCTGGGCGAGGACTATCTGGAGGGCCTTGACCACGATGTGATTTTCCGCACACCCGGTCTGCGGCCCGATGTACCCCAGCTGCAGCGCGCCCGGGAGCAGGGAAGTGAGATCACCTCGGAGATGGAGGTGTTCTTTCGGGTTTGCCCCTGCCGCATCATCGCCGTGACCGGTAGTGACGGCAAGACCACCACCACCACTCTGATCAGCGAGATGCTCAAGGCCGCCGGTTACACCGTTCACGTGGGCGGCAACATCGGCAAACCCCTGCTGCCCGAGGTGGAGCAGATTCATCCCGACGATATTGCGGTGCTGGAGCTGTCCTCCTTCCAGCTGCTGACTATGCAGCAAAGCCCCAATATCGCCGTGGTGACCAACCTTGCCCCCAACCACCTGGATATGCACAAGGGTATGGAGGAGTACATCGCCGCCAAAGAGAACATCTACCTGCACCAAACTGCTGCTGACTGCGCGGTGTTCAACGCCGACAATGACATTACCGCTGGCTTTGTTCCCAAGGCCCGTGGCGCGGTGGCTCTGTTCAGCCGGACTGAGGCGGTTGAGCGCGGCGTCTGGCTGCGGGAGGACAACGTTATCTGCGCCAAAAATGAAGCAGGGGAGCGCGAAGTCATGTCCGCCGAAGACATCCTGCTGCCCGGTATCCACAACGTGGAAAACTACATGACCGCCATCGCCGCGGTGGACGGTCTGGTCGGCGACGAGGCGGTGCGGCAGGTTGCCACCACCTTTGGCGGTGTGGAACACCGCATTGAGCTGGTGCGCGTTTTGGACGGCGTGCGCTACTACAACGACTCCATCGGCACCAGTCCCAGCCGAACCCGCTCCGGCCTGCACTCCTTTGACCAAAAGGTGATTTTGATTGCCGGCGGCTACGACAAGAAGATCCCCTTTGATGAGTTGGGCTGCGAGATCGTCAGCCACGTCAAGCATTTGATCCTGACGGGCGATACCGCCGAGAAGATTCGCACGGCAGTGGAGCAAGCCCCGGAGTACCAGTCCGGTGAGCCGCCCATCACCACGGTGGACGACTTCAAGGATGCCGTCTGCTGCGCCCGTAAGGTTGCCGAGGACGGCGATGTGGTGATTTTGTCCCCGGCCTGCGCAGCTTTTGACCGCTTCCGCAACTTTATGGAACGCGGCAAGTACTTTAAGGAAATTGTAAATGCGTTTTGAGAGGGTGTCCTGATTTGGATATTCAAAAGACACTGGAACAACTGTGTGCCGCCAGCGGCCCGTCCGGCTTTGAAAGGCCGGTAGCGGAGCTGGCACGCCGGTTGCTGGAACACCTGGTGGACGAGGTTTACACCACCCGCCTTGGCAGCGTAGTGGGCGTGCGCCGCTGTGGGAGAGAAAACGCGCCCCGCCTGCTGCTGGACGCACATCTGGACGAAATCGGCCTGCTGGTCACCGGGCAGCAGGAGGGCTTTTTGCGCTTTCGCACCATTGGTGGCGTAGATCCCCGGATGCTGTGTGATCGTGAAGTCACCATGCTGACCGATCCGCCCGCCTATGGAATCGTTACCTGCATGCCGCCCCACCTGCAGAGCAGGGAGGAGCTGGATAAGTCCACTCCCATCAGCGACCTGTTCATCGACATCGGTTGCAAGGGTGATGAGGTACAAGTCCCCGTAGGGACTCCCGGCACCTTCCGGGGCGGATGTGCGCCGCTGGGTGAGGAGCAGTTCTGCGGCAAGGCCCTGGATGACCGGGCCTGCATCGTTACCATCCTGCGCGGGCTGGAACTGCTGGCGGGCAAGGAGTTGAGCGTGGACCTCTACGTGCTGTTCAGCACCCGGGAGGAGGTCAGCGCCGCTGGTGCCGCCGCCGCTGTGTGGCAGATCGCACCCCAAATGTGCGTTGCGGTGGACGTGACCCATGGTGAGACCCCTGACGGCCCCAAGGATAAGACCTTCAAGCTGGGCGGCGGCCCTGCCATCGGCATTGGACCCAACATGACCCGTTGGATGAGCAGTCGCCTGTGTGAACTGGCCGAACAGAACGAAATCAACTACCAGCGTGAGGTGATGGAGGGTCACTCCGGCACCAACGCCTGGCCCATGCAGATCAGCCGCGAGGGAGTTGCCACCGCTGTGTTGTCCCTGCCGCTGAAGTATATGCACACCCCCATCGAGGTGGTCAATGCCGCGGATATCGAGTCTGTGGCCCGCTTGCTGGCGGCCTTTGCGGCTGACCCGGGAGAGGAGGCTGGCGTATGCTGAACGAGCTGAAAACCCTCTGCACGCTGCCCGGTGCTTCCGGCTGGGAGGATGCGGTGCGTGACTATATCGCCACACAGGCGCAGCCTTACGCCCACAGCATTCGGGTGGACCCCATGGGCAACCTGATCGTGGAGAAGAAGGGGGCTTTGTCCGCGCCGGGTACGCTGATGTTCTGCGCCCACATGGACGAGGTGGGGCTCATCATTCGCTCCATCACCGAGGACGGCTATCTGAAGTTTGCGTTTCTCGGCGGCGTAGATCGCCGCGTTGCCATTGGCAAGCGGGTGCTGGTAGGGGAGAATGCCATCCCCGGTGTCATCGGTATCAAGGCATATCATCTGGTGAGCAGGGAAGAGGAAAAGTCCCTTCCCAAGGAGGAAAGTCTGTATATCGACATCGGCGCAAAAGACAAAGAAAGTGCCGAAAAGCTGGTTTCCTTGGGTGACTATGCAGTTTTTGACAGCGAGTGCGTCGAATTTGGCGACGGGATGTTCAAGGCTCGGGCCATCGATGACCGCCTGGGCTGCGCCGTGATGCTGGACCTGCTGCGGCAGGAGCTGCCCATGGATGTGACCTTTGCCTTTACGGTGCAGGAGGAGATCGGCACCCGTGGTGCCTTTGGCGCTGCCTTCTCCGTCACGCCGGAGATCGCGCTGGTGCTGGAAACCACCACGGCGGCAGATTTGCCCTCCAGCGTGGAGCATCAGCGGGTCTGCATCCCCGGTGACGGCCCGGTTATCTCCTATATGGACGGCGGCACGATCTATGACCGGGGGCTGTTCGAGCTGCTGCGGAATTTGGCTGAAGAAAACAACATCCCCTGGCAGATGAAGCACTATATCGCCGGCGGAACCGATGCCCGTGCCGTCCAGCGTACCAAGACAGGCGTGCGTGTGGCGGGTCTGGCCGCCGCCGTGCGCTATCTGCACGCACCGGCCGGTGTAGGCAGCATCCGCGATTTTGAAGACATTCTCCGCCTGAGCCGGCTGTTTATTGATGCCGTGGCCAAAGGCATTAAGGAGGGCAACTAAATGGAACTGTTTGAACTGCTTACCACCATCAACGCGGCCCACGGTCCCTCCGGGGACGAGGGCGCGGTGGCGGAGGTTATCGAAAAGCTGGCGGTGCCCCACGCTGACGAGATCACCCGGGATACTATGGGCAACCTGATCGTCCGCAAAAAGGGGAGTGGTCCCCGGCTGATGTTCTCCGCCCACATGGACTCCATCGGCCTGATCGCTACTCATATCACCAAAGAGGGTTTTATCCGCTGCGGCCGGCTGGGGGGCGTAGATCCCAAGGAGGCCGCCTTCACCACCGTGCGCTTCAAAAACGGTGTCCGCGGCGTGTTGGCCAAGGAGGAAAAGGCTGATTTCGGCAAGCTGAAGCTGGATGAGTGCTACATCGACATCGGGGCCAAAGACGAGGACGAGGCGAAGAAGCTGGTCCAAATGGGGGACACGGCGGTGTATGATGCACCCGCTTATTGCAACGATAGTAAAGCAGTATCGCCTTACATGGATAACCGTATTTCCTGTGCCGTTCTGCTCAAGGCTTTGAGCGAGCTGGACACCTGCGCCAACGATTGTTACTTTGTTTTCTCCGTGCAGGAGGAGGTCGGCTTGCGGGGTGCCAAAACAGCCGCCTACGGCATCGACCCCGCCTATGGCATCGCCGTGGACGTGACCGGCGTGGACGACGTGCCGGGCAGCGAGTGCAGCGGCACCGCCAAGCTGGGCAAGGGCACCGCTATCAAGGTGATGGACTCCAGCGTGATCTGTCACCCCGAGATGGTGGATCTGTTGGAGCAGGTGGCCCGGCAGCACGCCATCCCCATGCAGCGGGACGTTCTGCGCGCCGGCGGCACCGACGCCGGGGTCATGCTGGTCAACCGCGCAGGCGTGATCACCGGCGGGATCAGCGTGCCCTGCCGCTATATCCACACCCCCTGCGAGATGGTGGACCTGAACGACGCAGCCGCCTGCGTCAGCTTGGTGGCGGCCCTGGCAAAGACTCCGCTTGATCCCGCATAATATAGAAACAGACAGGACTGAACAGTATTATGGCTTTACAGATAAACGAAAAAGTCCGCGCCCTTGGCGCTCAGGCCGAGGCCAACCTGCGCGAGCAATTTGACCGCATTGATACCATCGCCCGGGCCAACACGGAAAAGGTGTTGGCGGCATTTCAAACCCACCGGGTTGCAGAGAATTATTTTGCCGGCACCACTGGCTACGGCTATGACGATTTGGGTCGGGACAAGCTGGATGAGATCTATGCCGACATCTTTGGTACCGAGGCCGCCCTGGTCCGCATCCAGTTTGTCAACGGCACCCACGCCATCACCTGCGCCCTGTTCGGCGCGCTGAAGGCGGGGGATGTGCTGGTTTCCGCTGTGGGCGCGCCTTATGACACCCTGCTGGGCGCCATCGGCGTGGTGAATAAGGGTCACGGCTCCCTGCTGGACTATGGCGTGGAGTACCGCCAGGTGGATCTGGTGAACGATGCCCCCGACCTGGAGGGTATGGAGCGCGCTGTGGCCGATCCCCGGGTCAAGGCGGTGCTGATTCAGCGCTCCCGCGGCTACGCCACTCGCGCATCTCTGTCCGTGGCGGAGATTGGCGAAATGTGCCGCCGCATCAAGGCGGTCAATCCCAACGTCAGCATCCTGGTGGATAACTGCTACGGCGAGTTTGTAGAGGAAATGGAACCCACTCAGGTGGGCGCAGACCTCGTGGTCGGTTCCCTGATCAAGAACCCCGGCGGCGGCCTTGCACCAACCGGTGGCTATATCGCCGGTCGCCGGGACTTGGTGGAGGGAGCCGCCATGCGCTTGTCCGCCCCCGGCATCGGTGGGGAGTGCGGCTGTACCCTTGGCCAAAACCGCTTGCTCTACCAGGGTCTGTTTCTTGCACCCCACACGGTGGCCCAGGCGGTAAAGACCGCGGTGTTTGCCGCCGGCGTGATGGAGCTGCTGGGCTATGAGGCACTACCCAAATCCACCGAAGTGCGCCACGACATCATTCAGATGATCCACATGAAGCGGCCGGCGGCCCTCAAGCACTTTTGTAAGGGCATCCAGTTCGGCGCTCCCGTGGACTCCTACGTGACCCCGGAGCCCTGGGACATGCCCGGCTACGACAGCCAGGTTATTATGGCCGCCGGTGCCTTTGTACAGGGCGCGTCCATTGAATTGTCCGCCGATGCCCCCATGCGTGAGCCGTATACCGTTTATCTGCAGGGCGGCCTTACCTATGAATCTGGCCGGGTCGGCGTTCTGCTGGCCGTGCAGGAGCTGTTGGGGCAGGACTAATTTACTGTTGTCCGCGCATATCCTCCCAACGGGGGGATCGTATGGCAAACAGATTTTTTCTGTCCCTGCGTCGCCGGCTTCGGGGTGCGGGAAACAGACACCTTGTCCGGTTCAATCCGTTGTTGGTCACCGTCATACTTGGAACCATGTTCGCCTGCAGCAGCATTGGTTTGCTGGAACTTCGCCTGCGCCCGGTGGTGGAGGAACTGGCTGTCGTTCAGGTGCAAAACCGGGTTACCGGCGACATCAATGCGGCTTTGAGCGGGCTGAGCATTGATTACGAAACACTTGTGAACACCCGACAGGACCAGCAGGGCGCGGTGCTGGCGGTCACCACCAACATGGCGGAGGTCAACCACCTGCGCAATCAGGTGGCGGATCGGGTGCTTGCTGCGGTGGAGAACATCGACGTACATGAGTTGGGCGTCCCCTTGGGCAGTCTGTTGGACATGGACCTTGTCTGGGCCAAGGGTCCCGCCATCCGCGTGCATAGTCTGGTGGCCGGTACGGCAGACGTACAGGCACACAGCGAGTTTACAGCCGCCGGCATCAACCAGACGCTTCACCGGATCCTGCTGGATGTAAATGTGCCATTGACTGTGATCTTGCCGGGCATTTCCGTTGATACCCTGGTTTCCGTGCAGGTGTGCGTAGCGGAAACTGTGATTGTGGGCCACGTCCCGCAGACTTTACTTGGACTGCCGCGCACGAGCGGTACGGAGGGATAGCTATGGATGTAAAACAGGAAATTGAACTGCTGCGGCAGGAGCTGGACCGGGCCGGTTACGAGTATTACGTGCTGGATAACCCCACCATGTCCGACTACGACTACGACCATAAGCTGCGCCGTCTGGAGGAGCTGGAGGCCGCCAATCCCGAGCTGATCACCCCCGATTCACCCACCCAGCGGGTGGGTGGCAAGGCGGTGGATGGCTTTGCCGAGGCGGAGCATCGGGTGCCGCTGGAGAGTCTGCAGGACGTGTTCGATTTTGACGAGCTGCGCCAGTTTGACCAGCGGGTGCGGGCCGTGGTTCCCGACGCTGCCTATGTGGTGGAACCCAAGGTAGACGGCCTTTCCGTGGCATTGGAATACGTGGACGGATTGTTCGTCCGCGGTGCCACCCGGGGCGATGGCAGAGTGGGGGAGGAAGTGACCGAAAACCTGCGCACCATCCGCTCCATTCCTCTGCACATCCCGGATGCGCCAGCAAATCTGATCGTTCGGGGTGAAGTGTTTATGCCCAAAGCTGTGTTCCATCAGTTGAACCGGCAGCGGGAGGACAGGGGGGAGCCGCTGTTTGCAAACCCCCGCAACGCAGCCGCTGGCTCCCTGCGTCAGTTGGACCCGGCCATTGCCGCCCAGCGCAAACTGGATGCCATCCTGTTCAACGTGCAGTATGTTGAAAATGTCGACTTTGTTTCCCACAAAGAAACGCTGGACTATCTGAAAACAAAAGGCTATAAAGTAATTCCCCATTACACCTGCGACACCATGGAGCAGGTGATTGAATGTATCGAGACCATCGGTGAAGGGCGCGAGAGCTTCTCCTTTGACATCGATGGTGCGGTGGTCAAGGTGGACAAGCTGGCCCAGCGCAAGCTGCTTGGCAGCACCGCCAAATTCCCCCGTTGGGCCGCCGCCTACAAGTATCCGCCGGAGGAGAAGCCCACCAAACTGCTGGATATCGTGGTGCAGGTGGGCCGCACCGGCGTGCTGACCCCCAAGGCAGTGCTGGCTCCTGTGCGCCTTGCAGGTACCACGGTGACCAACGCAACCCTCCACAATCAGGATTTTATTACGGACAAGGATATTCGCATTGGCGACACCGTGCTGGTTCGCAAGGCAGGGGAGATCATCCCGGAAGTGTTGGCCGTTCTGCCCGACCTGCGGCCGGAGGATACACAGCCTTACCGGCTGCCTGCAGCCTGTCCCGTGTGCGGTGCGCCTGTTACCCGGGATGAGGATGGCGCCCACATCCGCTGCACCGGCGCGGAGTGTCCCGCCCAGCTGGTGCGCAATTTGGCCCACTTTGCCAGCCGGGACGCCATGGACATCGAGGGCCTTGGCATCGCTGTGGTGGAGGCGTTGGTGTCTGCGGAGCTGATCAAAAGTCCTGCTGACCTCTATTTTCTTGAGCCGCAATCGGTTGCGGCCCTGGAGCGCATGGGCAAAAAGTCGGCGGAAAACCTGCTGGCCGCCATCGAAAAGTCCAAAGAAAACGATTTGGGCCGCCTGCTGTATGCCTTTGGCATCCGTCAGGTGGGGCAGAAGGTTGCCAAGACCATCGCCCAGCATTTCGGCACGTTGGAGGCGATTCAGAACGCCACGGCTGAAGACTTTACCGCCGTGGACGATATCGGAACCATTACCGCGGACAATTTGCGCCACTGGTTTGACAGCGAGCAGAGCCGCCATCTCATCCGCCGCCTGCGCGAGGCCGGGGTCAATATGACCGCCGCCCAGACGGGCAGCGACCGCCGGTTTGAGGGCAAGACCTTCGTGCTGACCGGTGCGCTGGAGCGCTTTACCCGTGACGAGGCATCTGCCCTGATTGAAGATCGCGGCGGCAAGGCTTCCGGCTCGGTGTCTAAAAAGACCACCTATGTGGTGGCGGGGGAGAACGCCGGCTCCAAGCTGAAAAAAGCCAACGAGCTGGGCATCCCCGTGCTGACCGAAGATGAATTTGCAAACATGCTGGAATAAGGATTGATACTATGAAAAACTATCTCGGCTCCACCCAATGTACCTGCGGCAAAGAGCATGATATCGCCATTGACGACGTGGTCATCGGCAAGGGTGCTTTGGTTCGCCTTCCGGAGTTTGTGGTCAAATACGGGGCGCAAAAACCCTTTATCCTTGCCGATTGCAACACCTACAAGGCGGCAGGGGAGCAGGTGGCCCAGCTGCTTGACCGCCATGGAATCAACCATTGCGAATATGTGTTTCAGTCCGAGAGCCTTGAGCCGGACGAGCAGGCCGTGGGTTCCGCTGTCATGCACTTTGACCCGACCTGCGACCTGATCATTGGCGTAGGCTCCGGTGTTATCAACGATATTGGCAAGATTTTAAGCAACGTGACCGGCAGGCGGTACATTATCGTGGGCACCGCGCCCTCCATGGACGGCTATGCCTCCGCCACATCCTCCATGTCCCGGGACGGGCTGAAAGTGTCCCTGCCCAGCCGCTGCGCGGATGTGATCATCGGCGATACCGACATTCTGAAGAACGCGCCGGAGCATATGCTGAAGTCCGGTCTAGGCGATATGCTGGCCAAATACGTGTCCATCGCTGAATGGCGCATCGCCCATCTGATCACCGGCGAGTATTATTGCCAGCGGGTGGCCCAGCTGATCCGCTCCGCTCTGAAAAAATGCGTGGACAACGCCGCAGGTCTGCTCAGGCGTGACGAGGCGGCCATCGAGGCCGTGTTTGAGGGCCTTGTCATCGGCGGCGTGGCCATGGCCTATGCCGGGGTGTCCCGTCCGGCCTCCGGCGTGGAGCATTACTTCAGCCACGTGTGGGACATGCGCGGGCTGGAGTTTGGTACCCGGGTGGACCTTCACGGCATCCAGTGTGCCATGGCAACACTGAAGTCGGTGGAGCTGTACGAAGCGGTAAAGAACGTTGTGCCCGACAAGGAAAAAGCCTATACAACTGTTGCTGCATTTGACTTGGAGGATTGGAAGAATCAGCTGCGCAGCTTTTTAGGCAACAGCGGTGAAACCATGATTGCCCAGGAGCAGAAGGAGCGCAAATACGACAAATCCACCCATCCCGCCCGTTTTGAGAAGATCGCGGCCAACTGGCAGAATATCCTTGCTATTTTGGAGGAAGAACTGCCCACATCCGCCCAACTGGGTGCGCTGATGGACACCATCGGCATCAGCCGGGATTTAACCGACCTTGGAGTGGACAGTGAATGCGCCCGGATGACCTTCAAAGCCACCAAAGATATCCGCGATAAGTACGTCCTGTCCCGCCTGGGGTGGGATTTGGGCGTTTTGGACGAACTGGCGCAATTGCTGTAATCAAAAGAGGCACAGCCGATCGGCTGTGCCTCTTTTCATATCAACCCTTTGCGGGGCGGTTCTTATCAAAGGCGGGGTTGTAGAGATAGACGTTCTTTTGGTCCTGCTTCTCCTGCACCATGCGCAGGCACTCGCCAAAGCGCTGGTAGTGGACCAGCTCACGCTGCCGCAGGAAGCGGATGACGTTGTTCACGTCCGGATCATCGGACAAGCGCAGAATGTTGTCGTAGGTCTTGCGGGCCTTCTGCTCGGCGGCCATATCCTCGGTCAGGTCGGCGATGACGTCGCCGGTGGATTGCATGGAGGCTGCCGTCCAGGGGAAGCCGGAGGCGGCAGTGGGATACACACCGGCGGTGTGATCCACAAAGTAGGAAGCAAAGGTCGGGTTCGCCTTGACATCCTCGTCGGTCAGGTTCCGGGTCAGCTGATGAACAATAGCCGCCACCATTTCAAGATGCCCGAGTTCCTCCGTGCCGATGTCCGTCAGCAGTCCCTTTGCCTCGGCGTAGGGCATGGCGTAGCGCTGGGACAGATAACGCATGGAGGCGCCCAGTTCACCGTCCGGGCCGCCGTACTGGCTGATGATGAAGGCTGCCAGCTTGGGGTTGGGTGTCGCGATCTTGACCGGGAACTGCAGCTTCTTTTCATAGATAAACATAGATCACTTCACCTCGTTTTCTTCGTAGTTCCAAGGCCAGGGATCCTTGAGCCAGCAGTACTTGTCAAAGTCCGCCGTATTCTTTTGGGTCAAGGGACCGTTGGTCTTTTCCACGTTTGCCTTTGCGTCCTTGGCCATCTGTGCAAACTGCTTGAACAGGGCAAAGGCTTCGGTATCATCGGGGTGGGTGTCAAGATAAAGTCCCAGCTCCGCCACTACAAAGCACAGCGCCTGCAGGTCGGCCCGGTTACCCGCAGGCACCTTGCTGCCAGGCACCGCCAGGTGGAAGGGCAGATTCAGGCCTGGAAACAGCGTGCCGTTGCTCAGGGCATCGCGCTGATCATAGCGCTGTGGGTCCCTCTGCTGAAAGGGGACGTACCCAGTGGCCAGCGGCGCACAGGAAGGCAGGGTACCGCTCTTGTCACCACAGCGGTTATTACTGCCGTTTTCCATACACACGATTCCTCCTTGGATAGTCTGAAGGGGAGGGGACGCTCCCCATGTCATTCTATGTCACAGCCGTTTGGCCGGTGATGTACTTTCCAATGGATTGCAAGGGTTTCAAATACTTGATCAAATTAACGCAATTTGCTTTTATTCCGGTTGATTTTATGATAAAATGACTGCAGAAAAAGAAGACTCCCGTATAACGGCGTAGACCCGCTCATAGGCTGAATGGCAGGGAGGGGGTTGCACATGTCAATATTTAAGCGGGTTGTTTTCATTGTTTTTGTGGCAGTTTTTCCAGTTTCCGTTGCGTTACAATTACTTTTTCCCGACGGCTATCCCGTGTTTTCGCCTTTAGAGACCATTCGTCCTGTATTAATTATTGATGCCGGCCACGGCGGGGAAGATGGGGGCGCCATATCCGTTTCTGGTATATCGGAAAGCCATTTGAATCTTGCCATCGCCCGGCGTGTCGACCTGACACTTGGTCTATTTGGCGCGCCATCGGTCATGCTGCGTCAACAGGATATTTCCCTGCATGATCCCCAGGCCAAATCCCTGCGGGAGAAAAAAGTTTCCGACCTGCACAACCGGGTAGAGCTGGTATTGCAGCAACCGAACGGTGTTTTGCTTTCCATCCACCAAAATAGCTTTCCAAGCGATAAGTACAGCGGCGCACAGGTGTTTTTTGCCCCAACTGACGGGTCGAAGGCCCTTGCACAGGCCATGCAGGAAGCGCTGCGTACCGCTGTAGACCCCGCAAACAACCGTCAGGCGGCTGCCATTTCCCAAAGCGTATATTTGATGAACCACGTTACATGCCCCGCCATACTGGTAGAGTGCGGTTTCCTGACCAACCCCGCTGAAGAGCGGCGCCTTCAGGATCCCGGCTATCAGACGGTGCTTGCCGCAGCCATGGCAGGCTGCTGGCTGAAATATAGCGGCAATTTACCATTACAGGAACAGAGATGAGGGGATACCTTGAAAGCCAAGACACTCTTTTACTGCACCCAATGCGGACAGGAGATGCCCAAGTGGGCCGGAAAATGTCCAGGCTGTGGTGAATGGAATACCATCGTGGAACAACCCGCCGCACCCAAACGGCCCGGCAGTTCAAAATCAGCTGTAAGCTTTGCGCCCCAGGCTGTTCCAACGCTGATGGCCGAAGTGGAAAGCGGCGATGAACTGCGTTTTGCCACCGGTATGAGCGAGTTGGACCGGGTCCTGGGCGGCGGTGCGGTGAAAGGATCTTTGGTGCTTCTCGGCGGTGCGCCCGGCATCGGTAAATCGACCTTAATGTTGCAGATTTGCCAGCAAATGTGCAAAAACTGCAAGGTTTTATACATTTCTGGTGAGGAATCCACCCGTCAGATCAAACTGCGGGCCGAGCGGCTGAACGTCCGCGGAGAGAACCTGTACCTGCTTGCCGAAACCGACCTTGATCGGGTGCAGGAGGCGGTGCGTCAGCTGCAGCCGGACGTTTTGATTGTGGACTCTATTCAGACCCTCTACAGCGGCGAACAGACTGCCTCACCCGGCAGCGTCGGCCAGGTCAAAGAGTGTACCATGACCCTGATGCAGCTTGCGAAAGGGGAGGGCCTGACCGTCTTTGTCATCGGCCACATCAATAAAGAAGGCTCCATCGCCGGCCCCAAGGTGCTGGAGCATATGGTGGACTGTGTGCTGTACTTCGAGGGTGAGCAGCAGATGTCCTATCGTATCCTGCGTGCGGCAAAAAACCGCTTTGGCGCGACCAATGAAATTGGTGTGTTTGAAATGCAGGACGGGGGACTTGCCGAAGTTCCGAACCCGTCAGAGGCGCTGCTGGAAGGCCGTCCTGTCAATGCGCCGGGCAGCTGCGTGACCTGCGTGATGGAGGGGGCACGGCCCGTACTGGCCGAGGTGCAGGCCCTTGTAGTACCCAGCAATTTCGGCAATCCCAGGCGTACCAGCAACGGCTTTGACTATAATCGCGCCATGCTGGTGCTGGCAGTACTGGAAAAGCGCGGCGGCCTGCTGCTTGGAAACTGCGATGCTTACATCAATGTGATCGGCGGCCTGTCCCTGGACGAGCCTGCAGCCGACCTTGCACTCATGATCGCGCTAGCTTCCAGCTTCCGGGATAAGCCAGTTCCCGGCGATCTGGTGGCCATCGGGGAAGTGGGGCTGACAGGGGAGCTGCGCAGCGTCAACTGCCTGGGTCAGCGATTGAGCGAAGTTCGCCGGCTCGGCTTTACAAAATGCATCGTACCAAGCCGCAGCAGCGGCAAGCTGACCGTGCCGGAGGGGCTGGAACTGATCCGCGTTGATAATATCCGTCAGGCGCTGGCCGCAATTGTGTGATTGCTCAGGAACGCACAAAGAAGAACAACTTGTGAACCACGCTACAAATAACGCATCGCCCGGGCAAAAGCAACTTGTCCGCAAGCTTTGCAGACGAGAGGAGGTCTCCGGAAAAACTACACCAGGTCAACAAAATAAAAATTTTGTTGACCTGGGTGGAGGGTAAAATGGGTTTTTAGGGGTTTGGGGCCTTTCGAACCCGTTTGAAGCCTTTTCCGGGTTTGTACTGCATATGAGCTTTCGTTCTGATAATGTGCCGTCCATTCTGCGCGACTTTCTAACGTACCACGAAACCATCCAGGGTCATTCGTTCCGTACCGTCGATGAATATTATTTGGATCTGCGTAATTTCTTCCGTTACATCAAACTTGAAAAACGCAAAATTTCCCCGGACACTCCATTTGACCAAATTCCCATTGACGACGTGGATTTAGCTCTGATCCGCTCCATTACCCTCAGTGACGTCTATTCCTACATGAATTACCTTGGTCGGGATCGTGCGACCCATCGCAACAGTCCCGATACCAATTACGGTCTGTCAGCCGCGGCCCGGGCCCGTAAGGTCGCTGCGATCCGTTCTTTTTATAAATATTTGTGCAACAAAGCAAAATTGCTTGCCGAAAATCCCATGCAAGACCTGGACTCCCCGCGTCTGCGCAAATCCCTGCCCAAATACCTGACGCTGGACGAAAGCATCGGTCTGTTGTCTAACGTAGATGGAAAAAATCAGGCTCGCGATTACTGTATGCTAACTCTGTTTTTGAATTGCGGTTTGCGTATTTCCGAGCTGGTCGGCTTGAATATTACCGACGTCCGGGACGAGCAATTACGGGTGCTCGGCAAGGGCAACAAAGAACGCGTAATTTTCCTCAATCCCGCTTGCCGCAAGGCTTTGGACGATTGGCTGGTGGAGCGCAACGCTATGACTTTGGTGGACAAAAACGCCCTGTTTGTCACCCACCAGAACCGTCGGCGCATCACCACCGCCGCAGTTCATAAGCTGGTCAAAAAACACCTGTCGGCGGCAGGACTGGACAGTACCCAGTACTCCTCCCACAAGCTGCGCCACACCGCCGCAACGCTGATGCTGCAAAATGGCGTGGATGTGCGCACCTTGCAGGAGGTTTTGGGCCACGAAAACCTGAACACCACCCAAATCTACACCCACGTGGACAGCGATAATCTGCGCACCGCAGCCCGGGCAAATCCCCTTTCCAAAATGACAAAAAAGGCAAAAACAGCCGAAGGAACCGAAGAATAATGCCAAAAACCGCAGTTCATGCATGAACTGCGGTTTCTATTTACTGTAAAGCGGGTCTGCTTTCCGGTCTATATGCGCCTATAATATGCAGGAAACGAATCTCCTGAAAATCATACGTGCTTAGTGGCCTGTAATCGGAATCAATGGAATGTGCCGCGATCAGAATGTTATCCAGGGTCGGCGGACCGTTGATTTCTACTATAATGGGTGTGTGGGAAAAAATCTCTTTTGTTAAGCGCAGCTGCACAAAGTCCCCCGGCAGCAGCATGCTCATGTTGGCCAGCACACCTACCGGCCCGGCGGTTTGTTCCGTGCGGGTCAGAAAGTCATAGAAATACTCTACGCCCGTCCAGGCCGGCGCCCGGTTGTCCGGGTCAATATAATACCAGCCATACGTGGGCGTGAAATTCATGATTCCGGTTCCAGCATACAGGCATTGTGACGCAAAATTGGTGCAGTCTCCGCCGATATTTTCAAAATCATAGAACATAGGATTGCGCCCAAAGGCCCATCGGTGGGCATAGCGCACGGCGGCGCGGCGATCGTAAGGAATGATGTCAGGCATGTTTGGCCCTCCCCTCTTCCCTATCCTATGCCCCTGGCCTTCCAGGGGCACAAAAACCCGGTATCCGAGCCGTTTGGATACCGGGTTTCATATATTTATTATTCTTTATTGTTTCGAACAAATATAAAGAAAACTGCACTGACAGCCATCAAAATCGGATAATACAGGTACGGAATAATGTCCAACGAGCTGATGGTAAATCCGGCTGCCGCAGCGCCGCTGACTGCATACAGAAGCTGGGCGCCGTAGGGCAAAATGCCCTGTATGGCCGAGGCAAAAATATCCAGTAAGGAAGCGGTGCGCTTGGGTGAAATGCCGTATTCCGCGCTGATTTCTTTGGCAATCGGGCCACTCATTACGATGGCAATGGTATTGTTCGCAGTAGCAACATCTACGCCCATAACCAGTGCGCCGATTCCCAGCTGGGCCCCGCGCTTGGAGCGCGTGTGCCGGCGAATGAAGCTGATCAGCGCCTCGATACCGCCGTTTTCCTTGACCAGCGCGCCAATACAGGCGACCACGATGGAGATGACGGTGATGTCATACATGGCACTGATGCCGTCAAACACAACACCAAAACTCTCCGTCCACGCAAAGGCGCCGGTCGAAATACCAACAGCAAGGGAGAGCACCGTGCCGGTCAGCAGCACGATAAACACATTTACGCCAATCAGCGCACCCGCAAGCACCACCAAATAAGGCAGTACCTTAAACAGGTTGTACTCCCCTGCCTGCAGCTGTGTAGGCGCCGAGGGCGTCATAACGATCAGCAGCAACAGCGTCAGCAACGCTGCCGGCAGTACGATACGGAAGTTCATGCGGAACTTGTCGCGCATCTCGCAGCCCTGGGTCCGTACAGCGGCGATGGTGGTATCAGAGATTACCGAAAGGTTGTCCCCAAACATGGCCCCACCCACTACGGCAGCAAGGCACAACGCCAGCGAGAACCCGGTAGCCTCGCTGACCGCAACACCAAACGAAGACAGTGCCGCAATGGTGGCACAGGAGGAACCCATGGACAGAGAAATGAAGCAGGCGATCAGAAACAGGCCACCCACTGCGATCTTGTCGGGCAGCACGGTCAGGAATAGGGCCACGGTGCTCTCGGCGCCGCCGGCAGCCTGTACAGCGCCGGAAAAGGCGCCGGCAACAAGAAACACAAGACACATCAGAATAATATTGCTGTCCGAGACACCTTGTGCCATAACTTTGATTTTTTCTTCAAAGCTGTGGGTTCTGTCCTGAATCACTGCCACCAGCAGCGCAATGAGAAACACCACAACGGCCTTCACATCATAAAAACCGCCCGGGGTGCGCAGCACATATTCGAACAGAATGCCAAAGCCGAGATACAGCGCCAAAAATACGCCAACCGGCAGCAGCGCACTCATTTTATTCTTGGTCATAAGGTTTCATCTCTCCAGTTCAAAAAGTAAGCGCCCCTGTCCGGGGCGCTTACCGGGAGTTGGTATGTCAGCCCAGCACCTTCAGAATGTAGGCACCAATAACCTTGGCGTAGTCCACCAAATCATCGCAGTAAATGAACTCGTCAGGCTGGTGGGCACCGCCGGTCTTGCTGAAGTCACGACCGGCACCAAAGGCGTACGCGTTGGAGTTGCCGTGTTTCATAACAATAGACAGGTCAGACAGGCAGGAGCCGCAGACAATAGGCTGCTTGCCAACGGCCTGCTGAGAGGCCTCCAACAGCTCGGTGATATAGCGGCTGTCCGGCTCGCAGAAGCCATAGTGGAAGAAGCGGGTGTATGCGGTAAAGCCGTCGCCCTGAATGTCCATGGGAGCCAGCTTTTCACAGATCGCCTTGTCCACCTCAGCCAGTTCGGCCCAAGCTTCTTCCCTGCTCTTGTCGGTATAGAAGGTAACCTGCACCTTACCCACACCCATGTCCGCGCCATTATCACCGGCGCGCACTTCCATGAAGCGCAGCGAGGTGCCGGGAATGATGGTGCCGGCGTAGAAGCGGTTGGCCTCCAGCTCCGCACAGCGGCGCGCGCCGAACTTCTTCAGCTCCTCTATAACAATAGGCAGAGCCTCGGCTGTTTTGATGGCGCTGTCTACTGCGTGGGTCAAGTGGAAGTTATAGTTTACCACCTGACCGCCGGAAGCCACATTCCAAATCTGATTCTCACGGCCATCCATGCAGATGATGCGGTTGCAGGGATGCTTCATCACCGCGGCCATGGCGCCGTGAGAACCACCCAGTTCCTCGTCACAGAATGCGGCAAGAAGCAGGTTGGCATTGGGCTCAAACCCTTCTTCCTTCAGCAGCTTGATGAGGAACAGCATCGTAGCGATGGCATACTTGTCGTCGCAGGCGCCGCGGCCGTAAATCTTGCCGTCCTTGATCTCGCCGCCAAGAGGGTCAACGCTCCAGTTGGCCAGGTCGCCAATGACCACAGTGTCGGTGTGACCCATGAGCATCAGCTCGTTGACGTCCTGCTTGCCCTTCCAGGTGGCGACCGTGTTGTAGCGATTCTCCACGCCGTGGCCCGGGAAATAGTCGGGATGCTCGGCAAAGCCGTCCAACTCCATAGGGGAATAGAAATCGCTCTCCAAACCCATGTTCAGGCACAGCTCGTGGATGTAGCGGGCGCAATCAGTCTCGTTGCCGTGGGTGCCAAAGTTCTCAGAGTTGATTTTGATCAGGTCGCTCAGCTGGGCGAACAGTTCGTCCTTGCGCTCATCGATCAATTGATTCAGACGTTTGATATCCATAGTATTCACTCCTTTTGCATATTCAGCACAAGACCCGGCCAACACCAGTCAGCCGGGTCCGTGTCAGAAACGAATTTGGTAAATCAGGCCTTGCCGTCGCAACCCAGGACGTTGATCAGCTTGTCCTTAACCAGCTCCTTGATGTTGGCACGAGCGGGCTTCAGGTACTCGCGGGGATCAAACTTCTCGGGATGATCAGCAAAGAACTTGCGCACAGTGCCGGTCATGGCCAGACGCAGGTCGGAGTCGATGTTGATCTTGCACACGGCCAGAGAAGCGGCCTTGCGCAGCTGCTCGGCGGGCACACCCACGGCGTCAGGCATGTTGCCGCCGTTCTGGTTGATCATGGCAACGTAGTCCTGGGGCACGGAGGAAGAGCCGTGCAGAACGATGGGGAAGCCGGGCAGACGCTTGGAGACCTCTTCCAGGATGTCGAAACGCAGAGGAGGAGGAACCAGGATGCCCTCGGCATTGCGGGTGCACTGCTCGGGCTTGAACTTGTAGGCGCCGTGGCTGGTGCCGATGGCGATGGCCAGGGAGTCACAGCCGGTCTTGGCGACGAACTCCTCGACCTCCTCGGGACGGGTGTAAGAAGAATCCTCCGCGGAAACGCAGACCTCATCCTCCACGCCGGCCAAAGAGCCCAGCTCAGCCTCGACCACCACGCCGTGATCGTGAGCGTACTCAACGACCTTCTTGGTGATCTCGATGTTCTCAGCGAAAGGCTTGGAGCTGGCGTCGATCATGACGGAGGTGAAGCCGCCGTCAATGCAGGACTTGCAGGTCTCGAAGCTGTCGCCGTGGTCCAGATGCAGAGCGATGGGGATCTCGGGGCACTCGATAACAGCAGCCTCAACCAGCTTGGTCAGGTAGGTGGGGTTGGCGTAGGCACGGGCACCCTTGGAAACCTGCAGGATCAAAGGGGCCTTGACCTCGCGGGCGGCCTTGGTGATACCCTGGACGATCTCCATGTTGTTGACGTTGAAGGCGCCAACAGCATAGCCGCCGTTATAGGCCTTCTTGAACATTTCGGTTGTAGTGACGAGTGGCATAAAAAACAACTCCTCTATTAAAATTTGCAATTTATTGTACCATTGTCTATCTTAAAATTCAATAGGTCCAGTTATGATTTACACACATTTTTCCACAAAAATTTTGGTCATATTCACTCCACGGCACTCCCCTGCCCATCCAAGCGCCAAAAGAGCCGCCGCACAACCGTGCAGCGGCTCTTATAAATTACTCGGACAGGAACTTCTCCAAACGGTCAAGACCCTCGCGGATGTTCTCCATGGAGGTGGCGTAAGACCAGCGGACGTAACCGGGAGCGCCGAAGGCCTCACCGGGAACCACGGCCACCAGGCCCTTCTCCAGCAGCGCCTGGGCAAAGTCGGCGCTGGAGTTGATCTTCACACCCTGAATGGTGCGGCCGATCTGCTCCTTCACGTTCATAAAGACGTAGAACGCGCCGTCAGGCTCCAGGGCGCTGACGCCGGGCATCTTGGCAATGCGCTCCATAAAGTACTTCATGCGGCGGGTGTAGGCAAGGACCATCTTCCCTACCAGATCCTCCTGGCACTCGTAGGCGGCCAGGGCGGCATACTGGGTGATGGTGCTGGTGCCGCCGGTGGAGTGGCTGAGGTAGCTGCTCATGGCCTTGGAGATCTCCTCATTGGCGGCGGCAAAGCCCATGCGCCAGCCGGTCATGGCAAAGGACTTGGAGGCACCGTTGATCAGCACGGTGCGCTCTTTGATCTCTTCGCTGAGGCTTGCAAAGCAAGTAAAGGTGCCGTGATAGACCAGCTGGTCGTAAATCTCGTCGCTGATGACGTACAGGTCGAACTTCAGCACCAGCTTGGCGATTTCCTCCAGCTCTTCGCGGGAATACAGCATGCCCGTGGGGTTGGAGGGATTGGTCAGGATCAGGCACTTGGTGTTGGGGGTGATGGCCGCCTCCAGCATGGTGGGGGTCAGCTTGAAGCGGGTGGTCTCATCGGTCTTGACGATGACGGGGGTGGCGCCGGCCATCTTGATAGCCTCTTCATAGGTGACCCAGTAAGGAGCGGGCAGAATGACCTCGTCACCGGGGTTGCACAGGGCCTGCAGAGCCACGAACACGTTGTGCTTGGCACCGCTGGACACGCAGATCTGGGTGGGCTTGTAGCTCACGCCGTACATCTTCTCCAGCCAATCAGCCACAGCCTTGCGCAGGGGCAAGATACCGGTGGCGGGGGTGTAACGGGTCTTGTTTTCGTTGATGGCACGGATGCCGGCCTGCTTGACCAGCTCCGGCGTATCAAAATCAGGCTCGCCTGCGCCAAAGCCGATAACATCGATGCCGTCAGCCTTCATCTGCTTGGCAAGGGTATCTACAGCCACAGTGGCGGAAGGAGCGATAGCCTTTGCAATTTTGGAGATAGGTTTCATGGTTTTGACCTCCGTCAAGTAATATTTCTAGGCATTACCTGTATTCTAAAGCACCCAATTATATTTTGCAAGTGTTTTTTACTGAAATTGCATTTTAATTCAAACAGAAAAACGAGCGCCGGTTTCCGGCGCTCGTTTTGGTTACAGAATGATGCAGATAAGTCCGCCCGACCCCTCGTTGATGATTCGCTGAAGCGTCTCCCGCAGCTTGCTGCGGGCGTCTTCCGGCATGCGTTTGAGCTTGGTGTTCAGGTCCTCCCCTACCAGCTCGTAGAAGGACTTGCCGAAAATGTTCGATTGCCAGATTTTGCCCGTATCTCCCTCAAATTCCTGCAGGAGATAGTTGATCATCTCCTCGCTCTGCTTCTCGGTCCCCACGATGGGCGCCACCTCTGTCTGGATGTCCGCACGGATCATGTGGATGGACGGTGCGCTGGCCCGCAGGCGAACCCCGTACCGTCCCCCCTGCCGCACGATTTCCGGCTCTTCCAGTACCATGGACTCCGGTTGGGGAACCACAATGCCGTACCCCGTCTCCTCCACCTGCTGCAGCGCAGCGGCCACACGGTCGTATTCCGCTTTGATTTTTGCAAGACGGGTCAGCTGGTTGAGCAAATCGCCGTCATCGCGGATGTCAAATCCCGATTGCCGCGACACCGTTTGATAGAACAGCCCTCGCGGAAGCTCCAGCGTGATGGCCGCCACTCCGGTGCCCAGTTCCACGGCGCCCACCCGCGCATCGCTGACCTGCTCGCAAGTGCAAATGCGTCGGGCCACGTTCTGTACGTCACGAATGCGGCACATGCCCTGTGCGCTGTCACGGATGGCACAGTACAGCTCGTTTTTGATGGGGTGTTCCGCCTCCAGCGCATCCACCCAAGAGGGTAGGAACAAATTCAACTCCTTGATTGGGAACTCATACAGCACGTGCCCAATCACTTCCGCGATGGTATCCCGATCAAGCTCCAAACAGTTTACCGCCTTGCACGTCACGTCATAGCGGTTTGCGATATCGGCACAAAGCGCCTGTGTCTGCGTGGAATGGGGCTGGGCAGAATTCAGCAGGACGATAAACGGCTTTCCCAGCTCTTTCAGTTCACCGATGACCCGCTCTTCCGCTTCGATGTAATCCTCCCGCGGGATATCGGTGATGGTTCCGTCTGTGGTAATTACGATACCAATGGTGGAATGCTCTGCAATGACCTTGCGCGTGCCGAGTTCCGCTGCTTCGGTCATGGGGATCTCGTGGTCATACCACGGGGTGGTTACCATACGGGGAACCTCCCCCTCCAGCTGCCCCACCGCACCGTCCACCATGTAGCCAACACAGTCGATCATACGCACCTGCAGCGCAGCGCCGCCGTCTATGGTGATCTCCACGGCCTCTTCCGGCACAAACTTCGGTTCCGCCGTCATGATGGTGCCGCCGGAGCCGCTTTGGGGCAGCTCATCACGCGCTCGTTCCCGGCGATATACGTTGTCAATGTTTGGTATGACCAGTGTTTCCATAAACCGCTTGATAAAGGTCGATTTGCCGGTCCGGACCGGACCGACTACGCCGATGTAGATGTCGCCCTCGGTCCGAAGCGCGATATCCTCGTAGATTTTGCGATCTTCCACTTGAATTCCTCCTTCGGCCCGTGAGCCGCTGTTTCTTGTACATTCTATGGGGATAAGCTATGTAATATGACAAAGGACCGTCAAGGACGGTCCTTTGTTTTCAGCGGCCCGTAGGGATCAACAGTAATCTGCCAGCCGGCGGTTCTTCCTGCTCGAGTCCATTGGCCTGACAGATGCGCTGGATGGTGGTTCCATAAGCCTTTGCAATTTCCCAAAGGCTCTCTCTCGGCATCGCTGCGCGCATTGCCACCGAGGGGCGCTGCTCTTGCACTTCCCTGTTTCGTTCCGCCCAGCGCACGTTTTTAACGTTGGTGACGGCCTGCTGCCGGGTTATGCAGCCGCGCAGTTCAAGGTTGAACCGCACCTCCAGACCACCGGCAGTGACCGCGGCAAAAGCCTCCCCGGGACAGGTGCAGGACATCCGGCATTTTGCCCCGGCAGGCATCTCCAGCTGCCCGGAAACCAGGATGGTGCGACCCGTGCTGTGCAGCTGATCCCGGTCATCCAGGTACATCACGTCAGCCTGCAGCTGTGTTTCCATGTTCGTTCCCGATACGCTTACGCGACAAACCCGCACGGAAGCGTCCACCACACTCTTGGCCTGAACTTCCGTTTCCAGCAGCTCCCGCATGCTCTGAGGCTTGGTATACCGCTCCAGCAGATCGGTGATAAAAAAGCTCTGCGACTCCACGGACAGCTCACCACAGGTACTGTATGCGTCCTGCAGCGTTACCAGCGGATATCTGTCTGCCACCACCGCCTGCCCCAGCAGATCCAATGTAATGTTCAACTGGCGGCCATCCTCCCCCGCCCTTGCACACTCGATATTCGTCACATACAGGCTGACATTGCAATCCGCCTGCTCTCCGGCACCCTCTACCTCTATGATCTGCGAGAAGTTGATGGGAATACAGGTCGAGTTCATCTGTCCGCCGGCGAGATACCGTACCCGCACACCGGCTTCCCCTTTAAGAATCAGCTTGTTGCCGATGAGCCTTGTTTCGGTACACCACGCATCTGCACTCATGCACAAAAGCTCCCCTGCCGTGTCCAGTCCGGCCGGTGCGTGTACCTCTTCATAGACCGAGAATGCCTTCTCCCTCACCGCCGCGGTCAGATAGGCCCGCTGTTCCCCGGTCAGTTGCTGCACGCCCAGAGCGGCATCGCACTCCATGCCGCAGCAGACGGAGATCTCCCTGTGTTCGTACACACACACGCCCACACAGAGATCCGCCCGGACAAGTACCTTTCTGGGATTTAATGTACGCGCGTCCACCTTGCCCAGTACCGGCTGAACCACGCAGCAGCCCTGCGCGGTGCCGCCCGGCACATCCAGATTGGCCGCAAAGGGAAGTCTGAAATCAATTTTACACAGCCCTTCCCCGCCTTCAGGCTCATACAGCAGCCAGCCGTTGACCGTGCCGCCCACCGAAAGGCTCCCGTCCCGCAGCTCTTTTTCCGTCAGGTAGAGTTGCCCGCCAGCCTCCACAATGCGCAGAATATCGGGATAAGAGTCGGGAACGATGGTCTCCTGGGTTTCTTCCCGGCAAATTTGCGTGTCCATCAGCAGTTCGTGATAATTCATGCGTTCCCAGTTCAGTTCCAGTTCCATAGTGTATCCTCTCCTTGCAATTCACATTGGGTCTCGCCCAACTATATGCAATGAAAGGACCGGCTATGTCAGCGCATGCCAAACAGTTTTCCAAGCAGTCTGCGCAGGAATTTCGGTGCTTTTACAACCACAATATCCATGTTTTCTGCCTCCTTACCAGAATTACCGTAACAACGGATTAACCCAGTATATGTGCATTTTTCTTCCCCGACACAGACAAAGGCTGCCATCCCGGCAGGAAGGCAGCCTTCGTTGATTTTTGTTTTTTATCGTTCCCAGTCCGGAACTGCGCTTGCTTGCTCGTACAGCCGCGTGTAGCTTGCATGGCGGCTTGGGCGTATCTTCCCCTGTGCAACAGCCTCCAGCACGCCGCAGCCCCGCCCCTTCAAATGGGCGCAGTCAGGAAACCGGCAGTCCGCCGTGTACGGTGCAAAGTCCGGGAAGTAATCCGCAAGTTCCTCCTTGCGGCAAAGATCCGTCCCCTCCGCATCGAAGGAAGAAAAGCCGGGCGTATCTGCGATCAGAGTATCCTCGTCCAGGGCAAACAGTTCCACATGCCGGGTCGTGTGGCGACCGCGGCCCAGCTTTTCACTTACTTCCCCCGTGTCGATGGCAAACCCGGGAGAAAGCGCATTCAAAATGCTGGATTTCCCTACGCCCGAGTTACCTGTAAAGGCAGACACCTTTCCAGCTATCAGCTCACGCAGCCGGTCAATGCCCTTCCCCGTTTCGGCGCTGACACGCACAGTCGGGTACCCGGCGCAGGTGTAGGTGTCGAACAACTCATTGCCCGCATCCAAATCGCACTTATTTACGCACACCACGCAGCCGCAGCCACGGCTTGCGGCAACGGTAATGATGCGGTCGATCAGAAAGGGATCGGTAACAGGGATGGCCTGTGACACGATAATGACCAGCTGATCTACGTTGGCCACGGCGGGTCTAACAAATTGATTGGCTCGCGGCAGTATTTCGTCCAGGGCGCCGGTCCGATCCTCCAACGGCGTGAAGTTCACCCGGTCACCCACCAGGGGCAAAAGCTTGCCGTGACGGAATTTCCCTCTCGCCCGGCAGGTGAATACCTCGCCCCCGCTGTGAACGTAATAAAACCCGCTCAGAGCTTTGATGATCGTTCCTTCTGCCATATCAGCTGCTGAAGTCCACGCTTTGGCTTGCGTGGAACTGGTCGTTAAAGTAAATGTCGTACTGTTTGGTGCCTGTACCGGTCAGCTGGAAGGTAACGGAGGCCTCCATGGCTGTGTCCACGGTCCGCTCCACAACGACGGAAGCGCCATCTTTCACCGTGACTCGAATCTGCCCGGCATCTGCAGGCAGCGAAACTGCCAGCGTCTTGCTCTTGACGGACGGCTTTGCATTTGGATCGGGTCCCTTGCTCACCTGCAGGTTGATCTGGGTTCCCTGGGGCACCTCGGTATAAGCGGCAATGCTTTGGTCCATCACGATACCCGCTTCAATTTCTGCACTCCAGACCTGGTAAACCGTGCCGATTTTCAGGTTCTGTAGGTCGATTTTATTCCGTGCCCACTCCTCGGTCTGACCGATGAACAAAGGCACCTGTTCCAGCTTTTCCGAGGGGCCGGTACTGACCACCAGATCCACCCGGTCACCGGGCCGCATTTCAGCGCCCTTAAGGGGGGTATAGGAAATGACGTGGTTGGTGGGGATCTCTTCATGTGCGGCATAGCTGGGCACCGGCACAAAAAGGCCCATATTCTGAAGGGTCACCAGAGCCTTGTGATACTCCTGCCCCGTCACATCCGGCATAATGATAATTTCCGGACCGCTGCTGACCGTCAGAGAGATCTGCGCTTTGGGGTCCTTGGTGGTGGTGTCGCCCACGGGCGACTGCCGGAGAATGGTTCCCTCCGGATCTTCGCTGGCCACGCTCTCCGCGAGGAAGACCGTAAACTCGCCCAAAAGTTCCTTATCCTGGGCCACTTCGGTGTACACCTGCCCCACAAGATTGGGAACGGTATAGTCCGGAGTAGTCTGGAACATGGGGCGAATCACGCCATTGAACAGGAAAAAGAACACACCGCCGGTGAATAAAAGAATCGCGGCAATCGCGGCCAGAATGGGCCAAATTTCCCCTCTGTCCTCATCATCGTCAGCGCCGTTTCTGCCGGAATCGCGCGGTTCAGGCCGCTGCCGGTCAGCACGTCTGACGCCGGACTCGTGGGCCGCTTCACCCTTGCGCAGCGCACCCACCGTCACCTTTTGGGTCTTTTCCGCATTTTCCGGAACTTCCGCAGCCGCCGGCTTAATGTCTTCGGCAGAATAATCGAAATTGATGCTGGGATTTTTCCGGAACGCTTCCAAATCTGCCAGCATGGAGGCCGCGCTGTCATAGCGTCTGTCTACGTTGGGCGCCATGGCTTTCATGGTAATGCCCTCCAACGCCTCCGGGATCTCCTTGTTCAGTTCGCGGGGAGAAAGCGGAATGCTGTTGATATGCTGGATGGCAACAGAGACCGGAGAATCCCCCTCAAAGGGCAGTCGACCCGTAAGCATTTCGTACAACACCACACCGGCAGAGTACAGGTCAGAGCGGGCATCAATGTGGCTGCCGCGGGCCTGCTCGGGCGAAATATAGTGTACGGAGCCAAGGGTCTCTTGGGTCAGCGTGCTGTGGCCGGCAGAGGTCAGGCGGGCGATGCCAAAGTCAGCGACCTTAACGCTGCCATCACGCAGAACCATGATATTGTGCGGCTTGATATCCCGGTGAATGATGCCGCGGCTGTGGGCGTGACCCAAACCCTTGACGATTTGAGTGATAAAATGCAGTGCCTCGCGCCAGTTGAGCTTGTTGCCCTTTTTCTGCATGTACTGCTTCAGGCTGATACCGTCGATCAGTTCCATGACAATGTATTCATACTCATCCGAACGGTTAACGTCATACACCGCCACAATGTTCGGGTGGGAGAGCATGGCAACGGCCTGGGATTCGTCATAAAAACGCCGGCGGAAATCCGAATCCTGGGACAAATCATCCCGCAGGATTTTAACGGCAACCAGGCGGTTCAAACGATGGCAGCGAGCCTTATAGACCTTTGCCATTCCGCCAACACCGATCAGCTCCAACAGCTCGTACCGGTTATCCAACAACTTACCAATATTCTGATCCATCTCTCTCACCTCCTTAACATTCAACCAGGGCAACCGTTACATTGTCCGGCGCCCCTCGTTTGAGTGCAATTTCCAGCAGACGGCTGCAGCACTGCTCCGCATCGCCGCCGTGCAGCACCTCATAAAGCATTTCCTGTTCAGAGACCACATTGCTCAAGCCGTCACTGCACAGCAGAAAATATTGTCCCGGGAGCACATCCAGCTCAAACAGGTCTGCGCGCAGCGTCTTTTCCGAGCCGAGCGCGCGGGTGATCAGGTTTTTGTTGGGGTGAATGCGCGCCTGCTCCGGGGTCAGTTCCCCGCGGCGCACAAGGTCCTCCACCAACGAATGGTCCTGGGTTACCTGCGAAATGGATTCCGGCGTGATCAGGTATGCGCGGCTGTCCCCTTCGTTCAGCACGGTTGCCGTACTGCCATCCAAAAAAACCGCCACCATGGTGGTGCCCATGCCGTAACAGGCGCTGTCCGCCATGGCACGATGATGGATCTCCTCATTGGCCTGGGCTGCAGCCGCCTGCATCAGCGCCTGGGCGCCCCGTTCCCCCGTATCCCAAAGAGCGGAGAAAACTTTGGAGAATTCCTCCACGGCCATGGTGCTTGCAATGTTGCCGGCCCGGGCGCCGCCCATGCCATCGCATACTACCGCCAGCTTTTGACGGTCGCTTACGTGCAGCAGCGCGTAAGCATCTTGATTTTCCTCCCGGACAATGCCCCGGTCGGTAATGCCCCACATGTTCATGTGTCAGCCTCTTTTCTTGTTTACTGCTGATGATTCATCACCTTGCGGCGCAGCTGGCCGCAGGAGGCGTCAATGTCACTGCCCAGCCTGCGCCGGACCGTAACCGCAATCCCCTTTTCCTCCAGCCGCTTCTGAAACTGCTTAACTCTGCGGCTTGGCTTAAGGGGACTTTCCTCAACGTGGTTAAGGGGGATCAGATTCACGTGGGCTGCAATGCCGTGTATCATCCCGGCAAGCATATCCGCCTGCGCGTCTGAATCGTTGACCCCGTCTATCATTGCATATTCAAAGGAAATGCGCCGCCCGGTGACCTTGAAGTAATCGTGGCACGCTTTCATCAGTCGTTCCACGCTGACAGCGCGGTTCACCGGCATGATTTTTGAGCGGGTCTCGTTATCCGGTGCGTGCAGGGACACGGACAGCGTCAGCTGCAAATGCCGCTGTGCCAGCAGATCGATCTTGTCCGCAAGGCCGCAGGTGGACAGCGAGATATGGCGCATGCCGATATTCAGCCCGTCCGGAGCGTTTACAAGCTCTAGAAAACGCATTACGGTATCAAAATTATCCAGCGGCTCACCAATGCCCATCAGTACGATATTGGAAATCTGCTCCCCGCTGTCCAGCTGGGTAAACAGAACCTGATCCAGCATCTCCGCCGGAGTGAGGTCGCGGATCTTTCCACCAAGGGTCGATGCGCAGAATGCACATCCCATCCGACAGCCAACCTGACAGGAGATGCACACCGTGTTGCCGTGCTTGTACCTCATCAGAACCGTTTCAATGCAGTTTCCGTCCGGCAGACGCCACAGGTACTTGATCGTGCCGTCAATGGCTGAAACCTGCTTGCGTTCCACCTGAAGGCTGCTGATGGCGCAGGCGGCAGACAACTTTTCGCGCAGCGCCTTGGACAGATCGCTCATCTGCTCAAAGGATGTCACGCCGCGGTGCAACCAGCGGAACACCTGCTTGGCCCGGAATGCCGGCTCGCCCATTTCTTTGAACAGCGCGGACATTTCGGCCATGTTGTAGGATTTGATGTCGATCATGCCTGCCTCCTCAGCTTTGCAAAGAAGAATCCGTCCGTGTCGTGATGATGGGGCCACAGGGTGATCATGCCGTCCTCCACCCTGCCGATGGGCCCCGGCAGTTCAAATGGCTCAAGAGCAAAACGCGGATCCACCGACAGAAGATGCTCCACGATCTCTCTGTTCTCCCGTTCAAGGAGGGTGCAGGTGGAATAGAGCAGCACGCCGCCGGGGCGCACGTAATTTGCCACATTTTCAATGATGCGCCGCTGGACTGCAGGCAGATCAGCAAGCGGCTCCGGCGCTTTGTACCGAATGTCCGGCTTCTTTCGAATCACACCCAGACCGGAACAGGGCACGTCAGCCACAACAAGGTCAAAGCTGTCCGCCCACTCCGGATTAAATGCGCTTGCGTCGGCAGTCATAGGGGAAACGATGGAAAGTCCCAGCCGGTCGGCACCGGCCTGGATCAGCTTCTTCTTGTGCGGGTGCAGATCACAGGAAAGGACCTCTCCCCTGTTCTCCATAGTAACTGACAAGGAAAATGACTTGCCACCCGGTGCGGCGCAGGCATCCAGGACCCGCATACCGGGCTTCGCGCCGGCAGCCATGACCGCAAGGCGGCTGGCCGTATCCTGAATGTGGAAGTGCCCCTGCTTAAAGCTGTCCAGTTCCTCGATGCTGCCGGTATCACGCAGAATCAAGCAGTCGGGCAGCCACGGATGCAGCTGGGCATCCACCCCTTGCTCTGACAGGCGCGAGAGCAGGGCGGGCGCACTGATTTGACACGTATTTACCTGGGCATGAATGGGCGGGGCGCTGTTGTTGGCCGCCAGCAGGGCCGCCGTTTCCTCGCGTCCAAGCTGCTCAAGCCACAGGCTGACCAACCAGGCCGGGTGGCTGTACAGGGTGGACAGGTACTCCGCTTCGTTGCCGGACTCGATCAAAGGCAGGTGGTCCAGATTGCGCTCCAGCGCCCGCAGGATCCCGTTGACCATGCCGGCTGCTCGAGGATTTTTGCAGTTGGCCCGAGTCATCTCCACGGCGCTGTTCACTGCGGCGCTGTGCGGGATGCGGGTGAGAAACAGCATTTGATAAAGTCCCAGACGAAGGACCTGAATAACCTTACTTTCCATGCGTTTGAGCGGAATATTGGAAAATTTGGAGATGTAAAAGTCCAGCAGGATGCGGTTTTGCACCACGCCAAAGCACAATTGGGTGGCAAGGGCAGCATCGCGGCTGTCAAGTCCCGATTGCGCCAGCTGCTTTTTCAACACTCCATCGGACCATCCCCCCTGCCGCTCACAGGCACAAAGGGTCTGAAGTGCCACTTGTCTTGCATCCATCGGAACACCTCCTGTCATTCGTTGCTTGCTTTACAGTTCAATCGGGTGACCGCGCAGATAGTCCGCTGCGGCCATTCGCTTTCCTCCCTGTCCCTGCAGCTGCTTGATACGCAGCACGCACCCATCGCCGCAGGCAACGTCGATGCCGTTCTTTCTGGCATCCAGAATGGTCCCGGGGGCAGCCGTGGTGGTCTGTCCGGTCAATTCGGTTTCAAACACCTTCACCGGCTGCTGACCGATAATGTCCGTGGTGGTGGCGGGCCAGGGAACAAGACCACGCACCTGGTCATGCAGGCTCTTTGCAGGCCGCGTCCAATCCAGCGGAGACAGTTCTCGGGACAGCATAGGCGCAAAGGTCACCTTGCTTTCGTCCTGGGGCGTACGCGTGGCGGTTCCGTTTTGAATTTTGGCCACAACATTCACCAGTAATTCAGCGCCCATTTGTGCCAATCGGTCGTGGAGTGTCTCCACCGTTTCGTTGGGGTCAATGGGGGTGACCGCCTGGTCGATGATATCGCCGGCATCCATGGCCTTTGCCATGTGCATGATGGTCACACCGCTCTCGCTGTCGCCGTTCAAAATGGCCCAATGGATGGGGGCCGAACCGCGATACTTGGGCAGCAGAGACGAGTGTACGTTGATACAGCCAAAGGCAGGATAGTCCAAAATCTCCACCGGCAGGATGCGTCCGTAGGCAGCCACCGCGATCAGTTCCGGCTGAAGCTGCTCAATGATGGCCAAAGCACTGCCGTCCTTCACCGTTTTCGGCTGAAACACGGGAATACCATGTGAAAGGGCAGCCCCCTTTACAGGCGGTGCCTGGAGCTTCATTCCGCGGTTTTTCGGCTTGTCCGGCTGGGTGAAAACACCGCATATTTCATGTCCGGCGTTGACCAGCGCCTCCAGAGACGGCACTGCGAAATCCGGCGTTCCCATAAACAGAATCCGCATGGTTACTCCTCTTCCTCCATCATGGCATCCAGTTCTTCAGAGGTGTAGAGCCGGTCTGCCAGCTCGGAAAACAGATGTCCGTCCAGATGATCCAGCTCGTGGCAGAAGCAGCGGGCGGTCAGCTCCTCATCCTCTTCCTCAAACCAGTTGCCGTTTCGGTCCTGGGCGCGCACGCGCACACGCATGGGACGCGTGACCATACCCCACTTGCCGGGCACGCTCAGGCAGCCCTCGAACCCCTCCTGCTCGCCCTCGGTATGGACGATGGTGGGGTTGATCAGCTCGATCACCCGGTCCTCGCCGTTGATCACCAACACCACGCGGCGCAGAATGCCGATCTGGGGTGCCGCAAGACCCACGCCGTTGGACTGCGCCAGGGTATCGTGCATATCCTCCAGCAGGTCCCAAAGCTTTTGGTCAAATTGAGTCACTGGATGGCAGACCTTGTTTAGCACAGGGTCGCCCGTGGTGACGATTTCTCTGATTGCCACAGAAAACAACTCCTTTAATCCATGGGATTGATATCCGCATAGGCGGAAACTCCCTTACATTCCTTATCTTGATGGACCGCACGCAGCAGGTGGGCCACAAGCCGCCGTTGGTCCGGCATACTCTGTCCCGACAGGGTCAAATGGTAGCGATAGCGGTTGTTGACTTTTGTAATCACCGCCGGTGCAGGTCCGAGTATTTGGCAGGTTCCGTCCGTAAGGCCCCGCTCAAGACCGCCCCGCAGCTTCATACAGGTGCGCAGCACGCAGGCCTCGTCCGGTCCTGAGACCGTGATGACAGTCAAATCGGAAAACGGCGGGTTGCCACGCAGTCGTCGCAGGCCGATCTCCTGCCGGTAAAAGCTGTCATAGTCCTGACAGGCCGCAAAACGAATCACTTCGTGGTCCGGCGTGTAAGTTTGGATGATGGCCCGACCGGATTTCTCTCCGCGGCCCGCGCGGCCAACCACCTGGGTCAACAGCGAAAACGTCCGTTCCGCCGCACGCAGATCCTCGGCATACAGCGCAAGGTCGGCTGCAATCACGCCAACCAGGGTCACGTTTTCAAAATCCAGGCCCTTGGCCACCATCTGCGTGCCAATCAAGATGGGGATCTTCTCCCTGCGGAATCGATCCAGGTAATACTCGTGGGGCTTTGCAGCAGTGACGGTGTCCGTGTCCATGCGCAGCATTTCCACGCCCGGAAACAGCTCGGTCAATTCTTCCTCCACCCGCTGGGTACCCACACCGATGAAGTTCAGGCCGCCTCCACATTCGGGACATACATTTGGCAGGCGCTGGGAGTGACCGCAGTAATGGCACATCAGCCGTCCGTTGGCCGAGTGGTAGGTCAGGTGAGCCGAACAGCGGGGACATTCCGGCACGTGGCCGCATTCACCGCAGGACACCATACGGCTGGCGCCGCGGCGGTTCAGAAACAGGATGGTCTGTTCGCCGCGCTCCAGATTCGTTTGAATCTCGTCCTGAAGCAAAGCACTGATCGCACCGCCGTTGCCCCGGCGCAGTTCCTCCTTCATGTCTGCCACAAGAACTTGCGGCATTGCCATCTGATTGTACCGCTTTTTCAATCGAATCAAACTGTACCGGCCGCTCTCGGCGTGGTACATAGTTTCAATGCTTGGGGTAGCGGAGCCAAGCACCAGCAGGGCATTATCCTGCGCGCAGCGGTATTTTGCAATATCTCTGGCGTGATAGCGGGGGCTGTTCTCCGATTTGTAAGAGGGCTCCTGCTCTTCGTCAAGGATGATGACACCAATGTCATCAAGGGGCGCAAACACCGCCGAGCGGGTACCAATGACCACCCGCGCCTTGCCGCTTTTGACCCGCTTCCACTCGTCGTACCGCTCCCCTGCCCGCAGACTGCTGTGCAGAACGGCGATCTCATCACCGAAGTGGGCGGTAAAAATACGCAGAAGCTGCGGTGTCAAGGCGATTTCCGGCACCAACACCATGGCCGTCCTGCCACGGGCAAGCACACTTTGAATGAGTTTGATGTAGACCTGCGTCTTGCCGCTTCCGGTCACACCATACAGCAGGGCAACTGCCGGTTTCTCACCATTGGCAAGGGTGTCCAGCTGCTGAAAAACATAGGTCTGTTCCTCGTTCAGCTGCACCGGGCCCGCCGGTGGAACCTCCACGGTTTTACGGCGCAGCACCTCTTGCTTTTCAAGGGTGATCAGGCCTTTTTTCGCCAGGATCCGCAGCGTTGCAGGTGACGCCCCGGTAAAGTAGCACAGCTCCTTGCTGTTGGCGCTGCCGATGGCACACAGCAGTTCGATCACACTGTAGTGCAGCGGCGCGGTTCTGCGCTTGGGTGTTACTTGGGCCATGGCCTCCTCCGCCGGTACGGCAAGGACCGCAATGTTCTGCGTCTTGTCGTTAACCGCCCGGTGGGCATCCGCCTCCACCGTGATGACGTCCCGCTCACTAAGCTGCCGGATGGCGGCAGAAGGCGATTTATCGCCAAAGGCGATACGAATCTGCTCCATATCGACAGTACCGCCGCAGGCATACAGCATGTCCAAAAGCTTTTTTGCACTGGCAGAGCTGCCGGCCGCTTCATAGGCCGCCTCCCGACTCACGTCCCGGCGGAGCTGACAGCAGTCGCGCACGGAAAAATACAGACCCGCAGGCAGCATGGCCTTCACGGCGCTGTACACGGTGCAGAAGCACCGCTCCCGCATCCACAAAGCCAGCTTGAGCAGCTTGTCATTCAGCACCGGCTCGTCGTCCAGCACGCTGATCACGCTTTTCAGCCGCGCTGCGTTGCCTTTATCCACCGCAAGCACGATGCCATCGCTCGGCTGATTGCCGTTTCCAAAGGGCACCAGCACCCGCATGCCCGGGCGCAACGTTTCGGCCATGGTTTCCGAAACAAGGTAATCGTAGGGCTTGTCAATGGCATACAACGCCCTGGAAAGTGCGACCTTTGCCACAGTTTGTTCTGCCATTTCACCGCCCCTTTTCATCGAAAAAGCAAGTGAGAGGCAGTATTCTCCCACTTGCCTTTATTTTTTTGCCTTATTCGGCGTCCTTACCGGCAGCCACCTCGCGGATGGCGATGCTGACAGGCTTATCCTCCAGGGGGGTGCCGGTCTCCTCGGCCTCGAAAGCGATCTCACGGGCGCGGCAGGCCACCACGTTTACCAGTTCATAGCGGCTGTGGACATTGGCCAGCAGGTCCTTCATAGGGGGGTAGAGCATCATAACGCATTATCTCCTTCAACAATGTATTTTCGGTTTTCCACGCGGCACTCCGCCGCAGTCAGGATGGATTCGATCTCACCAACCACGTTGGACACCTTGTCGTTGACCACAAGGTAGTCGTAATTGGGGATCTCTTTATATTCCGCCCGGGCCTTTTCAAGCCGGTCGGTGATCACCGCCTCGTTGTCCGTGTTCCGGCCATGCAGGCGACGGGACAGTTCCTCGAAGGACGGGGGGATCATGAAAATAAAAATGGCATCGGGGCAGCGCTGGCGCACCTTTGCCGCACCCTTGACCTCGATATCCAGAAGCACATCGATTCCGGCATCCAGCTTTTCCTGAATGACCTTCAAAGACGTGCCGTAGTAGTTGTCCACATACTCCGCATACTCCAACAGCTCGTCGGCGGCAATCATCCGCTCAAACTCCTGCCTGGATACGAAGTTGTAGTTCACTCCGTCTGCCTCACCCACCCGGGGATTGCGCGTGGTGTAGGACACGGAAAAAAACAGATCACGCTGCGCCAGCAGCTCTGCGATCACGGTGCTTTTACCCGTACCGGAAGGGCCGGACAGCACGATCAGCTTTCCTCTTTTTTTCTTTTTGGAAATCATACTTCATCCTCCTTATCGGCAGGGGTCCCGCTGTCCTCCAGCCGGCCCGCCACCGTTTCCGGTGCCAGCGCGGAAAGCACAAGATGGTCGTTGTCCATGATCAGCACAGAGCTGGTTTTCCGCCCGTAGGTCGCATCGATCAGAATGCCGCGGTCACGCGCCTCCTGCACCATACGCTTGATGGGGGCGGAGTCGGGACTGACGATGGCCACAAGCCGCCCCGCAGAAATCATGTTTCCAAAGCCGATGTTAATCAGTTTCACAACCCACGACTCCCTTACTCCACGTTCTGGACCTGCTCTCGGATCTTTTCGATCTCCGCCTTCATGTCCACCACGTAGCGAGAGATCTCAAGGTCGGTACACTTGGAGCCAATGGTGTTGGCCTCGCGGTTAAATTCCTGAATCAAAAAGTCCAGCTTTCTGCCCACGGGAACGCCGCTGGCCAGCATATCGTCCAGCTGTTCCAGATGGCTGTGCAGGCGGACCGTCTCCTCGTCCACGGCGACCTTGTCGGCAAAGATGGCCGCCTCGGTCAAGATCCGGCTTTCATCCAGCTGGGTATTGGCAAGCACGTCGCGCATACGCGCCTCCAGCTTGGCGCGGTACTCGGACACCGTCTTGGGCGAACGTTCCTCCACCTTGGCCAGCAGGCCCTTGATGGTGTTGGCTCGCTCACGCACGTCCTCGGCCAGCTTTTCGCCCTCGCGGGCGCGCATATCGGTATAGTCAATCAGAGCCATGTCCAGCACCGTGCAGATGTCAGCCGCCACAGCCTCCATATCCTCCTGGCTCTTTTCCACCAGCAGCACGTCCTGGAATTTGGCAAGCAACGAAACGGAAATATCGTCCCGCAGCTGATACTGATCGCGCAGGGCGGTCAGTGCAGCAAAATAGCTGTCCGCCACAGGCTTGTTGACGGAGATCACAACCTCCTCCGCCTCGGCGTTGTCCAGGCTGACAAACACATCCACCTTACCGCGGGAAATTGCATTCTGCACCCGGGTCTTGATGGCATCCTCGGCGAAGATATACAGCCGGGGCAGTTTAACGGTACAATCCAGATAGCGATTGTTGACCGAACGAACTTCTACAATAATGGAGCGACCGTTCAGCACAGCCTCTCCCCGGCCGTAGCCGGTCATGCTTTTGACCATGATCACACTTCCTCTTTTTCTTTATCCTCAACAGAACAGGCCGCCGTCACAGGGACACAGGCACCGCAGACACAGATAGGTCGTGCAGCAATCGGACATGCTGCCCGCCGTGCCGTAGGGCGAAAACCCGCCGCCGGCATTGTTCATCATGGCAAGGGCGCGGCGGTATTCCATGTTGTTCGGGTCAAGCTGACAGGCGATCTGATAATGCTGCCTGGCCTCATCCAGCCAGCCGCGCCGATAGGCCACCGCACCGCTGAGGAAATGCCACTCGGCACTGTGATCTGCGATCTCGTTCAACAGCTTGTCGGCAAGCTGCAGATCACCTGCGGAAATGGCACCGCGGATGCGGGCAAAGACCGGATTTCCGCCTGCCGATGAACCGTAAGAAGAGGAATGCGAGCTGTATGCGCCCGCTCCCTCCTGCCGCTGCTTCTGAATGGCATCGTACGCCTCATTCACGGCTTTCATCTTTTCCTCCGCCAGGTCGGCAAGAGGATTATTCTGATAGTTGTCCGGGTGGTACTTCCGTGCCAGTTCCCGGTAGGCGCGCTTGATTTCCTCGTCGCTGGCGCTCGGGTCCACGCCCAGCACGCTGTAGGGATCATTCATGCTTTGTTACTCCAAATCTTCTGTTTTTGTATTTGCTTCCATTGTCCGGAAAGCACCGCTTTCTGCACTGCCGGAAGTCCGAAATTCAACACGTTATCGACCAGATCCGTCTGTCTGCCAAAGTCCAAAAGAGCCGCCGCAGACCGCATGAGTGAGATCGAGTGCGTCAGCGTCAATTCCAGTTCCTCATCCGCCGGAGCATCTCCCCAGCGCAACGCAATGGGGTTGTAGCTGCCGGACTTTCGGTCCTCTTCCAGGTCGTCCCTGGCATCCACAAGATAGATCCAGCGGCCAAGATGATACAGCAGCTGATCCATGGCCCGCTGCTGCCCCGGGTCTTCCCGGGCGGGGGCTGCCGCCGCCAGGAGCCTTGCAAAGGTGTCTGCCGGTCTGTCGATCGAGGGGCAGCTTTCCTTCTCCAGCCGATGGAGTTCCTCCAACCGGCTGCAAACGGCACGATCAAACTCGGCCCGCCGGGCGGCGGCCCTGCCATAGGCGCCGCCGAGCAGCGCCTTTGCGATGGCAGCCTTCAGCCGGGCAAACCCTTTTTCGTCGCGGACTTTGTCCTCCAACTGCCAATAGGTCAGGATCACGCTGGCGTCCGCCGCCTGCTCCAGGGCCGGCGACTGCTCGCACATACTGCGCTTTGTGGGAACAACATGGCAGCGATGCCTGCACGTCACCCGCTCCCCGTCCCTTGGTGCCAGCAGCACGGCAAGAAAGGCAAAATCATAGTTGAGTATCATGGGTGCCACGATACCGCAGCGCCGACGCAGTGTGCGGCACAGACCGCAGTAGGTGGCCCGATACAGGTCAATGTCCTTGCATTTCAGTTCCCCGCGCAGGGGCCGTACATACCCGAAGATACGCCCTCACCTCCCAAGGGAAACGATGGTAAATTCCGGTTTATTCTTTCCGGCAGCGGCACGGTCTACAAGTACCGCCGGCAGAAATCCGGCCACAAGGCCGCCAAATGCGGCAGCAATGCAGATCCCCTGGGACCCGCCAAGCAGTTCAGCCAACATGTAGCCGGCAACCAATCCCACACAGGGCAGCACGCAAACAAGCACCGCCGCACCGGACGCACCGCGGCTGTTGGGCCGGACCCGGACCACATCGCCGACGTTCGCACCCACACAGTTTTCTGCCAAAGCCAGCAGCTCGCGCGTTGGTTTCTGCGGGCAGGCCTCGCAGTTTGTACAGGTAAGGCCGCATTCCATCTGCCGCATCAAAGACACTTCAGCAATACCCGCAGACAAGATCCGCTTCACAACTGCCGTTTGCATCATGGGCGCTCTCTCCTTCCGCAGATCAGCCGCGGGTCAGCTTGACAACCACGTTGTTCTGCCCGATCACACCCACGTCACTTCCGGCATATAGATAGACTGTGACCGGAACGTTATAGGAGCCGGTCGCGGCCAGCTCGGACAAGTCTGCCACCATGCGGATCTGAGGCAAAAGGACTTTGTTCAGCGCCTGTTGAGTGCCACGCAGGGTAATGGTGCGCTTCTGCGTAACCAGCGCAGCTTTGTAGCCTTTGGGAACGTTGGTCAGTTCGATGTTCTCCACTTCCACGGTCTTGGTGACCAGGCCGCTCACCGAAACATGGACCTGCGCCGTGTCGGTTCCGCTGATGTTCACCAGTCCCGCGGACAGATAAATGGGATACTCGTTGATATAGTCACCAACCACCTGCGCCAGGTCGATGCTGCCCAGCGTGATACGGTCAAGATGTTCCAAAACCTCTTCCGGACCGGACAGCGTGACCGCCGCAGGCTCGATGGTATACTTGATGTTGTCCGCAGTAGCCCCGCCGCCGGCAATAAAATCAACCGTAAGCGGAACATCTTTCATCACCACGATCGGCATATACACGCTGGCCCGCTCGGCACTCAGGCGAAGGCCCGCGGTATCGACCGTTTTTCCGTTTTCGTCAAGGAACTGCAGCTCCAGCTCGCCGGAAAAACTTTCCTTCATCTTCTTCTGCTCCAGCACGACCTGCACACGGTGGATGCTATCCACCTTTTCCTGCGTGCCGCTGATCTGCACCTGCTCCGGCTCCACGATAAACTCGCCGGCCTGGTAACCGTCCTCCACACTGCCCTTAAATACAGGCTGAATGTCCATGGGTTTGGAATAAATCTTGGACACCGTGACCCTTACCGTCTGCGGTATGCTGCTTTGGAGAGACACCGCCGACGTCGCCACCGTCGCAGGGTAATTGGGGACAAATTCAAGTTCATATTCACCCGGTTCGGTGATTTTGGACACATCAACGCTGACGCTGACGTTGTCACGACTGAGCTGGCTGACTTCGCGCCAGTTGCCCTGCCAGATCAGGGTAACCTCTGCGGGCAGTATCTGATCTATCATAAGACCCTGGGTCTCCAGCACGCGCTCGCCGGAGGTAACGACGGGAATATTCCGCTCCCGGTTTTCCATTTCCGGATCCTCGTCCATGCGGACAAAAAGCCACAGCGTGGTGGCAATCAGCACGGACAGCAGGATGTAGACCCACTTGCTTTCCTTAATCCGCTTCATCCTGCTCGTCCCCCTTTCTGCTGCGTTTAAGCAGCGAGGAAATCAGGCTCAGTACGTTCACGTTCTCGGTTTCCTCTTTGGTCAAAAGCTCGTTTTCCAACAGTCGCTTGAAGGTTTCCGGCGCAAGATGCCGCTTGAGCATGCCGCCCACAGCAACGGAAATGGACCCGGTTTCCTCCGATACGATGGCAACCACTGCATCAGAGTGTTCACTGATACCGATTCCGGCCCGATGGCGCATACCCAGATCCCGGCTGAGATTCACGTTGCCGGACAGCGGGAGCATGCAGCCCGCACCAACAATTCTGCCGTTGCGCACGATCACCGCGCCGTCGTGAAGGGGCGCTTTGTTCCAGAATATGTTCTTCAGCAGCTCCGTACTGGCAACGGCATCCAGCGCCGTACCCGTCTTGATCACATCATCAAGATGGTTCTGCCGCTCAAACACCATCAAAGCGCCCACCTTGTCCCGGGACATCTGTTCGTAAGCCTCTACCGTCTGCTGGATCGCGTGCTCAACCGCGTTCAGGTCGCGCACCTGGGAGGAAAACAGCGCGGTAAAGACCCGGCTGTCGCCAACCCGTTCCAACAGGCGCCGAATTTCCGGCTGGAAAATAACCACCAGTGCCAGAACGCCCCAGTCGATCACGATGTTAAACAGGTAGCTAACGGCGTACAATTTCAGCACGGAGGCAAGCGCCATAATCACCAACAGCACGCCCACACCCTTCAAAACGCGACCGAAGCTGTTTTTTCTGGTCATCCAGATCAGCTTGTAGATAAAAACGGACAGGATGGCAACATCAAGTATGTCACTGATACGAATGACACCGAAAATGGTTTCAAAGAATCGAACAACCACCTGCATCGTAACCCCTCGCTTTCCTGTTGTGTACGCATTTTGGCAAAATAAAACTATACGGATACATTATACAATAAGAAACCAAAAATAGCAAGCGTTCACCCCTTGAAACTGCGGTATTTTTTTCGTTTTGGCTCTGCAAAAAAACAACCGCCGCAGCCCCGTGTTCCGGACTGCGGCGGCGCTGCCTTTTCATGCCATGATACGTGCTGCCGTGCGGATGAATTGTGCCGCCTCACGCTCTGTATTAAACGCCGAAAAGCTCACTCGGACCGTACCCGTCTCAAATGTTCCTGCCGTGGCATGGGCCAGCGGCGCGCAGTGCAGACCGCTCCTGACCGCAAACCCGAACGCTCCCAGCCGCTGCCCGAGTTCCTCGCTGTCACAGCGCTCCGACCAAAAGGACAAAACTCCCCCGCGGCACGTCGCTCCTCTCCCCTGTTCATAGACGCGAACACCGGGGATTTGTGCGAGCTCGCTTGCTACCCATCTGCTCAGTCCGGTTTCATGCCGGCCAATTTGCTCAACACCCCTGCGGCGCACGAATCGCATTCCTTCCAGCAGGCCCGCAAGACCCGGTACATTGTGCGTGCCCGCCTCCAGGCGGTCCGGCAGGTAATCGGGCATCGCCTGTACCGCGGAATCACTTCCCGTCCCGCCTTCCATCAGCGTCCGGACGGGCACACCGCACAGCAGCAGCCCTGTCCCCTGAGGGCCATATAGTCCCTTGTGTCCGGGCATGGCAACGAACGCCGCGCCCCAGCGCCTGGCGTTTACCGGCACACAGCCGGCCGATTGGGATGCATCCACGATCAGCGGCACATTCCTGCGCCGACAAAGTGCTGCGATTTCCTCCATGGGCAGAATATAACCGAATACGTTGGACATATGCGTGCAGATAACGCAGGATACCTCCTGCGTTACCAGTTGCTCAAATCGCGCAAGCATCTCCTGTGGCTGGAATAATGCTCCGTCCGCCACCCGGATTTCCACCTGACCAATGGCATGAAGCGGGCGGGTGACCGCATTGTGTTCATACCCGGAAACGACAACGGTATCCCCCGGTTTGACCAAAGACTTGATGGCAAGATTCAGAGCGTGGGTTGCGTTAAACGTAAACACCACCTGGGCCGGATCATCGATTCCAAACAGTTGTGCTGCCTCCTCACGACAGGCGTAAGCCACCTTCGCCGCCAGCTCTGCAGCACGGTGACTCCCCCGCCCGGGGCTTGCCATGTTCTGCATGGCGCGGACCACCGCCTGCGTAACACTTTTAGGTTTTTGCATGGTAGTGGCCGCGCTGTCTAAATAAATCATGGCAATAGAACCTCCTCAAACCCGCCTGCGCCATCACTTTCAAATACGCGCTTTGGCTCCAGGCCGGCTTGGAGCAGGTTGGCAAACGCCCGGTCTAGAGCGCGGTTACTTATTTTAACACAATGGCTGCACCCCTCCGTGGAAATCGCTTTGGGGCAGCGTATGACCCGGGCAGATATCCCCGCCCGTTCCAAAACAGATGCCGAGCGCTGCGCGTAGGTCAGCGAACGGCACAAAATGAGGTAGTTGACCATCCCGATCCCGTCCTTTCCTGGCAATGATCCCTCATAGACCATCTTATGCGCCGCCCAAATGCCCGACACACAAAAAGGACGGAGCCGTTTGGCTCCGCCCTTCTCTTAGTGATTCACTTTTTCCAGCAAGGCTACAGCATGGACCGCCATACCCTCGCCCGCCCCGGTGAAGCCGAGTTTTTCTTCCGTGGTAGCCTTCACGTTGACCTGTCCGGGATCCACATTCATGCGCGCAGCCAGATTTTCCTTCATGCCCGGCAGAAATGCCGCCAGTTTGGGCCGCTGTGCCACGATCGTTGCATCCACATTGCCCACCCGCCAGCCATTCTGCGCCAGCAGTTCCATCACATGATCCAGCAATTTCAGGCTGTCTGCTCCCTTATAGGCTGGGTCGGTATCGGGAAAATGCTTTCCAATGTCTCCCAAAGCTGCAGCCCCCAAAAGCGCATCCATGACCGCGTGTGTCAGCACATCTGCGTCGGAATGCCCCAGCAGACCAAACTCATAAGGGACCTCCACCCCGCCTAAAATTAACTTTCGCTCGGTAACCAGGCGATGTACGTCATATCCATGTCCGATCCGAAACATTGTTCATTCCCCTCTCGCGTCCAAAATCGCCTGACCAAGCACCATGTCAAAGGGCGTGGTCACTTTGATATTCTCACGGGAACCCGGCGTGAGAACGACCTTCATTCCAATGCGCTCCACCGCGGAGCAGTCGTCCGTTACCGCCGCAGCTTCACCCACCGCTTTTTCAATCGCGGCACGAATCAGGTCCGCCTGAAACACCTGCGGCGTCTGCACCGCACGCAGACAGCTGCGATCCACCGTGGCACAGACTAATTCGCCTTCGTCCACCTGTTTGATGGTATCGTTCACCGGAACGGCGGGTGCCGCCGCACCGGACAACTTCGCCTGCCGCAGCACGTCGTCAAGCACCTGCTTTGACAGGAAGGGCCGGGCACCGTCGTGAATGGCGATCAAGTCCGCATCCTTGCGGACCTGCCGCAGTCCCTCGCGCACAGAAAGCACACGTTCTGCCCCGCCAACCACTGCAGACGAAACCTTGTCAAGCTTATATACTTTACAGAGCTCGCTAATATCTTCCAGCAGCTCTTCCCGAGTCACGATCACGATTTCATGCACTTCATCGCAGTTTTGAAACACCTGCAGGGTGCGGGCAAGGATGGGCACGCCACCCAACCGCGCCATGATTTTGTCGATGCCCTCCATCCTGCGTGCGCTGCCGGCGGCCACCACCACGACCGAGCAGATTTCCGTCTTTTTATTCTGTTTCAGTTTTGAAAGAAAACCCAACATACCCGTTTCCTCCTGCAAAAAAGGAGCCATCCGGCTCCTTTTTCAGCTTATTGGGACAAAGCCGCAGTAACCTTTGCCTCGACAGTATCGTAGTCGGCATCCAGCGCCAACACCAGCTCGGACACCAGGATCTCTTTGGCGGAATGCAGCATTTTCCGCTCGCCATTGGAAAGACCGCGCTCGGTATCCCGGACCATCAACGCCTTGATGACCTTGGCAACCTCCAGCAGATTTCCGCTTTTCAGGCGCTCCATATTCTCGCGGTAGCGGCGATTCCAGTTCTGTTCCACTTCTGCCTGAACGCTGGGAAGTCCCTCCAAAATCCGCTGCGCCTGCTGCAGGTCCGCAATGGGGCGCACGCCGATCTCAAGGCAGTTGTGAGTGGGGATCATCACGACCATGGCACGTACAGGCAGGCGCATGACATAGTATTCCCGGACCACACCGTCGATTTTATTTTCAACGATGTTCTCCACAACGCCGGCACCGTGCATAGGATGCACGATCTTATCACCAACGCAAAACATACTCCCACCTCCGTTACGGTACTGCAATGATATAATGCTACTATTTTTTCGATTATATCACATTTTGTCGTTTGCGGCAAGATTTCATTTTCCGTTTTTTTCTATTTTTTCCTGTTATATGAATGAAAACCGGGCGCCGGCAATGCCGGCGCCCGGTTTGGCAAATCAATTTAGGCCTCGGTCTCCTCGGCGGCCTCGACAGCCTCCTCAACAGGAGCCTCAACGACCTCGATCAGGGCACGGATGGACAGGGAGACCTTCTTCTTCTCCATGTCGATGTCGGTGATCTTGGCCTCGACAGTCTGGCCCTCAGCCAGAACATCACCGGGCTTCTCGATGCGGTGATCCGCGATCTGGGAGATATGGATCAGGCCGTCAACGCCGGGAACGATCTCGGCAAAGGCGCCGAAGTCCATCAGCTTGACCACCTTGACCTCGGCAACGCTGCCAACCTCGTAAGCGGCAGTGAACTTGGCCCAGGGATCCTCGGCGTGATCCTTCACACCCAGAGAGATCTTCTTCTTTTCCTTGTCGGCGGAAATGACGTACACCTCAACGCTGTCGCCAACGGAAACAGCCTCGGAGGGGTGCTTGATGCGGCTCCAGGACAGCTCGGAGATGTGGACCATACCGTCCACGCCGCCGATGTCAACGAAAGCACCGTAAGAAGTCAGGGACTTGACAACGCCGCTGTAGCGCTTGCCCTCCTCGATCTCCTCCCAAACCTTGGCAGCGATGGCAGCACGCTCCTCGGCAGCCACGGCGCGGATGGAACCTACCACGCGGCGGCGGGCACGGTTGACCTCGGTAATGCGCAGGCGAACCTTCTGCTTGAGCAGCTGGCTCATCTCGGCATCGCGGGGCAGACCGGTCTGGGAAGCGGGAACAAACACGCGCACGCCCTTAACGGACACCACGACGCCGCCCTTGTTCTCCTCGGTAACAACGCCTTCCATGACGGTCTTGTTCTCGACAGCGGCCTCGACCTCTTCCCAGCCCTTGACCATGTCAAGGCGCTTCTTGGACAGCTTGACCATGCAGTCACGGTCGCTGACCAGAATCACGTAGGTCTCGATCTCGTCGCCGACCTTCACCTGCTCCTCGACCTTGACGGAGGGATCGTCGGAAAACTCGTCAACGGGGATGTAACCGGGATACTTGATGCCCAGCTCAACCTGAATCTCGGTCGGCGTGATAGCCACGACGGTACCAGTAACCTTATCCCCCGTATTTAAAGTTTTGATCGACTCCTCCAGCAGCTCCGCAAAGGATTTTTCGATCTCCATGATTTCTTCGCTCATTTTGTTACAGACCTCCTTTATTATCCACTCGGGCGTGGAGGCGCCCGCAGTGATGCCCACA